>JBMYMN010000110.1:0-8985 GCA_049597355.1 Luteolibacter sp.
TGTTCCGAACTCATGTCCTGAGCCCATGTCGCTGATTTGTTGTCCATGGCTCTCTTGGTTTTGGCTCTCCTGGCTTTGGTTCTCTCTTCCAGCGTTCTTCGCCCTTCCCACAGGCGTGCAACATGATATTTTGACCGCCCAATGCGCTGTGCACTCATACGCATGCTGTGGATTGCTCTCCCGGGCATTCTCAATTGTTCCAGTGATGGTCGTTCCGAACGGCGGCCCATCATGGATCGTCCCAACGTCATACTCTTTTTTCTGGATGACAGCGGCTACGGCGACTTCGGTTTCAATGGCAACCCCGTTATCGAAACGCCTGCCATCGACCAATTGGCTCGTGAGGGGACTCATTTCACTCAGTTTTATGTCAGCACGGCTGCCTGCAGCGCATCGCGTTACGCGCTCTTGACCGGCCGTTATCCCCAGCGTTCGGGTCTCGGCTCATGGGTGATTGGGCCTTCCGCCTCGCGTCACCTTCATACCAAGGAACTGACTTTGGCCGAAGGGCTCAAGTCCGCTGGTTACAAGACAGGTATGTTTGGCAAATGGCACCTTGGTAATCCCAACGATAAGAATGCGATGAGTGCAGATGCTCTTCCGCTCGCGCATGGCTTTGATCTGTGGTTGGGCACGAATGTCAGCCACGACTATGGCAATGCCAAGTTGCTCAAGAGCGATCCCCATGGCAATGACCCGATCCAGGGCTATGCGCAAATCGCGGATAACTTGCCTACCGATGAGAGGGTCTGCGCCTCACTCACCAGTCGCTACACCAAGGCTGCGGTCGAGTTCATACGCTCCCATAAAGACGAACCCTTCTTCGCCTACATTGCACACAACCAACCACATCTCGGCCTCTATGCCGATGAGGCCTTTCTGGGCAAATCCAGACGAGGCCTACTTGGTGATGTGATGGCCGAAGTGGATCACTCCGTGGCCTCCGTGCTCAAGACCCTCAAGGAGCAAGGCATTGAGAAGAATACCCTCATCATCTTTTCATCAGATAACGGACCGTGGCTGCGTTATCGAAATACCGAGAAGCATGCTAAGTATGGCGAAGCACGGATGCATGTTGGTTACGCATGGCCTTTCCGGGACGGTAAGGGGTGTGCGTCTTGGGAGGGCGGCTTCAGGGTTCCTGGTATTTTCCATTGGCCGGGAGTGATCGAGAAGAATCGTAGCCTTGAACCTGCGAGTACGTTGGATGTCCTGCCGACACTGTTCGCCATTTGTGGCGTACGGGTGCCCGCCAACCAAGCCATCGACGGTCGCGACATCCGTGGGCTACTCTCCCCAAAGCTAGGCAAGAAACCTGAAGGAGCTTTCCGCTTTGTCTATTCCTATTCGGACAACAAGGCAGCGGCCTATCGCAGGGGTCCTTGGAAGATCCATGTGCGTCTGGGCTCACAGCTGGGAAATGTTTATGGCTTCAAGGCTATTGTGGAGTCGCCGCTACTATTTAATGTGGAGGAAGACTTGCACGAACGCATCAATCGTGCGGCCGAGAAACCTGATTTGGTGCAGGAATTGTTGGGAGAGTTGAAGGCCCACAATAAGGCTCTCGTAGCGGCGGGAACATTCTGGGATGAGGGTAAAAAGCTGCCGCTCCCCTATAAGCCGGATTGATCTCGCTCCGCTCGATCCACGCGGGATGCATGGCCCGCCGGCCATGAAGTTGATGTGATGTCGGTTCGCTTTGCTCTCCGACCCTTCGGGCGTTCTGTCCTCGCTTAAAAAGCTGCCGCTCCCCTATAAGCCGGATTCTGTCCGTTCCGCAGTTGGACTGGTGGAACTGTACGGTCATTTCTCTATGCGACTAATACCCGGGAGTATGACGGGCGAGCAGCCCTTTCCCTGTTGTGTCTTGCACCGCGCGGGGTTTGCCCTGCCACCTCGGTTGCCCTCGGCGCGGTGAGCTCTTACCTCACCCTTTCACCCTTACCTGTGACCTCACGATCCATCGGCGGACTACTCTCTGCTGCACTTTCCGTCCGGGTTCCTCGCAGTTCCCGTCCCCTGCTTTCGCAAGGCGCGCTGCTCTTTGGTGTCCGGACTTTCCTCTGGCCTCATTTGCATGAGAACAGCGACCGTCCGGGGAGCGGCAAAGAAGACAATCAGTCAGAAAGGACTGAAATTCAAGGTAAAACGGCTCACTCTTTGGGTAGGCCGGGTTCGATCACCGGCTGGTGCCAAGTATCGATCTTTGCCTTCAGGCGTTTCACGATCTCGGGATGCTTGACGGCCAGATTAGTTTTTTCGTGGGGGTCTTTGATGAGGTTGTAGAGGCGCAGTGGAGTCTTGTCGTCCCACGAATGAATCAGAGCATAACGGGTAATGTTTTTTCCAGGGTAGCGCACCATCAGTTTCCATTCCTCTTCGATACACCACAGATACTGCAGGGTGTTATCAGGTTTGCCCGGCGTCATGTTGTGAATGGCGTGAGTGACACCAAAGATCGTATTACGCTCACCGCGCGCTTTTTCATCCAGTAGATTCACACCTTGAAGCTCGTTGGGCGCTTCAAGGTTTGCCGCGGCGGCAATGGTCGGAAACAGATCGATGGCGTGCGCGAATTGCTGAGTGCGTGCAGGTGTCAGTTTGCCGGGCCAGGTGAGCATGACCGGGGTGCGGATACCCATTTCGAATGGTGATCCTTTTGAACGCAGGGCGAAGCCCTTCCAGATTTTCTGATCGGGATCGTCCTTGCGGGTGCTGGCAGCCGCCCAGCCGTTGTCGCAGAAGTAGATGATGAGGGTGTTGTCGGCGATCTTGCGCTTATCGAGATGACCTATCAGCTCACCGCAGGTCTCATCAAACCAGTCGCACATGGCGTAGTATTTGGTGACGTCGGCAGCACGGCCGTCGGCCTTGTATTTGTTGAGCAAGCGCTCCGGAGGATTGTGCGGGGTGTGAGGAAGGAAGGGTGCATACCAGATGAGGAAGGGTTTCTTGGCTTCGATGGCACCATCGATGAATCCGGTGATCTCCGTCATGCCTTTACGGCCGATGGTAAGTCCGGCGTCACCGTGCCTGCCCCCACGCTTCGGGTCGGCATGGGTCATGCCTGCGGTGAAGCCGCCTTCTTGCCATGAGCCTTCCCACCACTTGCCGGATTGGTGGGCGACATAACCATTGTCCGTTAGTAGCTTAATAAAACTGGGGAATTTGTGGAAGGCATTGCGCATGGGGAGGTCACGAGTGGCACGATCCCTCATTCCTTCAACGTCGTTGCCAGTGATGCCGTGTTCGAAAGGCCAGCGACCGGTGGCCATGGTGGCCAGCGAGGGGCGGCACAGCGGGGAGGCGACATAGCCGCGCTCGAAGACCAGACTGCGATCAGCCAGTTTGTCGAGATGTGGTGTCTGGATCACGTCGTGACCCATGAAACCGTAGTCGGTCCAACCTTGGTCGTCGCTGAGGATGAAGACGATGTTTGGTTTGTCTTGGGCTTGGACACCGAAGCAAAGCAATGCACTGGCAAGGAAGAGGAGGCGTTTCATGTGGCTTTGAGTTTGGCGATGAGTTTCATGGCTTAATAGATGACTCTTTGCAGGTAGAGTCCGTCGGCAGGTGCGCAAATGGGAGACTTGCCATGAGGCAGCGTTTCTTCCTCTGGCTGGTCGAGTAATTGGCTGAAGTCCTCCAAGCGCATACGGCCTTGCGCCACATGAACGGCTGCACCTGTCATGAGACGCACCATTTTGTAGAGGAAACCGTCGCCCTCGAAGGTGATCCTGTAACCGTCATCGCGGGTTTCCAAGTTGGCCTGCCGGATGGTGCGGTGCCAGTCCGCGTCTGGCTCCTCGTTGCCGCGGTAGGCGGCGAAGGCGTGGAAGTTGTGACGGCCTAGATAGAGGCTGAGGGCCTGCTTGAGCACGGCGGCATCCAGTAGCTTGGGCAGGTGCCATGCGAGACCGGCCTTGTGCGGCGGTAGCACCGGATCGGTGGCAATGTCGTAGTGATAGATTTTTCCGCTGGCGTTAAAGCGGGCATGGAAATCCGCTGCAACTTCATCACAACTCATCACTCGGATGGTGGCCGGCAGCTTGGTGTTGAGTGCCGGAACCCAGTTGAAAGGATTCATCGTCAGTTCGTCTGGAGCGTCAAAGTGGGCAACTTGGGCCAACGCATGAACCCCCGTGTCAGTGCGTCCCGAGCCGTGGAGTTTGATGGGATGCTTTGCGGTCTCCTCGAGTGCCTTGTGAAGGTGATCCTGAACGGTGTTGCCGCAGGCCTGAACCTGCCAGCCATTGAAGGGTCTGCCGTCGTAGGCGATGGTAATTTTGAGTCGCACGTGATTTGCTGATGAGAAGGTCTAGAAAGGGTCTGTTTTGGTGGGCTTGTTAGTCACCAGAGCATACACAGTGATGCCAGCATGCAATGCGCTGGGCTAGAGTCCAAGTTTGGTAAGTGAGAGGGCACATCCTGAATGATTCGCCCAATCTTGGGCTTTCTACATGCTGGGGATTGCTCCACGCGGGGCAAAGTCTTATGGCTTTATGGGGATGTGTCACTTTTTTTGCATATAGTAGGGCTTTTCATTCAGTTTACACCATCGACCACCGCATGAAGTGACACCAAACTTGTAAGACCCACAGTCGAAACTCGTAATGACTGTATCCTATGATGATCTCTTCCCGATTCGGTGTGCTTTTTGTGTCTCTCGGCATCATGGCATGCAACTGCCATGCCGATGAGGGCGGGTCAGGAAACAATGGAGGCTTCGAACCGCTCTATCAGGGTAGCCTGGACGGCTTCCGTATCTATTTCCGTGGTACCGGCTACATTGCGGATGCAAACAAGCAGGACGTATTCTTGGCCGAGAAAGAATACATTCACGTGAAGAAAGGCACCAATGGTCTCATTACCACCAAGAAACCATATACCCATTATCACGTGAAGGTGGATTACCGTTGGGGTAAGGAGAGGGCCGCGATGAACGCGGGCTTGATGAGCCATGTGGACCTCAACTCCAAATGTGTGGAGGACAACCGGCCCAAGTCCGTTGAGATCAACATGAAGGCCGATGCGCCCGGCAGTTTCTGGATGGCTTCCAAGCTTGGTCCCTTCAGCAATACCTTTGTCGAGATGGGTACCGATCGCTATCTGGCCAAAGACAAGGGTGGGGTGGCTCGTCTCGCCAATCCCTTTGGCAAGCGCACTGTGCTGGCCCGTTACCCAGGTGATCAACCAAACTCCAATCCCCACGGCGCGTGGAACACACTTGAAGCCATCGTTCTTGGCGCCGATTCGGTAACCATCATCCACAACGGTGTGGTGGTGAATAAGATTACCAACTTGCGCGACCCGATGAAGGACAGGAAGGAGCCCGGCGAGCCATTAATGAGCGGCGGCATCGGCCTGCAAAGCGAGGGCCAAGAGATATTTTACCGCAACTTCATGATCAAAGAGCTGAAGCCCTGAAATCGACCGCTCAAAGCTGCTCGCCGCACTCCAGAAACAAAAGCCTGTTGACGTAACACAGGCCCATCTAAAAAATTTGTCACAGAATCTCAATCAACCACAGACCCGTAAATCCATGAACGCTTCTTACTCTCCGAACTCCTCGCGTCGTCGCTTCCTCGCCACCGCGGGTGGTGCCATGCTGTCTACTTCGGCTCTCAGCTACAGCCAGACCAAGGGTGCCAACAATACCATTCGCGCGGCCCTGATCGGTTGCGGTGGCCGTGGCCGCGGTCTCTCCAAGCAGGCCCACGGCATCGCTGGAGTTGAGTTGGTTGCCGTCTGTGATCCCGATACCGCGCACATGGATAAAGTGGCCGGCCAGTTCAAACATAAGGTCGAGAAAATCCAAGACTACCGCAAGCTCTTGGAGCGCCAGGATATTGACGCAGTGATTCTGGCCAGCCCCAACTTTTGGCATGCCTTGCACACCATCCACGCCTGCCAAGCCGGTAAGGATGTGTATGTGGAGAAGCCGGTCTCTTGGGACGTATGGTCCGGTGCCCAGATGAATGCTGTGGTCGAAAAGACCGGTCGAATCGTCCAGGCCGGCACTCAGAACCGCTCCGACAAGGGTCTGCACGCGGCTCTCAAATTCATCAAGGAGGGTGGTATCGGTGAAGTGAAGTCGATGTATGGCAACTGCTTTCGCAACCGTGCCTCCATCGGTAAGGTCGGCAAGGCCATCACGCCCCCTAAGACCATCGACTACGACCTTTGGCTCGGCCCCTCGAAGGATCAGCCCATCATGCGTCCGCAGCTCCACTACGACTGGCACTGGGATTTTAACACCGGCAATGGCGATATGGGCAACCAAGGTCCTCACGAACTCGATGTGCTGGCATGGTTTGCCGGTGATCCGGATATGCCCTCTGAAATCTACAGTTACGGAGGGCGCTTCGGTTGGAATGACGCGGGCAATACGGCCAACATGCAGACCGCGATTTTCAAGCTTGGTGGCATTCCATGCACCTTTGAGGTCAATAACATGTGGCAGACACCCAAGAAGAATGCTGCGGTGGTTTACAAGGGCACCCGTGTCGGTGTCATTGTTACAGGTGAGAAGGGTGAATTTCGCGGTGGCCGCGGTGGCGGTTATGTGGTCGGTCCCGACGGCAAGACCCGCACCCAGAAATTCCCGGGTGATGCCGGTCGCGGTCACATGCAGAATTTCTTTGATTGCGTGCGCTCACGCAGAGCCGATGACCTCACGGCACCAATCAAGCATTCGCACAAGTCGGCGAATCTATCGCATTTTGCCAACATATCGATGCGCGCAAGCGAAGAGATTCCCCTGGAAAAAATTCCAGCTGCCGTGCCGCAGGACGACATGCTGCTCGACTGCATCGAGCGTCAGCACGCACAACTCAAGGAATGGAATGTCGATCTAACCAAAGTCGGTTGCCACGTCGGCACCAAGGTGATCATCGATCCCAATACCGGCATGGTATCGGGCAACGATGCAATCAAGGCCTTTAACGAGACGAATTACCGCAAAGGTTACGAAATTCCCAAGATTTGATCAGCGGTCAGCAAGCCATACGTTGAGGATTTCCACCGCAGCTGCCTGATCGATCACGGCCTTGTGCTGCTTGGTCTTGCGGCCCGCTTCGCGTAGCTTAACGGCCGCGCTCAGGGTGGTGAAGCTCTCGTCGACGAATTCCAGTGGCAGCTCAGGCATCAGTACGCTCAATTGCTTGCCGAATGCCCGGGCCTTGGCTGCGGCTTCCCCCTCGCTGCCGTCGCTGTGAAGCGGCAGACCGACAATCAGGGTGCGAACCCGGCGCTCCTTTACCAGATGCGCGATACGTTCCAGAGGATCGGTTTTTTGGCGGTGAATGGTTTCTACCGGATGGGCCATGATGCCCATATCGTCGGTGGCGGCGATGCCGATACGAGCATCACCAAGGTCAATCGCCAGGGCGGGATGGGATTGAGACATCACGAGGTGAAATAGTCGCTCATTATAAATGGAGAGCAGGCCAACTAGAGCAATTCTGGCGGGAGCTTGTCGACGAGGTGTTTGATTTCATCCGCCCGGTCTCGTTTGCACACCAGCAGTGCATCCTCTGTTTGCACTACAATTAGGTCGTCGACACCGCAGAGAGCAATGCGGCTGTTGGGCTTGGTGTTGTATATAATGTTGTCGGTGCTCTCGAATTCACTAATCGCTGTGTTTGTCACGGTGCCGTCCTCTCCTTCGTCCAGATATTTGGCAACCGAGATCCAAGAGCCGACGTCGTCCCAGTCAAAGGTGGCTTCAATATTGAGCACCCGATCGGCACTTTCCATGAGGGCGTAGTCGATGGAGCGCGGGATCTGCTCTGGGAAGCGATCGGTCACGGTCTGCATGATGTTCTTCGAGGACTCGAGTTCGGCGATGAAGTCGGCGAGATCTGGAGCGTGCTGTTTGAGTTGGCCGATGACGGTGGGCAGTGACCAGACAAACATGCCCGCGTTCCATGAGAAGCCGCCTTGGTCGAGAAATTGCTGAGCAAGTTCGGGATCGGGCTTTTCGCGGAAGCGTTCGACCTCGTAGGTGGGGTGAGTGAGAGGAGCGCCGATGGCTGCGGTTTCACCACGCTCGATATAGCCATAGGAAGGGCAGGGCCAAGTCGGTTTGATGCCAATAGTCACTAGGCCGTCGGAATGCTCAGCGGCATCCAGTGCATCGCCCATCACCGACTGAAAGGCACCGGTGTCACGGATCAGTTGGTCAGAGGGCAACACCATCATCGTCGCCTTAGGATTGCGAGCGGCCACCAGGCCGATTCCCAGTGCCACGGCCGGTCCGGTGTCGCGTTTTGCAGGTTCAGCCACAATATTTTCCACTGGTAGCATGGAGGCGATTTCACGCACGGCATCCTCTTGCATCGCATTGGTCAAAATCAGGATGTTCTCGGTGGGCACGAGCCCTTGTAGTCGCTGGATGGCCTGATCCAAGAGGGTGCCATCACCAAACAGGTCGATCAACTGTTTGGGTCGGCGATTGCGACTGAGGGGCCAGAAGCGAGTACCGGAACCTCCGGCGAGGATGAGGGCATAGGAATCGGAATGCTCGGACATGCGGGTGAGAGCTTGCAGCAATTGTCGCTTCGACAAAACCCAATTTTATCGGTTGTCCTATTGCTGCAACCAGCTTATTGTTAATGCATGAGTGATGAGCACAAGCACAGCAACCCCTCTTGGGTTGAGAATTCTGCACTGACGGCCCCCGCTATTTTGGGAGCCTCAGCCGGCCTTGTCATCGGAGACATGATGCATGGTTCTGCGCGCCGTGGGATAGGTCTTGGTCTGGGTGTGCTCGGCTTGGCGATGGTCGCTCCTTATGTCTTCGGCACGGCTCGTGGTCTCATCACGGGTCCTCGCAGTAAGGTGGGCGTGCGTCGTCGGATTCAGTCCATCCGAGATGGAGGCATGGGTGAGGCCGACCAGGCGGCTGATTTCGATGAGGTGGATCACCAACTGCGTGAGCAAGGAGTTGTCTGAGAACGAAGCGCGCAGTATCCTCTTCGCTGG
>JBMYMN010000111.1:0-8957 GCA_049597355.1 Luteolibacter sp.
AGCTCAGTTGGTAGAGCGTCTGCTTTGCAAGCAGAATGTCATCGGTTCGAATCCGGTAACCTCCACCATTCCAGCGGGCCTGTAGCTCAGTTGGTTAGAGCACCGCCTTGATAAGGCGGGGGTCATAGGTTCGAGTCCTATCAGGCCCACCATTTTCAAATGATCGAAAAAGAATTAAAGACCACCATGGTCGCTCTTTGACATCCATATGGAGAAATAATTTAAAGACTACAAATAAATGAGAGGCGGAGATCATACTCCGCACCGTTTGTTCTTACGTGGTCCTTGAATATATTCTGATTCCCAAAATAGATTATTTTTTACGGCAAGTGTCGTGAGTCGGTAACGATGAACGACACTTACGAACAAGAACCCTAGAGACCTCTTACAGGTCGATAGGAATTCCTGTCAGCCTGATTTCAAACATGGAATCAAGCTTTATAGGGCACACAGTGGATGCCTTGGTGCTAACAGGCGATGAAGGACGTGATAAGCTGCGATAAGCTTCGGGTAGGTGCACAAAACCGCTGATCCGAAGATTTCCGAATGGGGTAACCTGGCGGAGTTAATCCTCCGTCGTCTCTTCCTGAATAAAATAGGGAAGCGTACGCAATACCCGGTGAAGTGAAACATCTCAGTAACCGGAGGAAAAGAAATCAACCGAGATTCCCCTAGTAGTGGCGAGCGAACGGGGACCAGCCCAACCATTAGTGATCAATGACGATAGAATAAGCAGATGGAAAGCTGCGGCACAGAGGGTGAGACCCCCGTGTTCGAAATCCGATTTGGCTAGGTGCAAGTAATACGCCACACGTGAAACGGCGTATGAAGATGGGGGGACCACCCTCCAAGGCTAAATACTAGTTAGCGACCGATAGTGTACCAGTACCGTGAGGGAAAGGTGAAAAGAACCGCTGTGAGCGGAGTGAAATAGAACCTGAAACCGTGTGCCTACAAGGTGTCAGAGCAGGCTTGTCCTGTGATGGCGTGCCTTTTGCTTAATGAGTCTGCGAGTCAGTATATGTGGCAAGCCTAAGTCCTTCTGGGACGCAGGCGTAGCGAAAGCGAGTCCGAATAGGGCGACCATAGTTGCATGTGCTGGACCCGAAGCGGAGGTGACCTACCCTTGGCCAGGTTGAAGCGCAGGTAATACTGCGTGAAGGACCGAACCGGTGAATGTTGAAAAATTCTCGGATGAGCTGAGGGTCGGAGTGAAAGGCTAATCAAACCCCGTGATAGCTGGTTCTCCTCGAAATGCATTTAGGTGCAGCGTTGCGTGCTGATGAGTGGGGGTAGAGCACTGACAGGGCTAGGGGGCATACCCGCCTACCAACCCCTATCAAACTCCGAATACCATTCAATGGAGCGCAGCAGTGAGTCGGCGGGGGATAAGCTTCGTCGTCGAGAGGGAAACAACCCAGACCAGCAGCTAAGGTGCCTAAATTGTGCTCAGTGGAAAGGAGGTGAGGTTTCATAGACAGTGAGGATGTTGGCTTAGAAGCAGCCACCATTTAAAAAATGCGTAATAGCTTACTCATCGAGAGACCTTGCGCCGAAAATGATTGGCGATAAGCATAATACCGAAGCTCTGGATGTCCTAGTTTACTAGGGCGTGGTAGAGGAGCATTCTAAGTACGTTGAAGCGCGATGGCGACTGACCGTGGAGCGCTTAGAAGAGAGAATGCAGACATGAGTAACGATAAGCCGGGTGAAATCCCCGGCCGCCGTAAACCCAAGGTTTCCCGGGCAACGTTTTTCGTCCCGGGGTTAGTCGGGACCTAAGCCG
Source organism: Luteolibacter sp. (assembly GCA_049597355.1). Classification (GTDB taxonomy): domain Bacteria; phylum Verrucomicrobiota; class Verrucomicrobiia; order Verrucomicrobiales; family Akkermansiaceae; genus Luteolibacter. The sequence continues at coordinate 1,787 of JBMYMN010000111.1, forward strand.
AGGCCGATAGGCGTAGGCGATGGACAGCAGGTTAATATTCCTGCACTTGCGACCCTTAAACCGGACTGACGCATGACTGGAGGTATCCAGGTGATTGGATTCCGAGGTGAAGCTACGGCTGATCCGCAATACCAAAGGTTGTGCCAAGAAAAGGTCCGGCGTATGCTAAGTGACCCGTACCGTAAACCGACACAGGTGGGTGGGTAGAATATACCAAGGCGTAAGAGTGAACCCTGGTTAAGGAACTCGGCAAATTGGCCCCGTAACTTCGGAATAAGGGGTGCCTAGGTTTCCTAGGCCGCAGTGAAATGGCCCAACCGACTGTTTAGCAAAAACACAGCATTCTGCCAAGCCGCAAGGCCATGTATAGGATGTGACACGTGACCAATGCGGAAAGATTAAGATGAGATGTTAGCCCTTGTGGCGAAGCTTTGAGTCCAAGTCCCCGTGAATGTCGGCCGTAACTATAACGGTCCTAAGGTAGCGAAATTCCTTGTCGGGTAAGTTCCGACCTGCACGAATCGTGCAACGAGTTGTCCGCTGTCTCAACCAGGAGCTCAGTGAAATTGTAGTGCCGGTGAAGATGCCGGCTACCCGCAGAAGGACGGAAAGACCCTATAGACCTTAACTGTAAGCTGTCATTGGTTTTTCGATTTTCATGCTCAGCATAAGTGGGAGACTTTGAAGCGGTGTTTTAGGACATCGTGGAGTCGCCAGTGAGATACCACCCTTGGGTGTTGGAAAATCTAACCTCGACCCGTGAATCCGGGCGGGGAACAGTGTCAGCCGGTCAGTTTTACTGGGGCGGTATCCTCCTAAAGAGTAACGGAGGAGCGCGAAGGTGGGTTCAGCACGGTTTGTAACCGTGTGTCGAGTGCATAGGCATAAACCCGCCTAACTGTGAGACCTACAAGTCGAGCAGATGCGAAAGCAGGCCTAAGTGATCCGGCGGTTGAATGTGGAATTGCCGTCGCTCAACGGATAAAAGGTACCTTAGGGATAACAGGCTTATCACGCCCAAGAGTTCATATCGACGGCGTGGTTTGGCACCTCGATGTCGGCTCGTCGCATCCTGGGGCTGGAGAAGGTCCCAAGGGTTTGGCTGTTCGCCAATTAAAGCGGCACGCGAGCTGGGTTCAGAACGTCGCGAGACAGTTCGGTCCTCTATCCTCTGTGGGCGTAGGAAAATTGAAGGGTTCGGTTCCTAGTACGAGAGGACCGGAATCGACACACCTCTGGTGCGCCGGTTGTTCTGCCAAGAGCACGGCCGGGTAGCTAAGTGTGGAACGGATAAGCGCTGAAAGCATCTAAGCGCCAAGCCATTCCTGAGATGAATTTTCCCCGAAGGATCGTCAGAGACCATGACGTTGATAGGCTTTAGGTCGAAGCGTGGTAACACGTGCAGCTGAGAAGTACTAATCATCCGTTCGGCTTGATTCCTGTTTTTGGAATACAGAATTGTTCAAGTTCACACGTAGAACTTGTAGTATCTTTGATGATTTTCTCCATGTGGATGTCAGGGAGCGGCCCTTGGCCGAAGGTCAGCAGTTACCCTTACAAATATATGTGACACGCATCTGAGGCCACCAGAGCCCGAGGTTCTACCATTCGAAGAATTTCAACTCTGGTGACCACAGCGCAGTGGAACCACCCGGTCCCATCCCGAACCCGGAAGTGAAACGCTGCAGCGCCGATGGTAGTGGGGCGATAGGCCCTGTGAGAGTAGGTCGTTGCCAGGTATTTGCCCCGCATCATGGAAACATGGTGCGGGGCTCTTTTTTTGCCTTCGCCAGAGAGTGTTAGCCCAATGGATGGCGAATGATTTTCAACTGATCGCCAGCGAGAACCTTGAGTAGATTCCTGCGCTGGTCCTTTTTAGGCGTGACCGTGCCCCTGTCGCGGACATGGTGAAGAGCATCAATGTCCAAATCGGCAAAGAGAATGGTTTCTATGTTGGAATTGGCAATAGCTGCGATTCCCGCTTCGGCGAATCCATGATCCGAAGGCGTAAACACTGCGCTTTGGGCATCGTGCGCACTCATCGAGTCAATCTTGGGCAGCGCGCCAACAAGGCCCGCCGTAGCGACATAGAGTTGATGTTCCACCGCACGTGCTTGGCAGCAGTAACGAACCCGCAGCATGCCCTGATGGTCGTCCGTGCAATAGGGAACGAAGAGAATATCAATGCCCTCATCGGCCAGTAAGTGGGAGGCTGCCGGAAACTCAACATCGTAGCAGATCTGCACACCGATGATCGCCTTCGGTGTCTTCATCACGATCAACTCATTGCCGCCAACGATGTCCCAGTCATTTCGTTCGAAGGGGGTGATGTGTAGCTTGGGTTGAGCGATATGTCGTCCTTTAGGATCAAAAACGAAGCTTTTGTTGAAGATCCTGCGGCCTTCCTCTACCGGATGGCTGCCGGCTATGATGTATATGTCATGCTCTTTAGCCAGAGATGAGAAGAATTCGATAAGTGGTTTTGTAAACTCGCGGGCGATTTTTTGAATGCCTTCTTTGTCTCGGAGATCGCCGCAACTGGAGAGTAGCTGTAACGAAAAGAACTCGGGAAATAGAATAAAGTCGGCTTTTTGGCAGGCTGCCGTCGTGACCTGGGTATTCACCTTGTTGGTAAATTCCTTGAAGCTGACGTTTTCGCGCAACTCATACTGGACGCAGGCTATGCGGACCATGTTGATCGGGGGTGTTATCGAACGACTTCGGTGCCGATGCCGCTGTTGGTGAAGATTTCGAGTAGCAGAGCGTGGGGCAGACGGCCGTCCACGAAGTGAACTTTGCGGACACCGGCATCCAGTGCGTCGATGGCACTATTGATCTTGGGAATCATACCACCCGAGATGGTGCCGTCGTCAATCAAGCCCCTGGCCTCCTTACTGTTGACTGAGTGGATGAGGGTGTCGGGATCCTTGGCATCCGCCAGGAGACCGGGCACGTCGGAAAGATAGACCAGTTTGGAGACCTTGAGCTCCTTGGCCAGAGCCGCGGCCGCGAGGTCGGCGTTGATGTTGAGGGGCTTACCGGTGGAGAGTTCGGAGGCCAGTGGAGAAATCACGGGCACGATGGCGGCTTGGTGGGCGCTCCCGGTATGGCCTAGCTGGCAGCCGACCACCTCACCGACGCGGCCGATGTCAATCTTGTCGCCGTTGTCATCAGTGCCCTTGGTGCGTTCACCTAAGAATACGTCGGTGCCCGGAATGCCGACGGCCTTGCCGCCGTAATCCCGGATCATCTTTACCAGCTTGGGATTGATCTCTTCGGACAGTGTCTTGCTGACGATGTCGATAGCCTCGGGCGTGGTGACCCGAAAACCGCCGACGAACCTCGCCTTCAGACCGGCCTTCTCCATCGCAGCCGAGATGGCTTTGCCACCACCATGTACCACGATGGGATTGATACCGGCGACTTCGAGAAAGACGATATCGCGCATCGCTTTGGCCACCAGGTCGGGATCTTCCATGGCCGATCCTCCCATCTTGATTAGGAAAGTTTTACCGCGAAAGTCCTGCAGGTAAGGCAGGGCCTCGATCAAGGCTGCGGCTTTGTCAGTCGGATTCATGCGTGGAGTCTAGACCCGCGTTCTTCGGGGCCAAGGCATAATCCTGACTCTCCGCGGAGTGGTCGGAGGAGTCTGGAATTTTCATGCGGTCTTCCGAACTCGTTTCGAATAACAGGCGGTCCAGACGCGGCATGGAAGTGGTTTGCTTGCGTCCTCGCCCAAAAAATGAGCTGCATACCCAACCAATTAGCACAATGATGACCATGCCGAGTCCGGGAAGCCAGATGCCATGCCTCATTCCCCAAAACACAGCGATAGGTAATAGCGCCAACTGAATGACCAGAATGATCCAGTTACGGTAGTTGCCGATTGACCAACTGAATGCCACGACAAAAAGGATGAGTAACTCCCAGTGACTGGCAAGGCGGATGAAATCCCCCTGCCCGGATTCAGTATGGCTGCTCATTAATTTCTCAATACTTGGAATCAACAACCTATTGAAGTGACGTGTGGTGATGTCGGCGTGGCTCCGCAAGTCACAGAGTAGCGCATTCTTCAGGGCGGGAAGTTCAGACATAGACAGCTCGGCATCGATCAGGTCTTCAGCCAACAAGTCGGTTTCCACTTCTTGATTGAAGTCAATAGCGAGCCGTCCGAACTCATCAATCTCGACCTTTGGGCCCTGTTTGCCGAATTGAATGTGGCTACCTACTTCGATCAGTAGGTCATCCACGCCGATCTCAAGATTTTGTGCTGCAGCCACTACGGGAAACGCAAAGACGATGCGGTCGTCCCACCGGGCGATCAGATGAATGGCTTCGGCCGTGGGTTCAGAATCGATAACTCCGAAGCCGGCCAGGCTGTTCTCGCCTCCATGAATCAGATTGGGAATGGAGACTCGGTTGACGACTGGAATACCTGATAAGTCGCCAGAAATGGACTCGGTTGCGAGCGAAGCTCGGCGAAAGTAGGGCGGCAGACTCTCAGCGGTGGCACCTCGGGTGACCGGTGCTGCCAATACCACTGAGTTGAACTCGGACAGGGTGTTCTCCATGGCGACCAGACCGATGGCATCAGGCTCGTCCCAAGACAGCATGGGCGAGAAGGCGAGCTTTTGGGTGCCTAGCCGGCGCAGGTTATTAAAGATCACCGCCATGTCGATGGGGGAATGCGGAGAGGATTGGAAAATGCCTGCAAGGTTGTCTTTGAGACCGATGCTGGCCGGAGGCAAATTAGAGGCCGTGCGGCTACCGCTTGTGTGTAGTTGCCAAGGATTTGCATGGCTGCCCTCGCCCCGCACAGTGATGCTGTCCCCCTTCATCGTGCTCGCTGCTGCGCTGAAGATCCAACGATCCAGACTTGTTCCCGGAATCAGGAACCAAGCAAGTGCTGCCACTAAGGTGTTGATCACCCATGTGATAAAGAAAGCTGGTGAGATGCGGCTCACGATCCGCTGATACTAAAGGCCATGAACTTTCGGATCAAGACCAGGGCGGATAGGCCGTGAGGACAAAATATTGAACCGGTCAGTCTTGGATTTGGGGTATGGTTCTTCAGCGGCGCATGTGGTGGCGATTTTTATGGGCGCGGCCAATTTTCCGTCTGAGGTTGGTGCAGTTTGTGTGATTGAGCTAATTCACCGCAACAACCACGCCAACTCAGCCAAAAATTGGCTCGCGATGACCAAGCCACTACGATGTCCACAAGGCTTCCAGTATCTCAGCTAGAGGTTCCTCCATTTCGGTGTCTTCCACCACAGCACTCAGCAAGCGGGCAGCGACCGGAATGTGCTGGCGATACCACTCGTCACCACCGCTGCTCAAAATCTTGCCGTAGGCTCCCATGGTCTGCATCAGCCGTTGAGAGGCACATTTGTTGAAGAGGCTGGTCTCTGGGCGTTCGTCGGATACATCCTCCCATAGATCGAGCAGTTGCTCGCGCTCCTCTACCGTGTGATCCATGTAGGGGTCGAAGATCAGTGAGGCTAGGTCGTATTCCTGACGACCGCGACGCAGTCCCTGAAAGTCGATGAGGTAGACATCATTGTCGTGAATCATCAGATTCTGCGATTGATAATCGCGATGCACCAGGTGGCGCGCCACGGTACCGAGCTGTTCGGCCTGGTTACTGAAGGCACTATGGTCGCGAAGTATATCCGCACTCATGCCGAGGTGGCCTTCTACTGCATATTCAAAAAAGTATTCCTGCTCCCAGCGGTAAAGTTCATCGTCGAACTCTGGCATCAATTCCAAGTCATCCGGAACTCGAGCGAAGAATAGCCGATCGATCTGCTCGAAGGCGGCGCGATAGAAGGGTAGTCGCTTGTCGAAGGGCTCATTCTTCATCGACAGCAGGTCAGTGTCTCCGAGGTCCTCAACCAGGGCCACCCGGTGGTGGGAGCGGTCGTGAAGGATTTCTGGCACCTTCAGTCGGGCTTTCTTGAGGAATTCCGCAACCGGTACGAAGTGGTCGTTATCCTCCCGCTCCTCCGTCCAGTGGATTCCGATAAAGTCCTCGTGCACGGGTGACTTGACCCGGACAATGGTGCGATCGGAAGCCCCGCGGTTGATGGGGACCATGGTGATGGGCACGCTGGGATCTACGTCGAGGAACTGGCGCGCGGTATGGAGGATGGCTTCGGTGGACATGGGTGCGCCAAAATAAGTCTTAAACAGTACTCCAATCAAGTTTGATTGGAATTTCCAGGGGCGCGTGGTTCCATGACATGAAATGAAACTATTGCTGGTCGGATACGGTTACCTCGGTGAGGCAGCAGCGAAGCGCTTTCGTGAGGACGGCTGGCAGGTCGCGGCCGTCTCGCTTACGGGCGGCGATGACTCCATCGCCTGCGATGTCAGCGATCAGGAAGCCGTGAAATCCCTGCCGGATGTGGATGCTGTGGTCCACTGCGCCGCTTCGGGACGGGGTGGGGGAGCCGAAGCCTACCGCAAAGTCTACCTCGATGGCTGCGGCAATCTGAGCGAGCGCTATCCTGGTATTCCCTTACTTTACACATCCAGCAGCTCTGTTTACGCCCAGACGGATGGTGGGGTGGTGACCGAGGATAGCGCTACCGAGCCTGACCGCGAGACTGGCCAGATTCTGCTTGAGGCTGAGGCCTTGGTCATTGCAGCCGGCGGCATTGTTGCTCGCTTGGCTGGCATCTATGGTGCCGGACGCAGTGTCATTCTCAAGAAGTTCCTCAATGGCGAGGCCGTGATCGAGGAAGACGGCCGCCGCTTCCTGAATCAGATCCACCGCGATGATGCAGTGTCGGCCATTTTCCACCTGCTGAAAGCCAAGGCCTCCGGGGTCTACAATGTCTGCGATTCGCAGCCGCTGACGCAGAAAGGGTGTTATGAAGCCCTGAGTGAGCTTTTTGAGCGGCCGCTGCCGCCCAGGGGTCCTCGCGACCTCAACCGCAAGCGTGGTTGGACTCATAAGCAGGTGAGTAATGCCAAGTTGCGGGCAACCGGCTGGCAGCCGCAGTTTCCCTGCTTTCTGGATGCGGCCCCTTCGGTGGCTCAAACCCTTTGACCCACAGGCGTTTTCGAGGTATCTCCCTCGGCCTCCCGCCCATCCAAGACGCCCTCCCTTGCGCGTTAGATGGTCCGCCCACCCATCTCATCCATGAAGGACCAGATCCCCACTATC
>JBMYMN010000112.1:0-8706 GCA_049597355.1 Luteolibacter sp.
ATGCTCCAGTCCAGCACTTCCTCATAGATATAGGTCAAGAGGATGCGGCCGGCGAACTTTGCAAAGTCGGAGTCCTTCTCAATCAGCGCCTTGGCATTGAGGATGATGGTATTCTTGAGATCCTTGGTGGTGATTTCCGAACCCACGGAACGGCGGAGTTCACGTTCAATTTCGGGTTCGGGCATGTCGATATCCAGACCGATGGCGGCAAAGGCGATACGCTTTTTGAGGTCGGTGCCATCCCAGAATGATGAGGTGCCGTCATCTTGAGTGACGGTAACCATGAACTCTTGATTGGGATCTTCGGCATTCTCTTCCTCCTCGATGCGGAGGCGGGCACGCTGAGCTCGGTAGAGGATGTAGTGTTCAGCGGCTTTGAAATGACCCTGACGCATCAATTCCTCCTGCACCATGTCTTGGACATCTTCTATGTGAACGAAGGACTGATCACCGAGGCGAATGCGGTCGGTGACTCCCTTGGCAATTTCGATGGCAGGCTCGGGATTTTCCTTGATGGTGAGAAATGCCTTGCGCACGGCGATCTCGATTTTGGTTTCAGACCAGGGCACCACGTTACCGTTGCGGCGGATCAGGCGAACCGGAAGAGTGTGAGGTTCGGCGCTGGTATCCACACTGCCATGCTTTTCCATGGAGCGTCGAAAGGCCAGAGATTTGGCAACATCATAAGCCTCGTTTTCCAGCAGGGCTTTCTCAATCAAAAGATAGAGGTCGGCCTCGGAAAGACGAAGTCGCCCGCCGTCATCCAGCGACTTGGTCAGTGCGTTGGCAACCGAATGGGCGACCTCTGATACGAAGCGGCGGTTCTCATCCGAGAAAATGCTCTCTTCTTGCTCGCTGCGAGCAATCAGAAGATCGGTTAGAGAATTGCCAATTGCATCCGCTACATCCTCCAGCGAGAAGTGGGTCTCGTCATTGCCGCGAGTGACAATGATGTCAGTAATGGGGTCACGCTGATCCTTGGGCAATACCTCCCGCCAAGAAAAGCTGTTTTCGGCAGGGTCGAGTTCAAAGCGATCAGTGATGACTTGTTTGAGTATGAGATCTTCATCGGGGTTGACGGAGCGATACATATAGTCGGGGCGGTATGGGGTTCTTGGTATAGCGGGCAAGCCTGTATGGATGAGTAGGCCGGTATGTTATTTATAAATATAGAGAGGCGCTTGGGTGATTGTGGACGCGAAGGGTGGACGGAAAGCCGACAGGGAGCAGGGACCAAGAATCAAGGACCTATGCAGCCATCTGGCAGGGTTTGAGCAACCACCTGATAACGACTCAGAGTTCGTCGTCGTCTACGTTTTCCAGAGCCGATGCCTTTTGGTATTCGGTGACACGGCCTTCGAAGAAATTCTGCTCCTTCTTAATGTCCATCATTTCAGCCAGCCACGGGAAAGGATTGTTGGTGTTGTCACCCAGTGGGGCCAAACCGCAAGAGGTAAGTCGACGGTCGGCGATATAATCGATGTATTGATCGAACTCTTCAGCGTTGAGGCCAATTGCGGAGACCGGCAGACAATCACCAATGAACTTCTTCTCAAGTTCGATACCCTCCTTCATGGTGTTGCGGAGATCTTGTTTGAAGTCTTCAGTCCAGATATCGGGATTCTCGTCGATGAGGTCCATCAACAGATTACGGAAGACTTCAATGTGGTTGGACTCATCGCGCAGGGTGTAGCGAAACATCTGGCCAATGCCGGGGAACTTATTCTGGCGGTAGAGGCTGAGGATCATGCCAAATAGGCCGTAGAACTGTGTGCCTTCCATGACCTGGCCAAACATGAAGATATTTTTGGCCAGCGCCTGTTTGTTGGCGGTGTCGGTCAGATCTATGTCACGACGCAATGAGCGACTGTTGGAAACTACAAAATTGTTCTTTTCCTTGATAGTCGGGATGTCTTCAAACATTGCCTCACACTCGTGCGGGTTGAGGCCGAGTGAGGAGAGCATGTATACTAGGCTGTCAGCATGAATATTTTCCTCATGAGCATGACGGCCCAGCACCAGTTTGAGTTCGGGAGCGGTGACGACTTCTCTAACGACATGGAGAACATTGTCACCCACGATACCTTCCGCCGCGGAAAAATAGCCGATGCCCATCTTGATGATCCAACGTTCGACATCAGAAATCTCATCTGAGCGCCACTGCTCGACATCCTTCTGCATGGTAATGTCTTCGGGCTCCCAGTGATTGTTTTGTACAGGTCGTACGCCCATTGATATTTCAGAGGGAGAATATTGAAGAACATGGTGTCGCGGCCGTTGATGACTTTTTTAGCAGCGAAAGCTTGTTCGGCTTTTTCGGAGTCGAGAATGAAGGCGCGGTTACCGAGTTTGACAGTGGTGGTGGCAGACATGTGTGAAATGGAGGAATGGAAAAATGAGAGGATGGATGATGGATCGGCGAATGAGTTTTGGCATTGGCCAGAAACAAATCCGGATGTTGCTATTAAACAGAAGTATGGTGGGGCAAATACGTGATTAGTTGGTGATGTAGGATGGTGGTATTGCCGAGATCTTGCGGAAATCTGGGTGGGCTGATGGAGGTTTCAGCGCGCAACGCTCAGCGTCGCAGACATTGCTCTCGAGTGGAACTTCGGTCAACACGATTTTGCTCATGTAGTATCAACAAATTATTCACACTACAACATATAGTGCATCATTGCAATGTCGACATTATGAATGACACTTAAAATCAAGGGCTTTGCGAAATACTACACTTCGGAACCCTCTGGATCTTGGGGTAAGAAAAAATTCAATCTGCTAGGTGACGGCAGTTGATCGGGCAGAATTTGAAAAAATTTATTAAGAAAACTGTAATATCTGTATTTGGCATGAGGTCATGCCCATGCCTACGGCGTTCGCTTCTACAAAATTTTACGTTAGCGATGAGCCCCGTTCATGTAGCTGTCTGTAGAGGCAGATTTGGGCCGTTTTTCAAAACTTCCAGTTGCCTTTGTCCAGGCCACGCACACAGGCGGCCAACAGCTTGATACATGCTTCCAAGTCCTTCTTGTGGCATGACTCAATAGTCTGATGAATGTGGCGCGTGGGGATCGAAACAGCTCCCGCAATCGAACCTCCTGCAGCCATCCGCTGGAGTGGTGCTGTGTCGGTGCCACCTGCGGCCAGAATTTCGGGCTGCCACCGGATCTTCTGCTTTCTGGCGGTTTCCTTCATGTAACTGACCATGCGGTAATCACAGATGACAGATGAATCCATCAGCTTGATGGCGGCACCTTTACCAAGCGAAGTACAGCGTTCCTGAGGGACAGATCCCGGGACGTCGTAGGCAATCGTGGTGTCGAGGCCGAAGCTGAAATCAGGTTGAATTTCGATGGCAGATACTTGTGCACCCCGTAGGCCGACTTCCTCCTGCACAGTGAACACAGCGTAGAAATCATATGCAGGTTTGGCGCGACTTGTTTTGAATGCTCGCAGGGTCTCGATTAGAACAAAGACCGACGCCCTGTTGTCGAGGCTCTTCACGTTGACACAGTTGCCGAGTTCGATCAGTGGTGAGTGGCGGGTAATGAAGTCGCCGATCTCCACCTGCTTGGCAACTGCTGCCTTTGACATGCCTGTATCAATGAAGAAGTCGCTGATCTTGACTGCCCTGTTGCGCTCCTCGGGTTTCATGATGTGAATGGGCTTGGAGCCCATCACCCCCATGATGTCTTTTTTGCCGTGAATGATCACGCGTTGGGATGTGAGGGTTTTGGGATCAAAGCCGCCTACTGGGTTGAAGCGTATGAATCCACTGTCATCGATATGGGTTACGATGAAGCCGATTTCATCCATGTGGGCGGCTGCCATACACTTTTTTTGTGATGAGCGACCTTTTTTGAGGGCGACGACATTGCCCATGTTGTCGACCCGCACTTCGTCAGCAAGGCCATCAATTTCCTTCAGGATCAGCTCGCGGATCTTTTTTTCTGCCCCGGGCGCGCCAGGAGCTTCACAAATGCGAGCGAGAAGTTCGATGTCAATGGCCATAGTATTGAACATAGAGAGGCGACCCGAACTGACGAGTGGAAATTCTTTTCATTCATCTCCACCACCAAATCTCCACTTGGAACTGCACATCTATCGACTACATTCGCGTTCATGTCAGTCAAACTGTCCATCCATCTTGAAGACCTGCCAGAGGAGGGAGCGGCTCTCAGGGGAGAACTTGCTGCCGATCTCTTTGATTTGCCGGACGGAGACGCTCGGGCCATGGGTCCACTCCAATATGATCTTTGGGCGCAACGCTTCGATTCCGAGCTCCTGCTCACCGGAAAGTTGTCCGCTTCTTTTCAATTTACCTGTGTCCGGACACTCGATCTCTTCGTTCAGACCATCACCTTGGAGTCTGCTGCGATTTCTCTCGAAATCGGTCAAAAAACCGAAATTGAGGTTGCAGATGCCCTGCGAGAAGAGGTTCTCATGGAATTTCCGGCCAATCCGCGCTCGGATGAGGCTGATGAACCTCACGAATCTAAGATCGATTCCCGGTATTTATCAGTGGACAAACCGGGGGAAGATGGGCTAATCACGCCGCCCCGAACCGATGGCGACGACCGATGGTCCGCCCTCGATGCCCTCAAGGACCTCAAGGACCAACCCTAAACACACATTTCATCATGGCTGTTCCCAAGCGACGTACTTCCAAAAGCCGGCAAAAAAAGCGCCGTGGCGCCAATCGCTGGTCGGCTCCGCAACTCAAGGACTGCCCTGAGTGCGGCAGTAAAGTGCCCTCGCATATCGCCTGTCCCGAATGCGGATACTATCGCAACCGTCAGGTGCTCGATGTTGAGGCCCTGTGACCTCGTGTCTACTAAGGCTCCGACGATCGCCGTCCGGCAACAACCGGCACGGTGATTTTTCGTATCAAGGGCCATCGTCTTATCTTTTTCTGACTTTTTTCCCAGACTACTAACTCATGAAAGTAGCACTCGACGCCATGGGGGGTGACAATGCCCCCGTAGTCAATATCGGTGGTGCGATCGATGCGCTGCGCAACTATCCAAACCTGGATTGCTTATATCTGGTTGGTGATGAAGACGCACTCAAGGCCGAGTGCAATAAGCAGGGCCTCAATCTCAATGACGTCCGTGTCAAGATCGTCCATGCCCCGGAGACGGTTGGGATGGGCGAGTCTGGTGCCAAGGCGGTGCGTCGCAAAAAGCTGTCTTCGATCAACGTGGCCATGAACATGGTGAAGGACGGTCAGGCCGATGCGTTTGTCTCCGCTGGCAACACAGGAGCGGTAGTGGCCTCGGCCACCATTAAACTGCGCACGCTTCCCGAAGTGGATCGTGCCGGTATCGCCACAGCCATTCCGAACGAATACGGTCTTTGCCACATCTTGGATGCTGGAGCCAACCCTGAGGCCAAACCAGAGCACCTTGTCGCATACGCTGTGATGGGATCTGCCTATGTTCGGGGCGTTATGGGTGCAAGGGACCCGAAAGTCGGTCTAATGTCCAACGGCGAAGAGGATGAAAAAGGCACGACCTTCACCAAGGAGACTTTCAAGCGCCTGAAGAAAACTCCGGGTATCAACTTTGTGGGTAACGTCGAGGGCCGTGATCTTTTTGACAAAGAGTTGGATGTGGTGCTTTGCGACGGTTTTGTCGGCAATATCACCCTCAAGACTGTGGAAGCCACGGCCAAGGCCGTTTCTAAGTGGCTGAAAACCGAGATCAAGGGCAACCCACTTCGCTTGGCTGGTGCAGTGCTCGCCAAGGGCGCCTTTCAGGCGATGAAGGACAAGGGTAACTATGAGACTTATGGCGGAAGCCCGCTACTTGGCGTGAACGGTGTTGTCATCATCGCCCATGGATCCTCCAGTGCACTGGCCATTCGCAATGCCATCCGAGTCGCTGCTGAAGCCGTGGAAAATGAGGTCAATGCCAAAATTGAGACTCTGCTTGAGGAGATCACCGAAACATCGGCAATTCTCGATTAAGTCCGGGGGTGTTTCGGATTCTGCAACTTCGCGCTTGTGGCCACGCAGTAGTGATTCCAGTCTTTGCGGAGCATGACTGAGTCGAATTCCTTCCCGGGAGTCCATGTGGCTGGTACCGGCAGTTACGTGCCGCAAAAAGTCCTCACCAACGATGAGTTGGCGACTATGGTCGATACCAGCGACGAATGGATTGTCTCTCGCACTGGCATCAGGGAGCGCCGCATTGCTCGCGAGGATGAATTTACCTCCCACATGGCTGCTGAGGCTTCGAAGAAGGCACTCGCACAAGCCGGTATGCTTGCCGAGGACATCGACCTCATCATCGTTGCGACCATCACGCCTGACACACCTACTCCAGCCACGGCCTGTCATGTGCAACGGCAACTTGGTGCCCAAAAGGCGGTCGCCTTCGATATTTCTGCAGCCTGTTCAGGATTCCTTTACGCGATGAAGATCGCGAAGCGCATGATTGCAGCAGGTGCGTTTGAGAACGCACTCATTATCGGCGCTGAAAAGCTTTCTGCGGTGACCAACTGGAGTGACCGCGCCACCTGCGTCCTCTTCGGCGATGGTGCCGGCGCTGCCGTGCTAAAGAAGTCGGAAAATGGTGAAGGTAACATCGTTGCCACTGAAATGGGCAGTGATGGCAAGCTCACTCACCTGTTGGAAATTGCTGGAGGCGGCACGGCCTGTCCGATCAACAGCGAGAATGTCGACCAACACCTCCAAACTCTGAGTATGCTCGGAAAAGAAGTCTTCAAGCATGCGGTGACCCGCATGAAGCAGGCATCAGAACAGGTGATCGAGCGCGCCGGCTGGGGCTCCGATGACATTGCTTGCGTGATACCTCACCAAGCCAACCTGCGCATCATTGATGCAATTGCCGATCGTCTGACGGTACCCAACGAGAAGGTGTTTGTGAACCTTCACAAATACGGCAACACCTCAGCCGCTGCCGTGGCCATTGCTCTGGACGAGGCTCACCGTGAAGGTAGGTTCAATCGCGGCGACAAGATTGTTCTCGTGGTGTTCGGTGCTGGCCTCACTTGGGCGGCTGCCGCGATCGAGTGGTGAAGTTCCTGAAGCGGCTTGTTCAGGCGGCCCGAATGTCTCGCCATTGATTATGGCGTATACACTTGGGCGCTCCGACTCGTGGTGTAGATCTTCATCTCGTGCTCTTCTGCATCCACTGAGTGGATGCTGCAGGCTTGGAGACGACCATGGCCACCAAAAGTCGTGGCGTCGCTATCGAGCACGAGCTTATGGTCCCCGTGGCCGTGAATAGTGAAGCTGTAGTCGGGGATGGAGCGATCTTGCGAAAAGTTGAACACAAAGATGCGGTTGGCGCGTTCGATGATGATGATGCGGTTGTCGTGATCGATCTTCACACATTGGGCAGGGGGTGAAGCGAGGAGATTGCTTTGCTTCACGAACTCGATCAGCTCGCGATCGAAGTCGGAGAGCCAGTGATACTTGAGATCCGGGTTGTCCATCAGTGACCATTGACGCCGGCAATAGTGAGAGGACCAGTTGTTGCCCTCGCGCGGGAAGTCGAGCCATTCGGGATGGCCGAATTCGTTGCCCATGAAATTGAGCCAGCCCTCACCACCACAGACGAGGGTGATCAGGCGGATCATCTTGTGCAGTGCAATGCCGCGTTCGACTCGCGAGTCTGGGTCGTATTTGGCCATGTGGTCATACATGGCCTCGTTCATCAGCCACATGGCAAGGGTCTTGTCGCCGACGAGGGCCTGATCGTGGCTTTCTGCATAGGCGATTGTGGCCTCGTTTTGGCGGCGGTCGGAGAGGGTGCCCCAGAGCTCGTCCAAATTCCACTCCTCGTCTTTTTGATGCTTGAGGACCTTGATCCAGTAGTCAGGGATGCCCATGGCAAGGCGGTGAGTGAAGCCGATGCCACCCTCTTTTACCGGTCGACACAAGCCAGGCATGCCGGACATGTCTTCGGCCACCAGAATGACTCCGGGTTTCGTCTCGCGAGCCAGAGAGGTGGCAAGTTGAAGGTAGAGAATGGCGTCGGGATCGGCGTCAGCACCGAAGTAGTCTTCGTAGCTACCGAAGGACTTGGCGCCACGCGAGTGGTAGAGCATGGAAGTGACGCCATCGAAGCGGAAGCCATCGAAGCGAAACTCTTCGAGCCAGTAGCGCACGTTGGAGAGCAGGAAGCGGCGAACTTCGGATTTTCCATAGTCGAAGCACTTGGAATCCCACTGCGGGTGATCACCTCGGTCGCCGGCGTGGAAATACTGATGACCGGAGCCGTCGAAGTCGTTGATGCCCTCGGCCATATTTTTCACGGCATGGGAGTGGACGATGTCGAGCAGCACTGCGATACCGAGACCGTGGGCGGTATCGATGAGCTGTTTGAGGTCTTCGGGAGTGCCGAAACGAGAGCTTGAGGCAAAGAAAGAGCTCACATGATAGCCAAAGGAGCCGTAATAGGGGTGCTCCTGAATCGCCATGAGTTGTATGGTGTTGTAACCCGCTGTTGCGATTCGCGGTAGGATCTTGTCGGTGAATTCCCGGTAGCTGTGTAGGCGGGGCTCTTCACCCGCCATTCCAACGTGACATTCGTAGATGAGCGGGGCGCCGAGATCCGAGGGATCGAAGTTGTGCTGCCAGGAATAGTCCTTGGCCGGTTGCCAGACCTGGCCGCTGAAGTCCTTGCTCTCGGGGTCCTGAACGGTGCGCTGGACGTAGGCGGGGATGCGATCGCGCTC
>JBMYMN010000113.1:0-8595 GCA_049597355.1 Luteolibacter sp.
TCGAGAAGCTCAGCTTCAACACCGCCATCAGCCAGATGATGATCTGCACCAATGCCTTCACCAATGCGGACGTTGTTCCGAAGGCCGAGTTCATTCAGTTCCTGCAGGTCCTTGGTCCCTTCGCCCCACACTTGGCCGAGGAACTCAACGCACAGCTGGGAGGCACCGACCTTCTCTCAGAGCAACCCTGGCCCAACTACGATGAGGCTGCCCTCGTGCAATCCACCGTCGAACTCGTCGTGCAGGTCAACGGCAAGCTCCGCGCCCGACTGATGATCGACAAGGATGCCGATGAAGAAACCGTCAAAGCCCAAGCTCTCGAAGACCCAAAGGTGAAGGAACAGACGGATGGGAAGACGATACGAAAGATCATCTTCATTCCGGGCAAGATCTTTAACATCGTTGCGAACTGACCCTGTAAAATAATAGTATAGTGAACTAAGCCAACTCACTCATGTAAGGGCTTGTCTGCATGCTCAGGCCATATCCGGCAAAGAGCGAGATGATGGGCTGGCTTGAGCTACTTCTATGATAGTGGCGCCATAAAGCCTTAATCGGGCTTTTTTAGGGCTTGGCACAATCAACAGGCAATAAATTGTTTGGCCGTATTCATTACTGTAACCAATGATTTTCAGAGCTTCCAAAGTCGTCTGGCATCCTATTTTACTAGCCTCCCCGCACTGTTGATCGAACTGAGCCTCCAAGAAATTTTTGAATTGGCCCGTGATGCCCTAATGGCACACGGCGCCAATCTGGAAACGGCGGAAGCGGTAGCCAAAAACGTGACGAATGCCGAGCGGGATGGTTCGGTGTCCCACGGTTTGTTCCGTATTCCCGGCTACGTGGATGCTCTGCAAACGGGTTCGGCAGACGGGCAGGTAACACCCACGGTGCAAGAAGTCACACCGGTGGTGTTTCGCTGCGACGGCAAGAACGCTCTCGCTCCACGGGTGCATCAAGTTTGCATGGGAAAGCTCATCAATGCCGCCCAGACCTATGGCATGGCGTCGGTCTCCATCAAGAACAGCCACCATTACAGCGCACTATGGCCGGAGGTGGAAACGCTGAGTGAGGCCGGACTGGCCGGTTTCACCTCGGTGAACTACCTGCCGTGGGTGGCACCCACCGGCGGCAAGACACCTATCTTTGGCACCAACCCCTTTGCCTTTGCTTGGCCGCGTCCTGGGCAACACCCCATCGTCATCGACATGGCCACCTCATCCATGGCGATGGGCGAAGTACAAATCGCGGCGCGCGATGGTTGTGAAGTTCCACTTGGAACGGGCTTGTCTTCCAATGGCGAACTGACAACTAATGCGGCTGAAATTGCCGATGGGGTGCTATTACCATTCGGCGGAGAGCATGGTGGCCACAAAGGTTCTGCGCTGGCGCTAATCGTGGAGTTGCTGTCGGGCCCCTTGGTGGGCGATAAGTTTTCCTACGAAACGCAACGCTGTGATCAGGAGAACGATGGCGCGACTCAAGGCGGCCAATTTCTAATGGCGCTCAACCCCGCAGTTCTCTCCGACAATAACTGGGACACTCAAACCGAAGAATTCCTCCAAGAGTATGGCGCGATCGAGGGTGCGAGGCTGCCAGGCGAGCGGCGTCACCAGAATCGGAAACAAAAAGGCCCACGCTCGGTGGATGCGGCTTTAGTGAAGAAGATAGAGAAACTCATTGAGTAAAGCTTCGGCGAACACGCGAGCTACTCGCTGCCTCAACCACTCTCCAATCGAATCGCCTCCAACTCCTCCCAGCGTTCATACAGCTGGGCAATGCGCGCCTGTAGCTCTTGCAAGCTGGTGGCCATGCCTTCGATCTCCTCGTAGTGTTGCGCTTGAAATTCGGGATCGTTGAGTTTGGTGTTGAGAGACTCCGCCTCGCCTTCGGCCTCGAGAATGAGGTCTTCCATGCCTTCAAGCTCAGCCTTTTCCTTGAAGCTGAGTTTGCGAGGCCGCTCGGGCTTTCGGGCTTGAGCGTTCTTGCGCCGGGCGCCGCTGCCCTTGCCACCTTTGCTCGCTGCCTGCATCTGCATGCGAAGCGCGGCTTCCCGCTGCTGACGCTTCTCTAAGTAATACGAGTAGTTGCCGGGTTGAACGACCACGCCATCGTCCTCGAAGGCGATGATCTGGTCGCAGATCCGATCCAAAAAGTAGCGGTCGTGCGATACGCAAAGCACAGAGCCATCAAAGTCAGCCAAGGCTTCTTCGAGCATGCGAAGAGAGGGCAAATCGAGATCATTGGTCGGCTCATCGAGGACAATCAGGTTGCCGCCGTTCTTGAGCACCTTGGCCAGCATAAGTCGGGCACGCTCGCCGCCACTGAGCAGGTCCACGCGCTCGTTGATGCGCTCGTCGCTAAAGAGGAAACGCTTGAGGTAGGCGCGGGCTCCCAGCCGCTCTTCCCCGAACATGACCTTCTCATTACCGTCGGCGATTTCGTCGAACACGGAACCCGTTCCTTCTAGCTGCATACGGGTCTGGTCGATGTAGTTCACCTTCACCCGCTTGCCTAAGATGGCTTTGCCTTCGTTAGCTTCGATCAGGCCCAGACAGAGTTTGATCAAAGTCGACTTCCCCACCCCATTGCGGCCAACGATGCCAGTGCACTGGCCCGGACAGATGACTGTGGAGAGATGGCGAAACAACCAACGCGGGTGCGCTTCGGTGCCGACATTCACGCCGGCGTCCTCCAACTCGATGACCTTGTCGCCGAGTTGGGGAGGCGGCGGGATGAGCAAGTCCATCTCGCGCTCCTCGGGCGGAGCCTGCATGCCCTCGACTTCGTAGAATTTCTCGAGACGATGGCGTGACTTGGTGGTGCGCGCCTTGACCCCCGCTCGCACCCACTCCAATTCCTCGCGCAGGAAGCGCTGGCGGCGACGCTCGGTCTGCTCCGCGATCTGCTGGCGAATGGCCTTGGACTCTAGGAAAGCGGTGTAGTTTCCGGCGTGTGAGTAGGCCTTGCCGTGATCAATCTCGAGAATACGGGTGGCAATGACATCCAAGAAATAGCGGTCGTGAGTGACAAAGATCACCGCTCCGAGAAAGCCCTTGAGGTAGTCCTCCAGCCAGCGGATGGAATCGGCATCGAGGTGGTTGGTCGGCTCGTCGAGCAGGAGTAGGTCGGGTTGGCAGGCGAGCGCGGCGCACAGGGCCACCCGGCGCTTTTCGCCACCGGACAAGGGAGCCGTGGGTGCGTGAAGTGGCGGTGCCCCCAAGGCCGTGGCAAGGGACTTGATGCGCGCATCCAGGTTCCAGCCGTCGGCATGTTCGATGAGGTGCAAAAGATCTGCCAACTCCGCCTCACTGCCCTCACCATTCTCGTATCGCCGGATGGCTTCTACTATGTCGGCAGCCCCCGCAGCGATGTTTTCCTCCACACTTAGCTCGGTGTTTAGCTCGAACTCCTGCGGCAGGTAACCCACCCGCAGCGCTTTGGGTTTGGCGATGTCGCCGGAGTCGGCGGACTGCACCCCACTGAGGATTTTGAGGAGCGAGGTTTTGCCGCAGCCGTTGCGGCCGACCATGCCCACTTTTTCGCCCGCCTCCACGGCAAAGGTCACTCCATCGAGCAGGGTTTGGTAGCCATAGCTCAGGCGCAGTTGAGTGGCAGAGAGGAAGGTGGACATCGGGTGACCTGCTATCGTTCATCCACAGCGGCAATACGAGCCATGAATCCTGAAAATTTGCCGTGCAGCCCGGCGGGAAAGAAATAGTCTCTGGTCCGTGATTGTAACCTAGCCCATGAGCCACCCAGAAATGAGCCGAGATCTGCTGCTGGCAGCGGGTGGTCACGTGGAGTTTAAGATGGCCCGCGGTATCCACCGGGGCGGCAATGTTCAATCCGCCAAATATGAAAACGGAGTTCTCAGCGGTGAGCTGCGGATAGGAGGCAAGCTGAAGAAGATCTCAATGGAGATCTTCTCGCCCACCCATATGGAGAACAAGTGCTTCTGCCCCATGGCGCGCCGCGAAGGCAGGGTGTGCTCGCATATCATTGCCGTGGGCCTGGAGGTGGTGGAGCCTCTGAACCGGCCCGAGAAAAAAGCACCCGAAGAGACAATCGAAGATCGTTGGCCAAAACTCTCGGCAACCGGCAAGCCCCTGAGCTTGCAAGTGATGCTGCCTTTGGATGTGGAGAGTGCATGGAAGAAGGGTGCGGTAATGATCGGTTTTGGTGCCGAGTTGGAGGGAGAAGAAATGCTGCTTGCCGCTATCCCCAATGCCACCACCCATACATACCTGCTCGATGCACACGATGAGGAACTCTGGCGCACCCTCAAGGATCTGTTTCCTGGCGAAGCGCCGGGCATGGTGAATCTTAGCCCCAGCCAGTTCGACCATCTCCTCGAAGGCCTGATCGGCCACCCGCGTGTGCAGTTTGGCAAGAAAGAGGCAGCCCAGATTCACCGACAAGGACCGCGGCCTACTCTGGAGATGAGTGGAGAGCGCGTGCGGGTGCGCAAGAAGGATCTGGGCAACCTTGGCCGTTGGCAACTCGATGGAACGGGCTTCCAGCCCCTCGCACTCGGCTTGCCCAAAAGCCATGCGGCCTTGCTGAGTGAAGGTTTGCGCGTGAGCGCGGCGGAAAGCCGCTGGGTGCTTGGCCAACTTGAGCATTGGTTCGACGTGCCCGACGCCCTCTGGAATGCCCTGCCCGAAGAAGGCACACCTGAGATCACGCTGCACCTCGAAGGTTCTTTCCGCCACCTCGATGCGCGGCTCGAATTCCGCTACGCCGGTCACCTGGCCTCCTGTAACAACGGCGAAGCACAGCTGGCGGGCGACACAGGTCTGCTGACGAGTCTCAGTAAGGAGCGCGCGGCCAAGGAATGGATGCACGCCTGGGGTTTTGATGAGCTGGGAAAAGGCGCGGAAGACGGGAAGATGGCGCTGCGCGAGCGAGACCAGATTCTCAAGTTCCACGCCTTCGCCGACTTCCCCAGCACCTGGACGGTGATCAAGGGCGAACGCTACCGCAATCTGGCGGAGAAGGTCGTGGCCATTCGCCCAGAGTGGGAGTGGGGTGGCGAAGGAAACATCTCTCAAGGCCAGGACTGGTTCACCCTAGAGAGCCGCTACCAAGCCGGAGGGGAAGAACTCAAGCGTGAGCAAGTTCAGCAGATGCTGCGCATGGGGCAGGTGGAGCATGCCATGCGCGGCGATCAAATTGGAGTGCTCCATCCCGAGCAAATCGAAGAAGTCCACGACACGCTCACCGACTCAGATGCCACGCAATCCACGCCGGGTATATTTGAAATCAACGCCCAACAAGCCGCCTTCCTGCGTGCCAGTGCGAGAGACTTCGGGATGGCGGTGAGTAGCGAGGAAGCAAAGCCCGAACTGGATCTGCCAGATCACCTCAGGCCCTACCAAGCCGATGGGGTGCGCTGGATGCACCAACTGAGTGAGATGGGCATGGGTGGCATCCTCGCAGACGACATGGGTCTGGGCAAAACGCTGCAGTGCCTGAGCTTCATCCAACTCCATGGTGGTCGCGCGCTAGTGGTTTGTCCTTCGTCGCTGGTCTCCAACTGGGCCAACGAAGTCCGCAAGTGGACGCCCAAGCTGAGTCACGCGGAGTTTGTCGGCAACAAGCGCGGCGACATCCCCGAGGTGGACATCCTTATCACCAGCTACGCCATTCTCCGCAGAGATGCCGACAAGTTTCATGCGGAGGCCTTCGACATCACGATTCTCGACGAGGCCCAACAGATCAAGAACCCGGAATCTCAAACGTCCAAAGCCGCCCATGGCCTGCAGGCCAGCCACCGCATCGCCGTAACGGGCACACCGGTGGAGAACTCGCTGCAGGATCTGTGGTCGATTCTGCACTTCGCCATGCCTGGCTATCTCGGACCGCGCAAGGCCTTCCTCGAGCGCTTCGAAAAAGCGTTGAGAAGCGGCAACGACCCTGCACTCGCCCGCCGTCTGGCAAGGCGTCTCAAGCCCGTGGTTCTGCGCCGCCTAAAGGGCGAAGTCGCCGCAGACCTACCCGACCGCATTGAACAGGTGCGCTACTGTGAGCTGACACCCAAGCAGGCCAGCATCTACGCTCAACTCCTCAAGGAAAGCCGTAGCCAAGTCGACCAGGCTGAGGACGCCAAGAAGCGCATGATTGCTCTGACCGCTTTGCTAAGGCTTCGCCAAGCTTGTTGTGATCTACGCCTCCTGCCCGGCCTGCAGGTGGACGATGCCGATGCCGGCATCAAACTGGACGAACTGGAAGAACTCCTCGAAGAAGCGCTTGCCGGTGGCCACCGCGTGTTGGTCTTCAGCCAGTTTGTGCAGTTGCTCCAGGGCATTGTTCCCATGCTCGCGGGCAAGGGCTGGGACTTTGCCTATCTGGATGGCAACACGCGCAACCGAGCCGAGGTGGTGGAGCGATTCCAGCAGGGCAACACTCCGGTGTTCTTGATTAGCCTCAAGGCGGGGGGCGTGGGGCTTAATCTAACAGCTGCTGACACGGTCATTCATCTCGATCCCTGGTGGAACCCCGCCGTGGAAGCACAGGCCACCGACCGCGCCCACCGCATTGGGCAAAAGCAGGTGGTGACCAGTTACAAGTTCATCACCCGCGGCACAGTGGAGGAAAAGATCCTCGCCCTGCAGGAAGAAAAGAAGACGATGATGGAGGCCGCCTTGGATGGAGCAGGCACACTCGTGCCAGGACTCGAGGATGATGAATTATTGGGCCTATTTGGCTGAAGAGTCAGTTTCTGTACTCTTGTAACGAATACAAAAAGACCCGCGTCTTGTGAACGCAGGCCTTGTAGAGAGATGAAGCAATCGCTTGGTAAGGTCTCGTCCTAGCGGACGATGGTGCGCCGACGAAGTCGCCGAGAGAAGTGCAAGCTTACTTGTTAGAACACTCCTTGGCCACTTTGGCCGGGTACTTCAGTTTGGTAAGAATCTCACGTGGGTTTAGCTTGGCCACTTCGGCTTCGTCCATGCCCAAGGCAATGAGACGGCGCTTCTGCTCAAGTTGACGCCTTCTTCTCGCGCCAGGCGATTTGGTGGGACGGGTGCGGTTCTTGTTGCGTTCGAAGGTGGAAGCCATATCGGTGGTGCGTTGGTATTGAAGAGGAGGGGAACGGATGCCTTGATGGCCAAGGCCAATCCAAGAGTGGGGGGCATTCAGTAGGGTCGATCTGGGCTCAGGTCAACCCCTTAAGCCCCTTTCATATGCCCTTACTCGTTGAATCCCTTATGGTTCATGAACTCCCAGATACGGTTCATCCAAGTGTAACGGTCCATCCACGGGGATGACAGCCTGGGGCTACTGGTCGGTGACCTTGACTTTCAATTCATTCGAGTTGGCCCTCAGCTCTGGCGCGTAGATGCCGTTGGCCTGAGCAGGGAGAGCACTGAAGGTTCCCGGGATCTCCGCCCGCAGGCGATAGGTCAGGGCCTGGCGTCCCGTACTCAAGCGGCGTACTTGGAAGCTGACGCGCTCGTCGCGCAGTTCCATGTAGGCGCCGAGGCCGTTTCGGCTGTATCCACTCCGAAGAGCAACGGCTTCAAACCCTGCGGGCTTGTAATCCTCGAACAAGAGGTGCTCGTAGTCATTCTTGCTATCGATCACCAGTTCGACTTCCACGAGGTCGCCGCTTTTCACCGCTTCGCCGGATTTCAATGGCACACGTTTGTAGTGATCCACGCGGTAGTCGAGGACCTGACCCCGTGAACCGGTGGACTTGGTTTTGAAGTCGACGGGAATCAGGCGGTAGTAGTTGCGCTCCACCTTTACTTCGAGTCCGGCTTTCTTGATGAAGTCCTCCTTGGAGAAGGTGGTGAGGTAGGCGTTGTAATACAGCCGCCCTTTGCCTTGGCGAACGAACTCCACTGTGTGCTTGCCGCTGGTCACGGCTTCGCCTTCAAGTTTCACGACGTTGTCGAAGGTGAACAGATTGTCCGGGGTAATCTTGATCTGCTTTTTGTCCTCGCCGTCCACCCGTACGGTTACCGTCATGTTCGGCTGATCCTCGCCGGTGGCGCGGATATACCCCGCAATGGCCTCAAGGCAGAACGCGGTATCGCGGGTGGAGTGCCAGTAGGTGGCGTGCTTGCGGTTGTTGAGTAGATACTTCACAAGACCGCTCGCGACATCACCCTTGGGATCGGTGCGCAGTATCAGCTTGAGATAAGCCGCCTGGGTTTCGATCTGGTTGCCATACCAATACCAGCGCCCCATGCCCTGACGGTCGATGTCAAGGTGGGCACTCTGATTCTCGGCATCCTCAACGAGGAATTGAGTCAGGTTGCGGGTGATGGCATCGCGACGTGTTGCGTCACCCATGCGATCCAGCGCCAACGCGAACAGGGCCTGAGAATACTTGGAAAGCTTCAGGCGATCGCGGTAGAGATGGTCCGCCATCTGGGCGTTGGCCTTCTGTTTGGGTCCGAGATTTTCTGCGAGCACGCTGAAGACCAGCGCGTCGAGGTGACTGGCCTGACTCTTCCACGGCTTTTTGCGTTCGGGAGCGTTGTTCAGCTTGGCCAGTTCGCGATTTTGGTGCTTCTCAAGCCAGGCCACGCCGCGCTTGAGCACGTCGGGCTGCCAGCCATTATCCGCCCTTCCTTTACGCTT
>JBMYMN010000114.1:0-8575 GCA_049597355.1 Luteolibacter sp.
TTTCCAGCCATGCAGCTCTAAAAATACGATGGCATGGCCACAAAAAACCCCACCAGCTGGGCTGGCGGGGGTATCATAAACGTGTGTATATCTCAGCCAGGGAGAAGATCCGCGACAGCGTCACGCTCTTCCTGAAGTTCGGCAATGGAGGCATGAATTTTGCCTTGGCTGAATTCGTCAACGGGCACGCCCTGAACGACTTCCCATTTGCCGTCTTCGACTGTGCGGATTGGCATAGAGGCAATGAGTCCCTCCTCGATACCATAAGACCCATCAGAGCATACAGCCACTGAGTGGAACTCACCATCTGGGGTGGGGTTGGTGAGGCTGACCACAGTATCTAGGGCGGCGTTAGCGGCGGAGGCAGCGGAAGAGGCACCACGGGCCTTGATGATGGCGGCACCTCGCTGCTGAACGGTACTGATGAAGTCACCTTTGAGCCACTCAACGTGGGATATTACATCAGTCACTGGACGGCCTTGGATCGTGGCGTTGGTAAAATCTGGATATTGTGTGGCGGAATGATTGCCCCAGATGCAGAGGTTTTTGACTTGTGAAACATGAACGCTGGCCTTCTGAGCCAGCTGACTTTTCGCACGGTTCTCATCTAGGCGAGTCATCGCAAAGAAGCGCTCTTTGGGCATTCCTTCCGCATTATTCATTGCGATGAGGCAATTGGTGTTACAGGGATTGCCCACTACGAGCACGCGGGAATCGCTTGCAGAGTTGCGCGCGATCGCTTGGCCTTGGCCAGTGAAGATCTTACCATTGATTCCAAGTAGGTCTTTACGCTCCATACCAGCCTTGCGAGGAACAGAACCAACAAGAAGAGACCAGTTGGCGTCCTTGAAACCATCGTTCAGATCGGAGGTGCCGTGCATGCTGTTGAGAAGAGGAAATGCACAGTCATCAAGCTCCATCATGACGCCCTCCAGCGCAGCCATACCCGGCTCAATTTCGATCAGGCGCAAATTGACGGGCTGTTCAGGACCAAACACGGAGCCTGAAGCAATTCGGAATAGTAGAGCATAGCCAATTTGGCCAGCGGCTCCGGTCACAGATACAGTGATAGGTGATTTCATAAATTTGAGGGCGCAAGCTAGGGGTAGGGGAGCTAGGGGTCAATGGCAACCGTGGCAAAAACCAAGAATCAGCCGATGCCGCGCAAAAGTCCCTTTGAATGAGATCTCAAAATTACAGAATACAATTTATATACCGTATTCCCAAGATTGCTTAGTTTCTTCAAGTTTGCGATAAAGGCAAACAAATGCTTAAAGCATATATACGAATTTAATGAAGTATAAACCTCGCTACCGAATCATAATGAGTGAATTGATAGCTAAAATTCGTAAACAACTCTTTATTAGTAGATTATGCGAATATTTTGTATATTTTTATAATAAAAAGAATATCCCAAATATGAACGCATCATGCGCAAGACTCACTATTCACTAGTCAAATCAGGAGCAATTAGCCGTTGGTCATCTTCTACGAGGCGGATGCGGAGTTTTTCGTAGGAGACGTCTTGAACACTGTGGTTGTCATCAATGGCCATACTGGCGGCAGTCGCTGCGCTTTGGCCGAGAATCATGAACACGGGCTCCATTCGTATGGAGCCAAAGGCAATGTGGCTGGCAGACAGTGCCCATGGAACCAACAGGTTCTCACACTCAAGTTCTTTGGGCACGATAGACCTGTATGAGATACCGTAAGCCTTGCCTTTGAGGTAGGACTGAATGTCCCCTTCGTTGCGCACCATGCCCTTGTCGTTGACAAATCGTTGAGTGTTGTGGGAGTCGAGAGTGTAGGCGCCCAGACCAATTGGATCCTTCACGACCTTCTGTCGTCGGCAGTGCAGTTCGGTCATGACGAAATCGGATACCATGCGGCGGGCTTCACGGACGTAGAGATTGTAGGGCCAGTGGCCATTGTCCTTGAATTCGTCCTTGGGAAGACCCCAGCCAGCGTATGCTCTGCGGATCTCTTCTGGAATGCGTGGATGATTCTGAATGGTCCATACCAGGCCGAGTTGCCAATCGCGGTGTTTGTCGGCAAGTTTAGCACGCTCCTTGTGATCAAGTGTAGCCCAGTTCCAATCATCTCCATAATTTCCACCAATGAGATCGGTGGAGATGCCTCCGGTGTTGTTGGAGTCGGTTTTAAGGTTGGGCATGGGACTGGTTTTAAAAAATCCCCACTTCTGACCGGCTTCGATATTGCGGAAGAGAATCTCGTAATCGATTTCGTTGTAGTTTGCGGGTTTTTCGATGGGTATGGTGTTCTCGGGCACCTTGGTAAGAACCATGCGATAGCAATAAGCCTGCAAACGATGGTCTGCGTCACCGACCTCACCACCCATGTTCAGATTCACACCAGGAAGCAGGCCGCTCTTTGGGTTGCCCTTCTCAATGTAAGGGTCGATGCCCATCCGTAGCTGGTTTTTAGATAGAGGGCCGGTGATGCCATTACCCTTTTCATTGTATTGTGCGTTGGACTCGCGACCGACGGTGTAGGAAACGGATGCAGCAGGAAGCAGGTCGCCCTCGTAGGAGCAGTCGATGAACATCTTGCCTTGAATGATCGTTCCGCATTCGAGGTGAATGGCTTTGATGCGCTTGCCGTCCATTTCAGCCTTCTTCGTTAGGTCTAGTCGGCCATTGATGATCTGCACCTTGTGCTCGCTAAGCATCTCGCGAAATACCTTCTCGGCGACGCTGGGTTCGAAGGTTGATGCTAGTTCGGTTTCAGGGTCTAGTGCTGGAGCTCCTTGGCCCTTGTTATTGAACTCGGACTTTTTTTCCCAGGTCCAAGCCTCGGCTTTCTGATAATGGATGTAGAGGCGATGATAAAACTCTCGAGACAGGCCACCAAGAATCTCAATGTTGCCCAGATCAGTCCATCCTAGCCCGCTGATGGTCATGCCACCGGGATGCCCATAGGTAGAGATCAGGATGACGCTATTGCCCATGCGAGCGGCTTGGATGGCAGCGGTCACGCCTCCCGAAGTATCCACATACACCACTACATCGGCTTCATGGGTTTTTGGTGCATCATTTGCTGAAGCAATTGTGACTAAAATCAGGCTGAGGGTGAGGAGTCTCAAAAGTTGCATCATGGGGGAGTAGTATGAGGTGGATGACCAATTTTCTATTCGTCTGAAAGGTCCAATGAATAATCCTTCACATCCAATATTCTTGCAGCTCATTTAAAGGTTCTCAGTCTCTGAATTTGGGCAATTTCCTTCATGGAAATCCAATCTCGAAGTACAATTAATTAATACATAAATTTTAAACATTAATTCAAAATTTAACAATCTATACACATCATGGCAATACAATGACGCAAAGCATTTAGATAGAATATGTTGTGTATTTATTTATTAATTTATATTGAAAGTATTTATACCTGAAATTTTGATACGATCCTCTACTTTTGAAGAAAAACGTGTGTTTGACAAAATCTCTGTAAAGGAATGCGATAGCAAGGATGAGATCCACTGAAATCCCAACATCTAAAATAAAAACCAAATTACTCGATGCTGCCGAATTTCAGATTGCTACGAGAGGTTTTGATGCGGTTTCTGTCAGGGATATTACACAGCTTGCGAAGGCCAATGTGGCAGCAATCAATTACCACTTTGGTAGTCGTGAGGGCATGATGTTGCTGTTAATCGCCAGAAGGTTGGAGCCAATTTATCAAAAACAGCTAGAGAATCTGGATCACCTTGAAAAAAAACGTGGTTCGCGGGCCGTTCCTCTCGAGGAGTTGCTCGAAGCCTGGATTAGACCATTATTTATTAACGTCTCCAAAGATGAACGCAAAGACGAAGTTCTACGCCACAGTGTGGCACGAATTCTGACGCTACCTGTGAGTAAATTGTCAAATTCCCTTCAGGATTCTGGGAGAGAGCTCTGGAAGCGTTATTTGAGAGCCCTCGGTAAGTGCCTAAAGGATACTCCTACTGAGGAATTGGCTTGGCGGCTCCAGCTTCTCAATGGCTCTGCAATACAATTCTTAATGGGCGCCGAATCTATCGAGGCTTGGACTGGGCTTGGAAGTGACTTGGCCCCAGTGGAAAAACGATTGAGCCGTCTGCTGCGTCTAGTCGCTCCCATGATGCGAGAGAGTGGCACGGGAGAGATGGGTAAGGAAGTCGCTAAAGGGCCCCAAGGAACTTTCGACTTTTGAGCGGCTCTTATTTCTTCACCAGTCCGCCCATGACCTGCTCCGGTAGGCGGTCGCACCAAAGCATGGAGTAATCATCATATCGTGGCTTCTCTGCAATGGGGCTGAATTGCTCTCGGCTAATGCAATTGCTGACCCATTCGGCGCAGGTGATGGCAGCGGCAAGATCCTGTTCGTCGAAGTCATGCCATGGTCTGAGTTCGACGTCTTTGATGGTTTCTCCCAACTTGAAGTAGCAAGGAGTTGCAAGCTGTTGGTCCCGGTAATGAATCGCATGCACGTAAAGGGGCAGTTGTAAGTCCCTCCATAGGTAGCTTGCTATTTTTTTTCCATCAGTCCGTTCGTAGATGGCTGGATCATCATCATTGATATGGATTGGAAGCCTGCTGCTGGCATTCTGTTTTGTGCGGTGAGCAGCGCATGTGGTTTTCTCTTTTCCACCAGTCTTGTAATCAATGACTCGGATATCGCCGCTATCAAGATTTCTATCGATGCGGTCGATCTTTGTGGTGATTCTCGCCCCTTCAATGGGAGTGGTAAGATTGAGTTCAACGTCCATCACTCGCCAGCCATTCATCATTAGATTTTCCTGAGCCCTTGCAAACCACGCAAGGCGCTGGCGCATGGCATCGAGTTGGATTCGAACAGCCAATGGAATGCGCTGGTTAAAGGCGTGTTGAATTCGCTGGTCGAGTTCCTTGTTGAGCCAGTGTTCAATATCGGTCGCTGAAGAGAGTTCTTTAGCGCACTCGTCTCTGCCCCATGCTTCGAGTACGTCATGCATGACAATTCCAAAGTCGCGAGCATTCCACTCAATCCGATCTGGTTCACTGGAGCGCATGCGGTGCAGATGCTTCAATCGATAGCGGAAGGGGCAGGCAAGATAATCGCGAAATGACGTAGCACTTAGAGTGTCTGGGCCCTCGATGGCAGGTGGCCTCCAAGCTGCATTGGTCTCTATCTTCCAACGTAGTTTGGCGTCGGTGGGTTCGAGTTCTTCGAATAGGATTTCTACTCGAGAGGGAATCTCTTTCATGTCACCTGCAAGAAGTAGCCTCGAGGGCAACAGAGGCTCCCCTTTCTGATTGTTGCGCGAACACATGAGGTCGACCCGTCCTCCTGACTGAATGCGTGACTGGATCATGCTCTGGAGTAGGAAGGCATCGCGAGCCCAGCGGCTACCATTAGTGTGAAGTCCCAGTATTTTTCGCGTGCTTTCACCCAACCATGGATCATCTGTCTTTGAGGTGGGAATCCGACCTTCGTTCATGCCGCAAATGATAAGATGTTGGCCTGGTTGAAACATCAGTTCGAGCCAGCCATGGACATCGAGAACCCTATGATCGGGTAGATCGGCCGATGGCCTCGAAAGATGATTGATCATAATGCCAATCCAGAAACTCATCGAACGCTGGGATTGATTCATCTGCTCGGTTGCCTCATCCAACCATGAATGGATCTCAGCAAGATCCTCGTCTTCAGTATTCAGAGCATCGAGAAGATGGCGTAGGCTACCGCTTAGATCTTCGCCCTCACATAGCCGTCGCCAATGTTCCAGTTTTTCGCAGATTCGTATGACATCCACGGCCTCGATTTTCAGTCTCCGATGATTGCTGTGCTTGAGTTGATGTCGAAGGTCATCTACTTGCAGTACCATCCAGCGGTCTCGAAGTTGTGCGAGTGAGTGTGCGATTGCCGCACAATCCGCCCCTATCAGTGCTTGTGTGAATGACAGAGTCAGCAGGTCCGCCAAAGAACTCAAATCCGGCTGCAACAGCCATTGTTTCCAGGTTAGCAGCCAACGTCTGAGTCCGTGTTGTGGCACGATGGAGGCCGGATGATATGTAGGCCAGCCGGCCATGGATAATTCCTCTGCAAGTAGATCGCCGGTTTCAACATCCGCACTGCCGAGGGTCAGATCATGAATTTGTGTTTGGTTAGTGGCGATGAGTCTTCTCGCCTGATGAGCCTGTTGTTTCGGGTCCGACGTCACCGATACTGCGCCATTGGAGTCCGGCCAGCTGATGAATGCTTGGGTCCATGACTCATTGGGCAGCCCCATATCATTGAATCGCTCCTTTTCGGATTCGGGTGCAGCGATGAGGGCGGTGATGGGTAGCCCCGACTCGATTAGATAATGTTGCGTGATGGGCGGTAGTTCGGTAATGCCGGCAAGAATAATGGATTGGGTTTGAGACGGCATAACAAGCCCACTCTTGATTTTTTCGCTACGACTGCATTGACCCTGTTTGCGGATCCAACTCTCAACCTTTGATTCGACACGGGCTAACGCCTCCCATCTGGCGGCTTCAGGACTGGAGCTCAAGCGTCGTGCCAGATCGCGTATCATCAGCCCGTTGTCCTGTAGGCTCCGGCGTAGCGCAAGCATTTCAGAGGCAAGGTCGCCAGCCCACTCACCGCGGGTATGTGCAGAGCCCGAAAAAAGGCAGGATAGGGTTTCTGAACCTGTCTGATGCTCGAGTATCTCCTGCCATGCAACTATCTCTAACCAGTCAGGAGCGATCTCAGGATCGTTCATGTGCATCAGAGCTCCGGGAGTAGAGAAGTGAGGTGACAACACAGCCCCGGCTCCTTGTGCCATGCGTTGCCTCAGTTGGCGCGCGGACTGAGCCGTGGGCACCAACACGAGGCTGTCCTCAAGTCCCTGTTTCTGGCTCAATAACCAATCAGCAGCCAATCTTCCAAAAGGCTCATTCCACCCGATAAATACGCGCTGAATCGACATGAAAGAACTATCGGTCATCTTGGACAGGTTGTGAAAACAAAAACCTTTGCCAAAGGAATTGCACGATAGGTTTTGATTTGGGATCACAAGCACATGAATGTGATTCGCCATCGGTCGCAATTGCGAGATTTCCTTAGTCGCGTAGAAGGCCCTCGTGTGCTGGTTCCGACCATGGGAGCACTGCATGACGGGCACTTGGCGCTGTTGGCAAAGGCGCGCGAAGTTGCCGGTAATCAGGGCACGGTCGTGGTATCTATTTTCGTAAATCCCATGCAGTTTGATTCCAAGACGGACTTGGCTGCCTATCCACGCAACGAGGAAGGGGATCTGGCTGCATGCAACGAGGCAGATGTTGATGTGGTCTTTATTCCCGTTGAAGGAGAGATGTACGAGGCTGACTGTTCAGTGACTGTGAATGAAGAAAGGCTCTCTGCCGGGCTCTGTGGTTCGACTCGGCCGGGTCATTTTGATGGAGTCTGTACTGTGGTTTTGAAGCTATTTCTACTCAGTAACTGTGATGTAGCGGTATTTGGAGAGAAGGATATGCAACAATTGGCAATTATTCGGCGCATGATCCGCGACTTAGATATTTCCGTGAAAATCGTCACTCATCCGACCCTTCGAGAAGCGGATGGCTTAGCAATGTCGTCGCGAAATGCGCGTCTCAATGATCAGTATCGAGCAGATGCGCCGCGCATCTATCGGGCCTTGAGTGAGGCAGCTAAAAAATCTTCATTGGAAGAGATTCTAACCCATGCACGAATCGAAATCGAGGCCTCTGGCCTTGCCCGCATAGACTACCTTCAAGTTGTGGATGCGCAAAACTTAGAGCCGCTGAAATCTCTTGATACTGCGGCGATTCTTGCAGTTGCCGTTTTTTATGGCGATGTGCGACTCATTGATCATGTGCTCATACCGTCCTGTTGAAGAGGCTTGATGGTGAGTGCAGCCGGGGTCTACATTGACGCCGTGAACACTCCAGTCATCGAAACCGGCGGCCTTTGCCGCAGTTATCAGGTTGGTCGTAAGTCGATTGAAGTGTTGCGCGGAATCGACCTGAAAATTCACTCCGGGGAACGGGTCTTTCTCTGCGGCCCGAGCGGTGCTGGCAAGACGACACTGCTTTACACGCTTGCTGGCTTGGAGCGTCCGGAGAAGGGACTTGTTAAAATACTGGGTAGGGATCTCTACGCGATGGGACGAGGAGAGCAGTCAGCTTTTCGCAATCAAAACATAGGCTACATCTTCCAGAACTACCACCTGCTTCCGGAGTTGACTGCAATTGAGAATGTAATGGTTCCTGGTGCCATTGATGGCAAGGACGCCAGAGACTTGGCTGTCACTGCTCTCTCACGTGTAGGACTTGCGGATCGAGTGGATCATTTGCCAGCGGAATTATCAGGAGGTGAGCAACAGCGGGTTGCCATAGCGCGTGCTGTAGTCAACAAGCCAACGGTTCTTTTTGCTGATGAACCGACTGGCAATCTGGATTCAGCCCACAGTGATGGAGTGATGAAGATCCTCATGGATCTTGCTATGGAGGAAGGCATGACTGTGGTGGTCGTCACCCACGATCATAAACTTTCCCATACAGGCGATCGTATACTTGAGATCCGAGATGGCAGAGTTCATTGATTCTGATCT
>JBMYMN010000115.1:0-8441 GCA_049597355.1 Luteolibacter sp.
GCGCTTGTCGAAGCGTTTTTTGAAGTACGCACGGGTACCGAGGACACCCGGCATGGCAAATGCCATCAGAGACCACATATCGAGTAGACGATTCTCAATCGGAGTTCCCGTTAGCACCAAGCGGTTGGCACTCTCCAGTTCTCTGGCGCACTTTGCTGCCTTGGAGTCAGGGTTTTTGATCTGCTGACCTTCATCGAGAATAACCGTTAACCACTTGATTTGATTTAGTTCCTCACCACAGACACGCAACTGCGCGTAGTTGAGCACGAGTATATCAAGATCGTTCTGTATCTGATCGAGGTTAATGTCGTCACGATTTTTTAGGATCTTAATCTTAAGGTCTGGCGTGAACTTACCGGCCTCAGAATACCATACGTCTAGCACAGATTTCGGGCAGACTACCAAGGCAGGCTTGTGAGGCTCTTTGCTCTGCTTTTGCTTTTCAAAGAGCCATAGTAAGTAGGCAAGAGACTGAACCGTTTTGCCAAGGCCCATGTCATCAGCAAGAATTCCGCCGAAGTTATTGGTAGCTAAATAGGCCAAGAATTTGAAACCCTCCACCTGATAAGGGCGAAGAGTCGCGTTAAGATTGTTAGGCACCTCAGGATTGACCTCCAACTGGATTTCACTCGCACGGTTTTTGATCCTTTCCCATGCCTTGGGATCGAAAACTTCAGCTGCTTTTGGATCGGCAAGTTGCAGGGCGTGCATGCGGTGGGTTTCTCCTGAGAGGTCGAAAGGATCCAATCCAAGGCGGGTGACCGCCTCGCGCTGATCAGCATCGAGTTTGATTTCCAATCGCATCCATGAGCCGTCATCCATACGGACATAGCCACCACGAGCGGCAACCAACTGGCGAATTTGAGCCTTGGAAAGATTGACACCCTGAACGTCAATGACGATGCGCAGATCAAACCAATCGATGTCCTGACCCACCACTTCGAAGCGCACTGCTGCGGTGACAGGATCGGAAAGAATGGACTTCAGACGCAAATCAATATCGAGGTTGATATTCTCAGGCATTGTCCCGACCCATTCGGCAAACTTCTCGGGAAATTGCTTGGTGATTCGGGATTTGTAAGCTCCGAGTTTCTCGTCATAACTGAGCCCCATCTCCTCAAGAATACCTGGGACCGGATAGAGAGCTTCACGGGCAAAGCGTAGCAGTTGTCGCCCTTTGACCGGTTGCTGCTCGGTCATTTCCCATCCCTCTCTAGTTAGCTTCTCAGTGCGTCGACCCTTAGTTTCAATGGCGTTGACATCAATGACCAAATGCTCGGTCTCAGCAGCTGTAAGGCCTGCAACCAGCTTCATCTCAAACTTAGGCTTCAGTTCGAGATCAACCACGCGCTTCTTCAGCGAGTCTGGCAATGATGCGCCAATCTTGCGAAGAAATTCAACACCCTCAAGCGAGTCTATGACCTGTTTTGGGATAAGATACCGAGGCATGACTTCGGTATCATCTAGCCAGCGAGGAGGGCCGGGGAAGACAGTCTCGTCTGACTGATAGAGTTCCTTACGTCCAGGAAGCAAGCGCACGGAATGGGAGACGTTCTCGCCGGCAGCGGTCACCAACTGCAAAGCAAAACTGTTGGGGTCATATGGATCATCCTCACAAATCCACTTGAGAGCGTCTTCCACAACCCTGAAGTGTTTCTCATCGAGATTGACGATGTAGCCCTTGAGCGCAGGTTGCCGAAACACTCGGTTCATGAAACGGCAGGACTCTTCCTGATCGAAGTCCAAGGTCGTGTAACCACTCTCACGATAGAATGCCAAAAAATGCTCCCACAGGGTCTGACTTGGTGCATCCATCAGTAGTGCTCCTTCGTGATGGAGGCTAACATAGCGCTCGATATCGTTCTTTTCACGGAGCTGAAGCCATTCTTCAGATCTCGTCTCACTGGCTTCGATACGGGCTTCGTTGATAGTAGCGACAAGACGGAAGGTGACAGTGACTGGCTCATCCTGTGGTGGACGCTCATTGACTTGCTCAATGCGGTCATACCAAGCGGCAACTTCACGCTCCTGCTCCCAATCCGCCATTTTCTTTTGCACGTGGCCAAGATCGGTCACCACGTTCATGAATTCAGGGTAGGGGAGTTTCCTCTTGTAGAATGCGTAGGCGATGTAGTTCCAGAATTCGAGTATGTCGCCGGGAGGCATGGGCCAGATTTCTAGCGCATCGTAGGTGGTGATCTCCCAGCGCGGATTGATGCGCACCATGTCGTGATCGTGGAGCTCACCTTCGATCACATAGCGGCGGTATCGCTTCTCGATTTTCGTGACGTAATCCGCCTCTTTATCATCAAGTTCGCGACCAATCTTGTCCTCAATGATGTCTATGATCGGGGTGTCATCGAATTCATTGGGAGATTCCGGAAGATCTTCGCCGCGATGCATACGCTCCATCATGGTAGCGTATTGGCACGCCCCGTTGATGATGTCCTCTTCAGCATTGCATGAGCCGAACCAACGATTGCCTTGAAGTCGAAGACTTGTGCGAAAGGTTCCTGTTTCGTCCTCAACTCGACCCTGTATAAATAGATGATTTCCAAAGATTTGGGTCACGGCGCCGTCTTTTTGCAATACTTCCCCGCGTTTGCGGGCCTCTTCCGGGAAGCTATTGAGAAAATTGAGTGTAGCGCGGTCTGGATTCATGTGAGGGATAGTCGATGGCAAAAGTCCCGAAGATACGCGGATTATAGATTGCTCGAGGCGTGTCAGCGGGGCGCCTATCCTAAGCCCCGGTTTTCAATTGAGGCAACTAAAACCTACCTTGATCATTCAGGATCTGAGGCAACTCGTTCACAACTGGATTTCCATCTATATTGGGGGCGGAAACTTGCAAACAACATGCCTGCACCTCCCACCAAAAAGAGGGATGGAAACCAAATCGAGTATAGCGGTGCCAAAGAGTCTACTTTGAGTATCGCCATATCAGAATTCTCAGGATCAACGTGACATTTCTGCATGCTGCCCACGGGATAGAGTTGAAAGCTGACATCAATGGGTTGGCGTTTGCTGGACCATTTTGCTCCGCGGGAGCTGATCTTGTCGCCGGTTTTGCTTTCTCCCTGCCACTCATAACCGTAGAGGATGCTGTGATTAAACTCTTTTGGCGAGTATGGGTCATGCTGACGCTCCTCAATAGCGGATTCCAATATGATGCATTCGACAACAGGCCAATCTCTCATTTCCGCGGCACGCAGATAACTGCGAGCCATCAGCCAGATGAAGAGCAACCCCATCCCAATAAGAGACAGGGAAATCAGAACCATGAGAATACGTCCTGTGTATGCTGAATCAATACGCCTTAAATTCTCTCCTACGCTCATTGCCTGCAGATGTGATGGGCCTCCTCCCGCGCCCATGCATCCGCCTCAAGGATGGTGCTTAGCGAAGCGCTGTTTTGCTTTTTATGGGATCGCATCACGGCCTCCACACACTCCCAGATGCAGGGAAATGAGACGACGCCCTTGCGGAAGGCATCCACAGCCACCTCATTGGCAGCGTTGAGTACGGCAGGAAGTGTGCCGCCTTCCATTCCGGCACTGCGTGCGAGATTGACAGCCGGAAAATCGTTAAGACGGGGGCTCTCAAAATCCAGTTTCGACAATGCAGCAAAGTCGAGGGACTTTAGATTACCCTTCAGCCTTCTTGGCCAGGTCAGAGCGTATTGGATGGGAAAGCACATGTCTGTATTGCTCATTTGGGCCAAGACCGAACCGTCACAGAATTCCACCATCGAGTGAACGATGCTCTGCGGGTGGACAATCACGTCGATCTTCTCCATACCAATACCGAATAACCAGCGGGCCTCAATCATCTCCAGCCCCTTATTGAAAAGGGTGGCGGAATCGATGGTGATTTTCGGGCCCATATCCCAGGTCGGGTGTTTGAGCGCCTGTTTAGGTGTCACCTTGGCCAATTCTTCAGCCGGAATTTTGCGGAAGGGGCCACCGGAGGCAGTGAGGATGAGTTTGGAAACCTCATCGGAGCCCTCGTGGCCATCGAGGCACTGGAAGATCGCGTTATGCTCGCTGTCCACAGGCAGGAGCTTTACATCGTGCTTGGCTGCGGCCTTAGTGATGACTTCGCCAGCCATAACTAGAATCTCTTTGGATGCAATGGCCAGATCCTTGCCGGATTCGATTGCAGAGAGCGCGGGGTGGAGTCCTGCAGTACCCACAATCGCGATCAGCGCGATATCAGCGCTCTCCATTCGAGCCAGCTCAATCAACCCGTCCGAACCGGTGTGTATGGTCACACCTGCAGGCAGCAGATTGCTAAGTGCGTTTTTCAAAGCCGCATCGTAAATAGCGACTTGTTTGACGCCCGTTTCACGAACCTGTTCTGCTAGCTTCTCAATGCTGTTATTAGCCGCCAGGCCGACGATTTCGATCTCATTGGGCATGGCCTGAGCAACCTTAAGTGTCGACTGACCAATGGATCCGGTGGACCCCATCAGGACGACACGGCGTTTGGGAGAAGAGCTCATTTCAAGCAGTGGGCAATATCACTAACCTTATATAGAGGTAGAGGGCTGGAGCCGTGAAGCAAATGCTATCAATCAAATCCAGCGATCCGCCTATGCCCGGCAGCATATGCCCGGAATCCTTGGCTCTAAGGGATCGTTTTACTACGCTTTCAGCCAAATCACCCACCACTGCAAGGATGGCCATGATCAAGCCAAGTACAGCAACATGGGTAGGTCCAGAGAGAATGGCCAGTTGGTTTGGGAAATACATAAAGAGACCGAATCCCGCGAGCTGGGCAAAAAACAATCCACCGACAAAACCTTCCCATGTTTTTCCGGGGCTAATGTGCGGAATCATCTTGTTTCTACCAATGAGCGATCCGGTGAGGTATGCGCCCATGTCAGTGAACTTCGTAACTGCGATCAACCACAGGAGAATAAAAGCGGAGGCAGGCGGTAGATGGCCAGGAGTCTCCAGACTGCTCTGCGGCAAGAACAGTATCTTGACCGCAAAATTGAACATGATGGCGATGTAAACGAATCCCAGTAGGTTTACAGCGACAGCAAGTAGGGAGTTGATACCCACAATCTTGTAGCGCAACTGCAGGATGAAGGAGCCAATGGCCACTGCAGATACCGCAACCACATCCAGTTGCGAGTGGGGAAGTTTCCCTTGAGTTAGAGGAATGTATTGTGCGGTGCAGTAGGCTAGGGCACAGAACACACCAAAACGTGGAAAGCAGGGCAGCTTGTCCGCACGGATCATCTGAAAGTATTCAATCGTAGCGATCAGAATCAGCAGACCGATCATTCCAAGAAAGGCCCACACCCATCCACTGACAAAGACGCCAGTGACCAGCGCCCACAGGAAAACTGTGCTACTAGTGCGTCTGAGAAAAGTCTGCACCTTGGATAGGGGTGCGGCTGAAGGGGCGGTCATAAAGCGCATGCATCCAAGACTGGAGGTGACTGAGTTGCAAACTATTAAGGCAAATTGCTAGAAGCTGGTACTTGCCTCATTGGCGTGAGGCCTTTAATCATCCGCCTCGATGAGCCTTGAATCGGACCACCGTGCCTCTCTAGGCGAGATGTATTCCGACTACTTTCTGGATTACGCCAGCTACGTGATTCTGGAACGTGCTGTCCCTCATCTGGCTGATGGCCTCAAGCCTGTTCAGCGCCGCATTCTTCATTCCATGGATGAGATTGATGACGGTCGCTACAACAAGGTCGCAGGTATTGTCGGCAACACAATGAACTATCACCCGCATGGTGATGCCTCCATTGCGGCGGCCATTGTGGCTTTGGGTCAAAAGGACTTGCTCATCGACACTCAAGGCAACTGGGGAAATACCCTCACCGGTGATGGCGCGGCTGCCGCGCGCTACATTGAAGCGCGCCTGACACCACTAGCCAAAGATATCCTCTTCAATCCCAAGACCACCAATTGGCTGTCCAGTTACGATGGTCGCCGCAGGGAGCCCGAGACCTTACCGGTCAAATTTCCACTTCTGCTGGCTCAGGGAGTGGAAGGCATAGCCGTGGGTCTGGCCTGCAAAATCCTCCCACACAACTTTACTGAGTTGATGGACGCATCCATCGCCGCCCTGAGAAAGGAGAAGTTCGAAATCGTCCCCGATTTCCCAACTGGCGGCCTGATGGATGTAAGTGACTACAAGGATGGCCTGCGTGGCGGCAAGGTTCGCATCCGCGCCAAGATTATGGTGGAGAAGAAGAACTTGCTTCGCATTACCGAGGTTCCCTTCGGGACCACCACCAGCAGCCTGATGGATTCAATTGTCGCAGCACAGGATAAGGGTAAGATTAAGATCTCGCGTATCGAAGACAACACGGCGGCAGACGCTGACATCCTCGTCCATCTTCCTGCGGGCGTTGCTGCTGAATCTGCTCGCGACGCCCTCTACGCCTTCACCGACTGCGAGCTGAGCATCTCGCCCAATGCCTGCGTCATCCACGACGGCAAGCCCCAGTTTATGGGGGTGACAGACATCCTCAAGGCGAATGCCGAGCAGACCCGCGAACTACTAAAGCTCGAACTCGAGATCCTTCTCGGAGAGCTTGCTGAGAAGTGGCACTTCAGCTCGCTAGAGAAGATTTTCATTGAGAAGCGCATCTATCGCGACATCGAGGAGTGCGAAACCTGGGAGGCGGTCATCGCCGCCATTGACAAGGGCCTCAAGCCCTACAAGAAAAATTTCAAACGCGAGATCACTGAGGACGACATCGTTCGCCTCACCGAAATTAAGATCAAGCGCATCTCCAAATTCGACTCCTTCAAGGCCGACGAACAAATCAAGGCGCTCGAGGAAAAGATCGCTGAAGCTGAGCGCAACCTCAAGAGCCTCACCAAATACACCATCCGCTGGTTCAAGGAGCTCGCCAAGAAATACGGCAAGGGTCGCGAACGCAGAACCAGTCTCGAGACCTTTGGCAAGGTCGACCGCACCAAGGTCGTCGCTGCCACCGAAACTCTCTATGTCGACACAAAGAACGGTTTCGCGGGATACGGCCTCAAGAAGGATGGTGAAGCTGTCGAAAAATGCTCCACTATCGATGATATCATCGCCTTCACTCAGGACGGCAAGGTGCGCGTGACCAAAGTCGCCGACAAAGTCTTCGTCGGTCAGAAGCCCATGCGCGTGGCCGTCTTCCGCAAGGAGGAGGACCTCATCTACTCGATGATTTTCCGTGATGGTCGTCAGGGCACCATCTACGCCAAACGATTTCGCGTGGGTGGGGTAACTCGCGACAAGGAATACGAACTCGCACGTGGCACCGCAGGAACTCGTGTTCTCTACTTCGCCGTCCACAAGAACGAAGTCGAGAGCGATGCTCAAATGCTTTTGGTCCACCTCAAGTCCGGACTCCGCATTCGCAATCTGGTGCGTCCGCTTCATTTTGCCGAAATTGGCATCAAGACCCGCTCAAGCAAAGGCAACATCGTCACCAAGCATGGCGTTGAGAAGATCATTCGCGCTCCGAAAGACTACGACGCTGAAGCAGGTGCGTCTTAAATACATGGGATTTTGTGAGCGTTATCCGTGGCTTTGTTACGGTCCGTCGTTGCATGGTTTCTATCAGTTGCAATAACGAAGGTGCGATTACGGGTTTATTGTTGGAAGATACAGCAACCATGACCCATAGCGCAGAAAATCTGCCTACAATATGATCGAGAGAGCCCTCGAAATATAAAGAGAATCCTCTGTCAGTTAGTCGATCTAGCTAAATCAAATTGACATGTGCACTCGGAATGCCGATAGCTTTGCGTGCTTATGAAAAAACTCATCACCCTATTCGTTGCACTCTCGCTTCCTGCTTTTGCAGGCTCAGGTAAACAAGTAGTTGCTGAACCTGAACCCTCACTCGCTCAGTGGTTTGCTGGTGGCTCCATTGGCTACCTTTTGGAATTCGATGAACCCATGTATCATCTTCATTTTGGTCAAGATACCGGTCACCAACTTGGAGGATGGGACTTCTCATGGTTCCTTGAAATCGGTCGCACGGAAAAAAATGCGAATGGCGATAATTCAAACTCCGTCCCTCCCAGCAACCTTGATCTCGATGGCTTTGAGGATTTCTATGCCAATTTCGATCTCACAGTGATGCCCATCACCATCAATTCTAAATTTGAAAAGGCACTTAGTGATAGTCTTACCGCCTACCTTGGCGTTGGCGCCGGTCTCGCAAACATTGATGTGAGCACTCCGGGCGCTTCTGTGCCCCTCTCTGGTGATGATTGGGTGAACTTCGCTCAGTTATTTGCAGGTGTGATATACGATCTCAATTCAGCATGGGAGCTCTATGGTGGTGCGCGCTGGATGTATATTGATGAAGCAGACATCAATGGCGTGACCCTTGAGCTCGACGACGATGTGCTTATTGAACTCGGCCTCCGCCGTAACTTCTGATTCACACATTGATTCATAAACCCGGGTGCTCA
>JBMYMN010000116.1:0-8355 GCA_049597355.1 Luteolibacter sp.
AAAAAAACCGCTTGCGATCATCTCACAAGCGGTTTGTTTTGAATCGGTTAGGAGAAATAGGAGCTCAGTCCTTCTTCTCTTCTTCAGCGGGGTCTTCTTGAGTAGATTCCTCGGCCACTTCTTCAGCTTCCACCTCAATCTCAGCCTCAGCGGCGGGTTCTTCAGTGGAAGCTGCTTCTTGCGCAGCAGGCTCTTCAACAGGAGCAGTCTCCTCAGTGGCTTTCTTGGCGGGCTTTTTTTCAGCCACATCGGCGAGAAGGTCCTCCTCTTCTTCAACCACACGATCGACCCACTCGATGTAGGCCATGGGTGCGGCATCGCTCATGCGGGGACCGAGTTTGGTGATGCGGCAATAGCCACCTTGGCGATCTTTGGCTGCGGGCGCGACTTCACTAAACAGCTTCTTGACCATCTCCTTCTGGTGAAGGTATGCGGCGGCCAAGCGGCGGGAGTGGAG
Source organism: Luteolibacter sp. (assembly GCA_049597355.1). Classification (GTDB taxonomy): domain Bacteria; phylum Verrucomicrobiota; class Verrucomicrobiia; order Verrucomicrobiales; family Akkermansiaceae; genus Luteolibacter. The sequence goes on from JBMYMN010000116.1 coordinate 458, forward strand.
GTCGTCTCGCTTACCAAGGGTGACCAACTTCTCAGCCACAGGACGCAGCGCTTTTGCTTTGCCCAAGGTGGTCTTGATGCGGCCGTGCTCAATCAGGCTGCACGCCAAATTGGATAACAGCGCCTTGCGGTGTGAGGCGTTGCGTTTGAGTTTGGCAGTTTTGCTTCGATGTCTCATCGGGTGCGTTCTTTCTGAAATACAGGGATGATATTATTCGTCGTCCAGGTTTTGGGCGATCAGGTCGGCAAGGCCGACAGGAGCTTCGTCTTCGGCGCCAAGGCGCGGCCCGCGGCTGGCAGCGGCAGGGCCACCGGCAAGCAGCGAAGGCTCGAAAGACATGCCAAGACCCAAACCAAGTTCTACGAGTTTCTCTTTGATCTCATTGAGAGACTTCTTACCGAAGTTGCGATATTTGAGCATCTCGGCCTCAGTCTTCATAGCCAGTTGTCCAACAGTCGTGATGTTGGCGTTGTTGAGGCAGTTGGCAGCACGCACAGACAGCTCAATCTCGTTAACCGACATACCAAGAAGCTTCTTAAGGGCGGCGTTCTCCTCGCTGGCCTCGGCGGGAGCTTCCTCAAAGTCCACAGCGTTCTCATCGTAGTTGACGAAGACGTCGAGGTGATGACGAAGAATTGCCGAGGATTGCAATAGGGCATCTTGTGGAGTGATCCGGCCGTCGGTCCAGATATCAAGGATGAGCTTATCGAAGTCAGTCATTTGACCCACACGAGCAGAATCCACGGCGTATTTCACGCGGGTGACTGGCGAGAATATGGAATCAATGGCAATGACACCGATGGGCTGGTCCTTGCGCTTGTTTTCGTCACCGGTGGAAAATCCCCGACCAACGCGAACTTCAAACTCACATTCGAACTTCATCTTCTTATCCAAGGTGCAAATCACCTGATCGGGATTCACCACGCTGTAGATATTGTCTTCCTGGATGTCACCGGCTGTCACTTGACCGGCTTTGTCTACCTTGATGGTAAGAATGCGGGGCTCCTTGTCGTTGTGGGAGAACTTCACCTTCTTGAGGTTAAGGACGATGTCGGTAACATCTTCTACCACGCCGGGGAGGCTGGAAAATTCGTGCTGAACACCTGCGATGCGGACGGATGTGATGGATGCACCCTCAATTGACGAGAGTAGAACCCGGCGCAGGGAGTTTCCGATTGTGTGGCCATACCCGCTTTCAAAGGGTTCTGCCACGAATTGCGCGTAAGTATCGGAGGCGGTATCCTCGTCGCGGACGAGGCGATTGGGTAGCTCAAAACGAGCAAGTTTTGTTTCTGACATGTTGTGATGGGGTTGCCGGGTTTCCCTCCAGCGGGCAATCCGGCCGAAACCGGGAGGAGGACCTACGGCGGTTCAATAATTGCCCGCGGGCGCGGAGTTAAGTCACTGCCTGCCTGCCATGCAACGAATTTTTTCCTAAATTTTTAGCTTTTTCATGGAATTGTTGCACTGCCTTCACGCTTGCCTATGAGGCTCTCAAAATGAACCCAGATTATACTTTTGTCTAAAATTTGACTAATGAGAGAACTGTAATAGCCTTATGAATGAAAAATTTCCACTTCTTCTATCAGTTAGACAGCTCTGGTGTAGGTTGGTGGTGGATTTCTCATCTATCCAATTCCCTACACCATAACCCTTGAACATATGAAATCTAAGAAGAATCTGACTCGTTTCACCTACGAAAATGCTGCTTTCCAAGGCTGGAGACTCTGCATCAGCCGTGCCGGCACCACGTTTACTCGGTATTTTCCCGATAAAAAGTTCGGTGGCCCCCGCAAGGCCCTGACCGCCGCTGAAAAAACATTACATGATCTCAAGTCTCTCGTTGATCGCTCGCGCAAGGTGGACGGCAAGCTCAGCGCCACCACCGTGCGCAAAGTAGAGAAAATGCTAAAAGAAGCTGTGTAAATGTCTCCAATCCAAGTGCTATCCCTTACAAACGCACTCAGATAGCCGATGGCCAAGCCATCAGATCACCACCCTTGGGTGATCTAGCCACCTGACCATGAAGATCCCTGCGCCCGCCATATATTGGGTCCGCCGGGATCTTCGCGTTTCGGACAACAAGGCGCTCAAGACCGCGGCCGATCAGGGTCCAGTGATTCCCGTCTATTTCGTCAGTAACTGGACACAAAAACACCTCTGGACGGGTCCCAAACGCCAACATTTCCTCTGTCAATGCCTTCATGCCTTCGCCGGCAATTTGCAGGCCCTTGGCGGCCGCCTGATCGTCCGTAACGAGAATCCCGTGTCTGGCTTGGAGAAGCTGATCAACGAATCAGGCGCTCATGCCATCCACTACCAAGCTGATCCGGACCCTTTCGGCAAACAACAAGAGAAGGCTGTGGCCAAACTCTGTGGGCAGATGGACATTGAGTTCATTCGTCATTACGAGGTGAGCATCCACGAGCCTGACGAGTTGGAAACAAAGACCGGGAATCCCTACCGAGTCTACACTCCCTTTAGCAAGGCCTGGATGAACCTGTTCAAGGACAAGCCAGTCTGCAAGCCGAAGCAAATCCAAACCCCGCAGCACATACAATCCGATGACCTACCCACAGTCGGCCACTGGGGTTTCACAATACCTGAGGCCAACCTGGTCGAAGCCGGTGAACGGGCAGCGCGTAAACGTTTGAAAAATGCAATCGAGAACGTGGCAGCGGGCTATTCGGTCCAACGCGATATCCCCTCGGTAGCGGGAACAAGCCGATTGTCTCAAGACCTTCGCCATGGCCTACTCTCAGCCCGCAGTATTTTCGCTTCAGCTCAAGATGCTCTCGACTCTACGGATGGTAGCGCGCGCGACGGCATCTTCGACTTTATCAAGGAGATCGCATGGCGGGAGTTCTACATGTCCATTCTCCATCATTGGCCCGAGGTGCTACGCCACGAGTTCAACCCAGATTGGCGCGGACTGCCATGGCATGAACCATCCGAAAATTACGAACTCTGGAAACAGGGTCGCACCGGATTTCCTATTGTTGACGCCGGCATACGTGAGCTATTGGCCACCGGACATATGCACAACCGAGTACGCATGATCACTGCCATGTTTCTCACCAAGGACCTACACATCGATTGGCGATTGGGTGAGTCCTTCTTCATGCAACACCTCATCGACGGAGAAATTGCCAGCAACAACGGTGGCTGGCAGTGGTCAGCAGGTACAGGCGCCGATGCCGCACCCTATTTTCGAATTCAAAACCCTTGGTCACAGACCAAGCGTTACGATCCCCAAGGTCTTTACATCAAGAGGTGGGTGCCTGAGTTGGCCAATGTCGATGCCAAGAAACTTCTCGAGGCCCCTGCAAACGGTAAACCCATTGCTGACGGATACCCCTTGCCCTGCGTCGACCACAAGACCGAACGCGATCGCACACTCATGATCTTCAAGAGCTTCAAGGAAGCTAAGAATTCCTGATCAGGAATTCATCACCTGTGCTTCCTGCTTGCGAATAACCTCAATTGCCTTGGGTAGCTGCTCGACTGTGCCACGACCTTCAATATTGATGGCTCCCCGGTAACCGGCTTCCTTCAACACTCTGAAGTAAGGGGTAAAATCCTGACCGCCGACACCGGGATAAGCACGCCCTTGTTTCTCGGCAATCTCGACATGAGCCACAACGTCCATCGCATTCTTTAAATCCTCAGGCGTATCGCCGTCCATGAGCATGTGATAGAGGTCGGCGAGAATCTTCACTTTGGGGTGATTCACTTCTCGGATCAGGCGTGCTGAGTGCTCGATACGATTGATGTAGTTGCACTCCCTCGCGTTCAACTGCTCGACCACCACCATGATCTTGTGCTTTTCAGCGAGCGGCCCCATACGCTTGAGCAAGGCTACGAACTGAGGATCTGCCTGTTCGACAGTCCAACCATTGCGCAGGGCACGCGAACCGCCACTACCAAAGACAATGAATTTGCCTCCGGCTTGATGCAATCGCTTGAAGCAAGTCTCTGCCCACTTCAGCACGTCATCGTGGTTGGCCTCTTTGCCAGTGCAGCGCAGATTCTTGGGACGAATGAACCCATTGCAGGCAAGTATGGGCAACTGGCAATCCTTGAGCGCCTCGAGGTTCTTGGCAAAGACATCGTCTCCTTTGTCGGGCACGAGAAACTTGCTGGTTCCGGCAGTCATGAACTCAATACCGGTTTCCTTGAGTGCTGCCGCACGTTCAGGATAGCCGGTCGTACCGATTTGACTGAAGAGCTGCGGCGCGGGACTGGACTGAGCATAGGCATATTCGCCCACCAGAGTGCCCGCAGTGAGCATTCCGACACGGTTCAGAAAATTGCGGCGGGAAGTCATAAAATATTCGGAATTCATGATTGTTTTTTTGAAAAAGAAGGAGCTTACGCTATGGAATACGGCTTCCACTGACAAAGTTTAATCAATGAATCTTCAACGCCAAATCAGATACGGCTTTATTTGCGGAAATCGTACTCACTAGGGTTGCTTGGCTGTCGTTTTTCTCTATGGAAGAGGGTATCCATTCACTTGCCCGCGAGCGTCCAATTCAGCACCTCCAGCCACCGCTACAATGCCAGCACGAACCGACTTCCGTAGCCGCCACTTGGGACCCATTTTCGAGGGCCGCGAGCACATGCTCAACGCCATCGGGCATGACTCTCTATCATCACTCGTGGATGCTGCCGTCCCCAATGCCATACGCCTAGAAAGGGATATGGATCTGCCCTCTCCGCTCAGCGAGCACGAGGCGCTTGCCATGCTTAAGGGCATCATGGGTAAAAACAAAGTGCTCAAGTCCTTCATAGGCCAAGGTTATTACGGCACTCATACCCCCTGTGTCATTCAGCGCAACATTCTTGAGAACCCCGGTTGGTATACCGCCTACACTCCTTACCAAGCCGAAATTGCTCAGGGGCGCTTGGAGGCGCTGCTCAACTTCCAGACACTCATTACCGAATTGACTGGCTTGGATGTTGCCAACGCGTCGCTACTCGACGAGGGCACTGCTGCGGCAGAAGCAATGAGTTTGGCACTCTCAAACAAGCCCAAGGGCAAGGCCATCTTTGTATCCGACAAAGTCCACCCGCAAACCATCGATATCATCCAAACTCGTGCCGAGCCCATCGATATCGAAGTGGTGATCGGTCCGTGGGAAACCCAGGAATTTCCGGACGACGGAAGCCTTTTCGCTGCCGTATTGCAATATCCGGACACCCTCGGCCGGATTGACGACTTTGGAGATTTCTGCGCGAAGGCAAAGGCAGCGAAAGTCACTACCATTTTCTGTGCCGACCTACTTGCCCTCACCCTGCTCAAGACTCCCGGCGAATTCGGTGCAGACATCTGTGTTGGCTCCTCGCAGCGATTCGGCGTTCCCATGGGCTTCGGTGGGCCCCATGCCGGTTATATTTCTTGCTCCGATACTCTCAAACGCAAGCTTCCGGGTCGCCTGATTGGTGTCTCCGTCGATGCCCATGGTAAACCCGGTTATCGCTTGTCACTGCAAACCCGCGAGCAGCATATCCGCCGCGATAAGGCCACCTCTAACATCTGCACGGCACAAGTTCTGCTCGCTGTGATGGCCTCCATGTATGCTGTCTACCATGGCCCGGAGGGGCTCAAGCACATCGCCACTACCGTGCACACCAAAACTCACTCATTGGCAGAGTCACTCAAAAAAGTGGGCATCAGCATTGCAGAGGGTGCCTACTTCGACACCATTGTCATCTGTGATGATCAGGCCATCAAGTGGAAGCAAGCGGCTCTAGAAGCAGGCTACAACCTGCGCCTGCTTGATGACAACCATCTCGTCATCTCCTTGGATGAAACCACTGAATGGTCCGATCTTGAGATCCTTTGCAGCTGTTTTGGTGCCACCCTTACCCACTCCAAAAATGGCGTGGCTTGGCCCGATGCGCTGGCACGCAATTGCGATTTTTTGCAGCAATCAGTCTTCAATCGCTACCATTCCGAAACCGAAATGCTACGCTACCTGAAGCGCCTGGAGGCCAAAGATCTGGCACTCAATGAGTCAATGATCGCCTTGGGTTCTTGCACGATGAAACTCAATGCTGCCTCGGAAATGATTCCATTGAGCTGGCCCGAGGTTGGATCGCTCCACCCTTTCGTTCCTGCCGACCAAAGTATCGGTTATCGGGAGATGCTTGGCCTCCTTGAGGATTGGCTGGCCGAAGTCACCGACTTTGCCGCGGTCTCACTCCAACCCAATGCCGGGTCGCAGGGCGAATATGCAGGCCTCCTCGCAATTCACCACTACCACCGCTCCCGTGGCGACTTCAATCGCAACATCTGCCTCATTCCCGTTTCCGCTCATGGCACCAATCCAGCTTCGGCCGTGATGGCCGGCATGAAGGTGGTGGGCGTGAAATGCGATGACAACGGAAATATTGACGTCGATGACCTTCGCGCCCGGACTCGCGAGCACCATGAAAACCTATCCACCCTCATGGTCACTTATCCCTCCACTCATGGTGTTTTTGAGGAAACCATACAGGAGATCTGCGAGATCATTCACAATGCTGGCGGCCAAGTCTACATGGATGGTGCCAATATGAATGCACAAGTCGGCTTAACCTCGCCCGGCAAAATTGGTGCTGACGTCTGTCATCTCAATCTACACAAGACCTTTTGCATTCCTCACGGTGGCGGCGGGCCGGGTGTCGGCCCCATTGGTGTGGTCGAGCACCTCACCCCTTTTCTGCCGGGTCACCGTGAACTCGAAAACAAGAAAGGTGCGGTAAGTGCCGCACCATGGGGCAGCGCCTCCATCAACACCATCTCTTGGATGTATGTGGCGATGATGGGGGCAGAGGGCCTCAAAGAAGCTACAGAAATCGCCATCCTGAATGCCAATTACATGGCCAAGCGACTCGCTCCGTTCTTTCCCATCTTATACACAGGCAACGAGGGGTTGGTTGCACACGAGTGCATCATTGACCTGCGTCCGCTCAGCGAAACCAGTGGCGTAACCGTGGAAGATGTTGCCAAACGCCTGATGGACTATGGCTATCATGCACCGACCATGAGTTGGCCGGTAAGCGGCACCCTAATGATTGAACCCACCGAGTCTGAGTCACTTGCCGAGATCGACCGTTTTTGTGATGCCCTAATCGCCATCCACGGTGAGATCCAGCAGATCATCAATGGCGAAGCACATGATGTGGACAATGTCCTAAAAAATGCACCACATCCGGCCACGGCTGTCATCTCTGACGACTGGTCGCACCCCTATACTCGCGAACAAGCCGCCTATCCGATTGCCTCGCTAAGGCAACACAAATTCTGGCCGGCAGTCGGTCGTATCGATAACGTCCACGGCGACCGCAACCTGGTCTGCACCTGCGATGCGGTGGAAGCTTATGCGGAAGCCTAACCATGACAATTGAACCGGCAATTGATTGGGAGAAGTGGGAATATGGCATCCATGCCACACTCATGTTCATTATCCGCGATGGTAACATTTTGCTCATTGAGAAAAAGCGAGGTCTTGGAGCAGGTAAGGTCAACGGGCCAGGTGGTAAGATTGATCCGGGTGAGACAGCGCGTCAGGCGGCGATCCGTGAAACTGAAGAAGAGCTGCGCATCACTCCTCTCAATCCCAAAAAACTCGGAGAGCTCTGGTTCGTCATGTCCCACGTGCCTGATATTCGCTGCCACGTGTACCGGGCAGAGGAATTTGAAGGCACACCAACAGAAACCGACGAAGCTGTGCCACTCTGGACGAGACTCGACAAGGTGCCTTTCGATCGCATGTGGGAGGATGATCGCCACTGGATACCCCATCTCATTGCCAACACTTCTTTTCATGGCCGCTTCGTGTTCAAAGAGGAAAGCATGCAATGGATGGACATGCAGACGGGTATGCAATGGCCGGACTAGTATCATCCAG
>JBMYMN010000117.1:0-8347 GCA_049597355.1 Luteolibacter sp.
CGCCCCTTCCCTCTTCGCCCTCAACCTGCACGAACCCGATCTCGTCGAACTGGCCGGCGTGGCCCATCCCGCAGTCGCAATCCGCCGCAAGGACTCAAAGAACGAGCAGCACGGACCCCTGCTCATCACCCACCGCGGCGTGAGTGGACCTGCGGTGCTGCGACTCTCCGCTTGGGAAGCCCGTGAGCTTTCAGAGCAGAGCCATCACTTCGACTTCGTCATCGACTGGCTACCCCAGATGAGCCGCGAAGATTTACGCAGCGACCTTGAGGAGAAACGGCAACACCAAGGCGCTAAGCGCATCAAGAACACGCCTGTCACCCCCATCCCTCGTCGGCTCTGGGAATTGTTGTGCCATCGCAGTGGCATCGAGGAGGAACAGACCTGGGGCCAACTTCCCAAGAACAAGTTCAACCTCCTCATTGAGACCCTCAAACAGTCGCATCACTTGGCCGTCGGCAAGACGACCAACAAAGATGAGTTCGTCACCTGCGGTGGCATCAGCCGCAAGGCCATCGACTTCCGCAGCATGGAGAGCCGTCAGGTTCGCGGCCTGCACTTCACCGGCGAATGCATCGACATCGACGGCATCACCGGCGGCTTCAACTTTCAGGCTGCATGGACCACGGCACATCTGGCAGCGACTGCCATCGTCAACAGCGAAGATTAGGCAAACGCCACACGCACCAACTGCCACTGCTCCCACAGGATCACAAGCAGCACTTTGGTCAACCAAATGCAGAACCAGGTGATCAGGCCGACAGCGATGGTGATGAACAACTTCCAGAACCAGCTGATGCGGGGATGCCTCCAGATCAGGGGCAGCGCCAAGGGTCCGGCACCACAGATCGCACAGACGAGCAGCAGCGGCCGCTCATATTCCGGCACCTCGTCAGCAGTCGGGGAAACTTCAACCTCATCTTTCGCTGGCTCGGTGGACTCACTCATGACTGAGAAAACTCGTTTTCGACCATGTCTTGCGACGGACAGTCCAGAAACGATTCCATCACGACATCGGCCACCCGTGCATGGGAGCCTGGTTCACCCAACAACTTGGAAGTCTCGGCCAGCTTGAGCTGCATGGCTTCGCGCTTGGCGGAATCGTCCAGCAACTCCCACAGGCAGGCACTGACGTTCTCCGGCGTGGCCTCGCCCTGAATGAATTCCTCGACCACCTTCTCTTTAGCGAGAATGTTGACGATGCCAATAAAGTCAATCTTCACCACCAACTTGGCGATGCAGTAGGTCACCGGCGCGACCTTGTAGACCAAACAATAGGGTAGACCGTAGTAAGCGGCTTCCAAAGTGGCGGTGCCACTGGCGAGCACTCCAACGCAGGCACGCTGCATGAGCGAGTGACTTTGACCGATGGTTACGTCAACCCAATCATCCGCTTCCAGTTCCTCGATGAGGTTGTGGATCTGAACGGCAAGTTTTTTAGAAGCCGCTGGAACTTCAAAACGAAGATCGGATCGCTTGTCACGCAAGCGCTTGGCACTCTCCAACATTATCGGCAAGAGACTCGCCACTTCGCGCTCGCGACTACCGGGAAAGAGACCGACTAACAGTTCGTCGCGGTGAACCTCCTCGCGTTTTTCTTCCAGTTCATCCACCAGCGGATGACCGACGAAGGCACTCTTCAGTCCGGAGTTTTCGTAAAGCTCCACTTCAAAGGGAAAGAGACAGATCATCTGATCGAGTAGCTTTGCCATCTTCGGGATGCGCCGCTTATTCCAGGCCCACACTTGAGGGCTGACATAATAGACAATGCGAATGTCGGGCAGGGCCGCGCGCACAGCCTTGGCAAAACGCAGATTGAAGCCGGGATAATCGATGAGCAGCAGGACTTCGGGCTTCGTCTCCCGCACCTCCTGCAGCATCTTGTGGAACTGCTCCTTGAACCAACCGTAGCGTTTGAGCACCTCGACCACGCCCATCACCGCGGCGTCCTCCACCCAGTCGCGGACGCCACCGCTGGTTATCTCAGACATCTGGGCTCCTCCGACCCCACGAACCTTGAGATCATACACCTGTTTGGCGAGGGATTCGAGCAGGCCGGCACCATGAGCATCGCCACTGTGCTCGCCAGCCACCACGTAGAGGTATCTCGCCATGTCCGATCATTAGAAGGCAAATTGTGGAAACACGAACAAAATGGAGATTTTCCCATCAGATTTCGGACTTCCGCATTGATTTCGCCAGTCGCGCCCCTTTCACTCGTCACGCTTAGCACATTTCATCATGTCCGAGACCCAATCCGACTCACCAACTCCGCTCGCGGAAATCTCTCATGGACCCTCAAAATTCGAGGAATTCCTTGAGAACAATCAGAAGCTTCTCATACTCATTACTATTCTGCTCGCACTCGGGGCAGCCGGTTACGTGGTCTGGTTGGGTGTCGAGAAAGGCAAACAAGAAGCAGCGGGAGCTCAGATGATCGGTGCGATGAATGCCGATGAGCTTGAAAGCATGATCGATGAGCATGCGGGCACAAATGCAGCCAAGAGTGCCAAACTGCTTCTCGCTGAGGCCCAGTGGAATTCTGACGAGCGCGAGGCATCCATCTCTACCCTGCGCAACTTCCTTGCTAATGAAGCCAACCACCCCGCTGCAACCAACGCCAAGGCAAGCCTTGCCTCCAAACTGGTGGTCGAGGGTATGACCGATGAAGCAGTTCCAATGTTTCAAGACCTAGTCGACGATCCTGCGACTCGCCACCTCTCTGCCTTCGCCCTCATTAGTCTCGGTGACATCGCGGCTACTCGTGGTGATGTAGACAAAGCCAAGTCTTATTACGAGCGCATCAAGGCAGAGTTCTCGGATAGTGATTTTTCAGCATCAGCCACCAGCCGTCTTGGCGATCTGGGTGCAGCAGCTCCTATTGTTGTTGTTCCTGAGCCCAAGGAGCCTGAAATCCCGGACAGTATCAAAGCTCCTGAAGTAAAGCCCAATGATGCTGAAGTTGATCAGATCGAGGCTGATCTCGACACGGAAATTACTCTCGACCCCACCAAGCAGACCGAAACCCAAAATCCGCTGATTCCTTCGGAATAAAAAATCAACTGAAACAGTCTCCTCACCCAACGAGTAAGCTCTATATCGTATGTGCTGCGCCAAACCTCATTGGTATGGCAGCACCCCAGACCTAACCATCCCATTCACGTGTTCAAGAAAGTCATCGGCCAAGATCAAAGCGAATCCGCAGGTTCACCATCTGCTCATTCCGAAGCTCAAACCTCAAATACTCCTGTAACTTCAGAGTCGAATTACAGCGCTTCACGATCGTCGCGCTCTGGTAGCTCCACCCGCAACGTTCTCAGCTCGGACGTGGACATTAAGGGTAGTGTGAAGTTCACCGACGATCTTGTAGTTGACGGCAAAATAGAGGGTCAAATCAACTCCAACGGTAGCCTCACCATTGGTGAAAATGCACGCATCAAGGCCGAGATCTGTACCGATAACATCATTGTCTACGGCAAGATTCACGGCAATCTGACCGCCTCCAGTCGTATCGACATCAAGGGTAGCGCCGAAGTAGTTGGAGACATTGTGGCTGCGACTCTCTCCATCGAGGCTGGTGCCATCTTCGTCGGAAAATCCACAGTCGGTGGCCCCGGTCAAATCTCCACTTCCCAACTGGAACCTGAACTGGAACCTGAGCTCGAACCTGAACTGGAGGCCCAACCCATGGTCGCGGATGAAGGGGATGTCGAGCAAGGCACCCTCGCCGGCACCGAAACGGAGGGCTGACTGACGGTTCATGGCCGCCGATCATCCCAAGCGCAGTCGTATCGAAGTCACCTGCCCCGAGTGTGGACATCGTCAGATGGAACCCGCAATGGCGGTGTCGAGTGTTTGTCGTGCTTGTCAGATCAACTTCAAAATCGTCGATGGCGAAGCGGTCACTAAAGATCGCAAGATAAAACCCTTTGTTCGAGTCCGCAAAGAATCCGCCCAGAGTGAACCAGTTCAAAAAAAGAACAGCACTGAGCCTCCCATCCGTGTCTACAAAGACACACCCGAAACTGAAAAGTCGCAGAAAACATCAAACAACACACCGCCGATCCGAACCCGCAAGGAGGATGTCGTGCAAACCGACGGTAGCAGCATCAAACAGCAATCCTACGCTTCCCCTTTCACCCGCACCCGCAGCGAGGAAGCAGTTCAGGAGGACGAACTCAACCAGCCTCGGGTCGATTCCTATTCCCCTGCCAACCGTCAAATCACCGAACCCCGGGATGCCCGACCCTTCTGGCTGAAAATGATCAAGCCAGGCAAACCGCCCCGCCAGATCACGTGTTTCGAGTGCGAAGCCACTTACACTGTAATCGGTGATGCTCAATCCAGCCAATGTCCGAAGTGCGGCAGCTACATCAGCCTCGAAGACTACGAGATCGACGGTGTCTACAACCGTCGCATACAGACGCGCGGCGACGTGAGAATTTTGAAGAAAGGCAGTATCTCCGGATCCACAGTCAAATGTCACCACCTCACCGTGATGGGTGAACTCGCTGGTTCAGTTGAATGCTCGGGTGATCTGATCATCCGTAGTCATGGTAAAATTATCGGTACTGTGGTCTGTCGTAATCTGAGGATTGTGAAAGGCGCCAAAGTCGAATTCCTCAACCCCGTGAAGGCCGAAACGGCTCGTATCGATGGCGAAGTCGATGGACAGATATCTTGCAGCGGGTCAGTCACCCTCGAAAAGCGTGCCAAGCTCCACGGCTTGGTTCGCACCACCTCGCTTGTGGTCAAGCCAGGTGCCAAGCACAGCGGGATGATCGAGATGGTTTCCAAAGACGGGTCGATCTGATCTGCAAGGAGTTGCCATCGGCCAATTCTTGAGATAGCCAATTTGCACATGACTGCGACCTCACTCGACCTCCGTGAAGAAATTCTCGCTCTCAAGAAGGAACGTAATGCGGTCATCCTTGCCCACAATTATCAGTCAAACGACATCCAGGAAATCGCCGACTACGTCGGTGACTCGCTCGGCCTAGCGTATCAAGCCAAAGCAACAGAGGCGGATGTCATCGTTTTTTGTGGCGTGCACTTCATGGCGGAAACCGCAAAAATTGTGAACCCATCCAAAACCGTGGTCCTGCCCGACAAGGATGCCGGTTGCTCGCTGGAGCAATCGTGCCCAGCAGATCAACTCGAAGCCTTCCTCAAGGAGAACGCAGACAAGAACTACTATGTCATCGCCTACATCAACTGCTCGGGCGGCGTGAAGGCGCTCTGCGACGTGATCTGCACTTCGGGCAACGCGGTAAACATTGTCGAGCAGGCTCCGACCGATCGCCCCATCCTCTTCGTGCCCGATGAAAATCTCGGCGCGTGGGTCATCGAGCAAACCGGCCGTAAAATGGACCTGTGGAAGGGCAATTGCTACGTACACGTTGAGTTTACTCGTGATTCCATCAACAAGATCAAGGAGGATCATCCCGACGCACTCGTCGTTGCCCACCCGGAATGCACCCAAGCGGTGCGCCTACTCGCCGACGAAGTCTGTTCAACTGAAAAGATGGTGACCTACTGCAAAGAGGCCCCCGTCGACGATATTATCGTCGTCACCGAAAGTGGCATGCTGCATCGCCTGCGCCGCGAAGCCCCGAGCAAAAATCTCATCGCCGGTCCAACCGACCGCTGCGCTTGTGCCGACTGCCAATACATGAAGATGAACACCATGCAGAAACTCCACGACTGCTTGGCCAATCTCAGCCCGACCGTTGAGATGAATGAAGAACTAAGAAAACGTGCCGAGGCACCGCTATTGCGGATGCTCGAACAGTCAAAGTAAGGCGGTAGCTGCGATCTATGACCGCCGAAGTATGGAGATCGGCGGTCACTGAACCCCGCTACACCACAAGAACCACTTGCGCGGCGGGCCGGGCTCTGCTTTTCTCCGCGCCGTATGAAAATTGTCGTCGCTTACTCCGGAGGTCTCGACACCTCCGTTCTCCTGCTCTGGCTTAAGGAAAAATACAATGCCGAGATCATCGCCTACTGTTCGGACTGCGGACAGGGTGACGAGCTAGACGGCCTTGAGCAGAAGGCCCTCGCGACGGGTGCTTCCAAATGCTACATCGACGATCAGAAAGAAGAGTTTGCCCGCGACTTTATCTTTCCCATGTTTCAGGCCAACGCCATCTACGAAGGACGCTATCTATTGGGTACCTCCATCGCGAGGCCGTGCATCACCCGCGGCATGGTGAAAGTCGCAAAGAAGGAAGGTGCCGATGCCATCGCTCATGGCGCCACCGGCAAGGGCAACGACCAAGTCCGCTTCGAACTATCTGCCGCTGCCCTCGCCCCTGATATCAAGATCATCGCCCCATGGCGCGACCCTGAATTCCGCGCACAATTTCCCGGTCGCACCGAGATGATCGAATACGCCGAGGCCAACAGCATTCCTGTCAAGGCGTCCATGAAGAAACCCTATTCCATGGACCGCAACCTCTTGCATATTTCTTTTGAAGCTGGCGCTCTCGAGGACACTTGGTACGACGCCACTGGCGAAACTGACCGTGACATGTATGTGCTCTCCGTCTCTCCTGAACAGGCTCCCGACCAACCACAATATCTCCAATGCCTCTTCGATAAAGGCAACATCATCGGCCTGCAAACCGAAGGCCTGGCCGAACTGATTGAGGAATTGGGCGACTTCAGCGTCGAGGGCGACAAGGACGGCTACACCCTGCTCTCCCCCTATGGTGTCATGCGCGTGCTCAACGCACTCGGCGGCAAACACGGCATCGGTCGCGTGGACATCGTCGAGAACCGCTTTGTTGGCATGAAGTCGCGCGGGATCTACGAGACTCCTGGCGGCACCATTCTCCTCGCCGCCCACCAAGACCTCGAGACTCTGGTGATCGACCGCGAGTTGCAACAGACCCGCGACACCCTCATTCCCAAATACGCCCAACTTGTCTACAACGGCTTCTGGTTCGCTCCCGAGCGCGAGGCCATCCAAGCGCTCGTCACCGAGAGCCAAAAAACCGTATCGGGTGAAGTACGCGTGAAGCTCTACAAGGGTAACGTCATGCAAGCCGGCCGTCGCAGCCCACATAGCATGTATGACGAAGACGTCGCCACCATGGAAGGCGGTCAGGAAGAGGCCTACAACCAAGACGACGCCACCGGTTTCATCGCCCTCAACGCCCTGCGTCTCAAGGCCAACGCCAAACAGAAGAAATAGATCGCTAAAGCGATCTGTCATGGGTCATTGGTCATGAGTCATAGGCTTCGCTCGGCAGGAGCGCCGACTTAAGTCGGCCCCAAATCCCAAGAGCAGAACCCAGAAACGGAGCGCGGACTTTAGTCCGCCCCAAAACCCCAGCAAATCCATGCCATTCACCCATCAGCCGCCATCCAAAAAGGCGAGGATAACCACCATCCTCATCGTCTTCGGGGCTCTGGTGGCAGCAGCCGCAACCTATTACTTTCGTGGCTTCAACGAGATTATCTTCACTGACTTACCTGAAGGCGCGGATGAATTTCTCGTCATGGACTACTACGGCTGCGGCAGCCTAGATCACGAGTCCTACCCCATCGAGGACGGCATAGTCACCATAGAGTGGAGCTACGCGATCAAGACCTCTTCTATCCGTTACCGTATCGTGGGCGATGGCAAGACACTCGCCGAAGCAGAGCACGAGTTCTGCTCCCGTAGCCGCCATGAGCTTAAGCTATGAGTCTCTTATAAAGCATTTGGTCTGGCGCTCGAGAATTTTTGGCGATTGAATGCCTGTCATGATCGATATGCTTGTCCGTCTTTATGACTTGCCGGATGTTTCGGAGCTCTATGCCAAGATGGAAGACCGAGAGATCACCCTTCGACGCGCTCGGGCCTTCGAGAAGCACAACGTGGCAGAATTTGCGGCCAAATTCTCGGAGAAATGGAAAAGTGAGGTCGAGGTGGCCATCACCCGCCAACCGGCCGCCTGCTTTGTCGCCACTGCCGACAAGAAGATCCTCGGATTCGCATGCTACGACACCACCATGAAGGGATTCTTTGGTCCCACTGGCGTACTTGAAGCTGCGCGTGGTCAGGGCATCGGCAAGGCTTTGCTCTTTCGATCGCTCGAAGCCCTACGAGAAGAAGGCTATGCTTATGCCATTATTGGCGGCGTCGGTCCGCGTGAGTTTTACGAACAGGCTTGTGGTGCCATGGAAATCACCAGTAGCGACCCAAGTATCTACGATGATCTGCTACCATGATTCTAACATTACTCCGTGTTTGTAATACAAACTTCCAATTCATATCTTTATTCTTTTAGCATGACCAATCCCACATCTCCACCGCCCCACCCACCCGAAATCCCACAAACGTCGATACCCGCATCCG
>JBMYMN010000118.1:0-8330 GCA_049597355.1 Luteolibacter sp.
CGACGCGGGCGTGGGCACGGCGAGTGATGCCGCGTACGCAATGGAGCTCGGCGCGACGGCGCTCCTCATGAACACGGCGATCGCCCACGCGAAGGATCCCGTGAAGATGGCCAAAGAGCGCGAAAAGTTCGTTACCGGAGCCAAAGAGCACAACAACATCGGGCCTGACCTCGCCAATAAAATCTTTGAGAAGATTGAGATGTTCGCTGGTTATGGCTTCAACAAGTCGCACTCGGCCTGTTACGGCCACATTTCATACTGGACCGCCTATCTCAAAGCTAACCACCCCGTGGAATTCATGGCGGCCCTGTTGTCCAACGAAATCCACAATACTGACAAGATCGGCGTATTTGTATCCGAGTGTCATCGCATGGGTATCGAGATCTTGCCGCCCGACATCAACGCCTCCCAGCAACGCTTTTCACCCGAGGTTACCATCAATGGCGGCAAGGGCATCCGCTACGGGCTCTCCGCAATCAAAAATTGCGGAGAGAATGCCATGAAAGCCTCTATTATGGAGCGCGAAGCGAATGGCCCGTTCAAGACTCTAGAAGACTTCTCCACCCGATTAGACTCCAAGGTTATCAACAAGCGCATCCTCGAGAATCTGGTGAAAGCAGGTGCTCTCGATTGGACTGGAGAGGCTCGCGCCTCGATGTTCGCTCGCTTGGAAGTCGTAGTTGCTTCCGCTTCATCTGCCCAGCGCGACAAGGCCGCCGGCCAGTCCAGCCTCTTTGATGCGGAGGACATCACTACGCCAGCCCCGGTTGCAGTGGCAGGAGATCCCGCGGTTGAGGAATGGAGTAAGGACGACCGTTTGGTGCACGAGAAGGAACTGCTGGGTTTTTATGTTACCGGTCATCCATTGGACAAATATCGTGGGGTGATCGATTCGGAACGCTACCGCCGCTTCGCCTTGGTCGAGGATATCGATCTTTCCAATTCGCGCGAGCGCCACCCTTTTGCCGGTATGGTGCGCCTGATCACACCACGTGTGACCAAGACCGGTAAGCCCTTTGGCATTTTGGAGCTGGAGGACTTCACTGGCAGTCATGAAATCATGCTCTGGGGTGAGACCTTCACTCCCGCCCGCGACAAAGGCCTACTCGAACCAGGAAAAATTCTCAAACTTAAGTGTGCTGTGCAGATCGACGACCGAACCGGCGGCAGAAGACTCACCGGCTACGAAGTGGCCGAACTCAAACCCAAACGAGGTAGCAAGAGTGACACGGGTCCGGTCGAACTGATATTATGGACCACCAAACACAGCGAGATCGATCTGATGGAAATTCATCACACGCTGAGTAGACACCCCGGAGAAACGCCAGTGCTACTGCACTTCCAGAATACCGGTGGCAAACGCGTGACCGTGGCGGCCGGTGACAGGTTCAAGGTCAAGCGATCCGAGGATCTGGCGATGGCCTTGGATCAATGGATCGAGGACTGACCCAACAAAACCATGACAGGTTGGCAATCATTCACCATGGCACAGTGTTGGAGCCTGACGCAACTGCACCAAACCGGTTGCAATACCTATCACTTCATAGCTTACCTGACTCCCGGCATCATGAGAATGGGCGATTGATACGGCCCATCCCTGTATGCGGCATCAACCGCGCAAATCGTTGTATGCGGTTTCACCGTGATCGGTCTGGTCGAGACCCATCTCCTCGCCGCGTTCGTCGATACGCAGGCCGGTCAACATCTTGGCGGCAAGGAAGGCAAGGACAGCTGCGATGCCACTCCACGCAATGGTGATCAAGACGGATACGGTCTGACCCCAGACTTGGGAGCCCATGGAGATGGTGTCGTTGTAGGCACCAGCACCCCCCAGGCTTTCGTAACAGCAAACGCCGGTAAGGATGGCGCCAACAATGCCGCCAATACCGTGGACTCCAAATACGTCAAGCGAATCATCATAACCCAGCTTGTGCTTCACTTTGATGGCAAAAATGTAGCATAAGACGGCAGATACGGCACCAATGATGAGAGCGCCCGGAACGCCAGCCGTGCCCGACGCAGGAGTGATGGCCACGAGACCAGCCACCGCACCGGTGGCAGCACCCACGGCAGTCACTGCCTTGGTGCAGATCTTCTCGATGATCATCCAGACTACTACAGCAGTGGCGCAGGCAACCTGAGTAACGAGCATGGCCATGCCGGCGGTGCCGTCAGCAGCAAGTTCAGAACCAGCATTGAAGCCAAACCAGCCAACCCAAAGAAGAGCCGCACCGATTACCACAAGAGGCACATTATGGGGAGTAAGAGGCGTCTTCCCGAAGCCCCTGCGGGGTCCGATCATTAAACAGCCAACCAATCCGGCGACTGCGGCATTGATGTGAACGACCGTGCCGCCCGCAAAGTCCAGCACGTGAAACTTGTGGAAGAAGCCAGCACCGTTCCAGGCCATGTGCCAGATTGGCAGATAGGAGATGGTAAACCAAATGATGCTGAAGATCATCACTGCCGAAAATTTGATGCGTTCAGCGAAGGCGCCAACGATCAGCGCGGGAGTGATGATGGCAAAAGTCATCTGGAACATGATGAAGATGGTCTCGGGATAGCCACCCGCATCGCTGTTATCAGTCACCCCATTGAGCATGACTTTCTCGGCCGTACCGATGAAGGCGTTGCCATCGGTGGTGGCGAATGAGTAGCCGTAAACGATCCAGAGCAGACTCATGACGCCGGCCATCGCCAGACATTGGACAAGAATGGAGAGTGTATTCTTGGAGCGCACCAAACCACCATAAAAGAGCGCGAGTCCGGGAAGGGTCATCAGCAGTACCAGCACGCTGCAACCGAACATGAAGGCGGTGTTACCGGTGTCGAAGGAAACCGTCTCATCCGTGGCGAAGGCAGGGACAATACATAGAACGAATAAGGCCAGAATGGCTGCGCGGAACTTGAGTGGGTTGGTCTGGTTCATGGCTGGGTTGAAGGTATATGGGTTGCATGCTCCATGAACAGTTCTCATGAAAGCAAGCTGAGAAAAATGAACCGAATTCATGGTCTGGCGAAAAGAGCAAAAATTCCATTATCTGGACATTCTTCCTAATTCCTCCACTTTCAGAGCTATGAAACGTTGCCTTCTCGTTGCCGCCGCCGCCGCCATGATCGCATCCTTGGCTTCCTGTGCCGTAATGGGCCGCACAATGGGTAGCGTGGGTCGCACCTTCGGCAATTTAACTGGAGGTGAGCCTCAAGTGATCCGCTGATGGGTTCATACAGTCTCGGATGGCAGCCCCGAGGTTCCTGATGATCGCCTGATTGACTAAACTTCACGATTTTCGAGGTTGTTCAGGGCAAGATCCATGTTGAATATCATGGAATGCCCAAAACCCTTGCAATCCCGGCTGTTTCAATCCTCCTCACGGCGATTCTGGCTCTGATACTACTGCATCGACCGGAATCCGTAGTGGGGGTGAGTGCAACTCCGCCCATGCCTGAGAACACCACGACTACTCAGCTTAGCGAGGAGCACCTATGGATTGAGATACCAAGAAAAGCCCACGAGCCCCAACTGCAGATTGAGATCCAGCCCGATAAACTCATTCTCCCTGAACAGGACAATCAAGCATTGAGCGAGCAGGCTCTGGATCGGCAGAAGAAAAAACTCTCGTATCGCTTCGCCACTCGCATGGAACTGGGTAAGAAAGCTTCCGAGATCGGTAGCTGGAATCGCAGAGATGGCATGGCGACTTGGCGGCTTCTGCTTGAGTCCCCCAATGCCACATCGCTCAATCTGGGTCTTGATCAATTCCACATGCCTCCGGGTGGCAAGTTCGTTTTCTCCGGTAACAAGGGACGAGACACCTACGTATTCACTTCTGCCGACAACGAAGATCATGGCGAGCTTTGGACGCCCATCGTCCGTGGCTCTACTGCCAAACTGGAGATCACACTGCCCGAACAACTCTTACCTCAAATGCGTTTCCGCATCGAAACGGTCAACCACGGCTTCCGTGATCTCATAAAAGTCGATGAAAACGGCGTTAAGATCGGTGGTGATACTTCGGGCTCCTGCAACGTCGACGTGGCCTGTAGCGAGGGAGACCTCACTTTCGGTGATCTTATCGACTTTTATCGCAATCAGATCGGTTCAGTGGGCGCCTACACCATGGGCGGAACGGACACCTGTAGTGGCGCATTAATCAACAACACGAGTAACGACCAAAGAGCTCTCTTTCTGACCGCCAACCACTGTGGGATTGACACCGGCAACGCCGCCTCGATGGTCGTTTATTGGAATTTTCAGAATTCTACGTGTCGACCCCCAGGCAGCAGTTCCAGTGGAGGCGTCGGTAACGGCGACCTTACCGTTTTCAACACCGGATCGGTATTCCGCGCTGCCTATTCCACGTCTGATTTCTGCTTGGTGGAACTGGACGACCCAGTCAACCCTGCCAACGATACCGCCTTCTTTGCTGGCTGGGACCGCTCGGGCATTGCACCAGCCGACATGGTCATCGGCATTCACCACCCGGCCGTTGCCGAAAAACGGATTTCCTTCGACTATGACCCCACTACCCGAACAACCTATCTCAGTTCTGCTGCGGACTCCACCACTGGTACACACATTCGGGTGATCGACTGGAACGAAGGCACCACCGAAGGCGGGTCCTCCGGCTCACCTCTCTTCAATAGTGCTGGTCAAATTGTCGGCCAACTCCATGGTGGCTATGCTGCCTGCGGCAATGATCTTTCGGACTGGTATGGTCGAGTCTCTCGATCATGGACTGGCGGCGGCAATAGCGCCTCACGCTTGTCTGATTGGCTCGACCCAACTGCGGATGGCGCCAACAGCATCAACGGAATCGGCTTGGATGAATATATCACCATAGCCGATACATCCATCAGTGAGGGTAACAGCGGTGTTCAGGTGGTGAGTTTGATCATCAGTCTCAGCGAGGCTACTACAGAGACTGTAACCTGCGAAGTCTCAATCACTGGCGGTGATGCCGTGGCCGAATCGGATTTCGTAAACCCCGGAACCCAGCAAATCACCTTCAATCCGGGTGTCACCAGTGGCAGCTACGACATCACCATCAATGGTGACACTGATCCCGAAGAAAACGAAAGCATCATCGTCAGTCTCTCCAATTCCACCAATGCCACCATCTCGGATGCCAACGCCACCGTGCTGATCCTCAATGACGACTTCATTCAACCCGTTGTCACCGGTCCTAACACGGACACCGGCACCCAGAACACTAGCTACAGCGCTCAGATCACCGCCAACCATACACCCACATCTTACTCACTTTCCGGTGCACCTGCGGGCATGACCGTAGACAGCCTGAGCGGTGAGATCTCTTGGCCGTCTCCTGTCATCGGCAACTACAGCATCACCCTGCGAGCCAGCAACAGCGCCGGTACCGGCAACGGCACGTTGAACCTGACCATCACACCCAGCGACATCGTCACCGCTTTCGAGAGTCCCTCCAATGTCTCCTCGGCGCAGAGCGGCAGTTACAACTGGGCATTCCAGACCTCGGAGACCATTGATGGCGTCGACGCCCTCGTAGTCAGCGCCATGGGTGGCGATAGCGAAGCCCATCTGGATCTGACCATCAATGGGCCTGATCAACTGCTGTTTTTTCGCAAGGTGTCGACCGAGGAGGATTATGATTTCTTCGAGGTCTCGCTTGACGGGACGCTGATCGAATCCATCTCGGGTGTCGACGACTGGGCACCGGTGAGCATCGACATTCCTGCAGGCGAGCACGTGGTGCGCATTTCTTACACAAAGGATGGCGGCGTGGACGGCAACCAGGACAGCGTCTGGATTGACCATATGACCCTCGCTTCCAGTTCTCCACCTGCTTTCAATATTCGCAACAATATCGCAGTCCCCTCCGGTGTGCTGGTGTCACTCAGCCCTAATCCAGTATTCAATGTCACGAGTGTGTCTCCGGTTTTACTGCCCCCCGGTGTCCAGTTCACCGATGACGACCATCTACTGGGCACTTTCACCAGCCAACAGACCGTCACGCTTCGAGCCACCAACGCCTTTGGATCTAACACCCGTCAATTTACCATTACACCCTACACTGTTGATGCCAATGTGGGCAATGCGGTAGGGGCTTCGACGCTGTCATTCTCACCCGGCAACTCAAATGCATGGTTCACTCAGACGGGCATTACCCGCAGCGGCGGCTCCGCCATCCGCAGTGGTGTAATCAGCGATGATCAGTCTAGCACACTGACAACCAGCGTTTACGGTCCCGGCACTCTTAACTTCCATTGGCGCTGTTCCACCGAATCGGATTATGATTTTGGCGAAGTATTGCTCAATGGCTCCATCAAAGAGAGCGTTTCTGGTGAGGTGACAAGTTGGCAACCGGTAACGCTCAATCTTGAGGCGGGCCTGAATGAAATCATCTGGCGTTACCGCAAGGATGATAGTGAATCGGATGGCGACGACGCAGTTTATGTGGATGACATCAACCTCGGCGGTTTTGCGGGTTGGGTCGCTTCTGCCGGCCTCTCACCCTACGCTGCACCACCCGGGTCCGGCACCGATGGCGACGAAAACTCGGCTCTCATGGAATACGCCATCGGCGGTAGTGTCACTCTGGCTGAGGCCCTGTTTCAGCTAACCATGAATGGCGATCCCGGGTCTGTGTCCATTTCCATACCAGCCAATGATGCCGCCACTGACATCTCCATGAAGTTGCAGAAATCGACCAACCTGCAAGTAGGCAGCTGGACCGACCTGACTCCACGCAGCACCTCACCCACACTTGAAGCCATAGATGAGCAAGCCCATGACAGGGTCTTCTACCGTCTGCATGTGGAAGTGCCCTGAGAGGAATTACTCCTCAATAACCTCCGCACGTGGCGGCCCATTGCGCGGAATGACGGTGCGGGCCCTGGGCGGGCTAGCGGGAGGCACGATCTGGGCTCGTGGTGAGTCATCCGGAATAACGGGCTCGGCCACCGGTGCATCATCAGGCACCACCGGCAGGGCGCGACGGGGTTTGACCAAAACAGGCTTTGGGGGAATAGGCTCAGACTTGGGTGGAATCAACACAGGCTCAGGCTTGGGTGGCAGGGGCTTTGGTTTGGGGAGCGCCGATTCAGGTACTGCACCCGGGGGCGTCTTGCGCATGCGAATCTCCACCCGACGGTTAGGGGATTGGGCATTCTGATCGCCCGACAGCACGATAGGCCATCGACGCCCGAAACCACGAGCAATGATACGATTGGGATCCATCCGCATCGATTGTACTAGGTAGAGCTTTACCGCTTCGGCGCGGGACTGGGAAAGCTTCATGTTGAAAGCATCACCGCCAATCAAATCAGTGTGACCTTCAATCCAGCAATACAGGCCAGGATTGCGGTCCATCAGGAGTGCCAGCTTCATCAAACCAAGGCGCGCACTCTCGCGCAACTCCGAGCTGTTGAATTCAAAGAGAAGGTCGCTGGGAAGACGGGTCTTTTTGGAGAGCAGCAGGTTAGGCGGCAGCTTGAGCAGATCCTCCAACGAAGCGATTCCCTCCGTGCTGCCATCTCCCTGGCCAGCTCTAAGAATCTCCTGCGCCACACCTTCGCCATCCTCAATACCGGGGCTGGCGCCAGAATCGATCACCACCTGACCGAGCTCGGCCGGAGGCAGAACCTTGGGCTCTGCACCGACTTCGGGCAACATAAAGTCAATTTCCACCCCATCTGCGGGGTCGATTTTCTCGACGGGAGCCTGACCGCCGACATCTGGCTGGCTCATCTTAAGCGCATAGTTGGCCTGATCGATTTGCGGAATAAGGTCAATCTCCTGATCTTTGGGCAGGGCATTGAGAAAATCGATTTCTTCGAGCAACGTGGCACTGTCTTTGGGAATGGGCGCGATATCCTCAGGCTTTTCGAGCATGGTATCGGGCATGGAACGAACCTCGACCTGCCGAAAATCTACCGCGGCAGTGCTCAACTCCTTGGCTTCCCTGAAGCTCCAAGCAATATCCATGCGCTTCAAGGTAAGATAAATGACCCCATGCAGAGCAACGGAAAGCAGCAGTGCCATGACCGCCCACCAACCCAAATACTCGGGTCCGGGAAGCTTGTTGCTGTCTCGCCCGCGGGCATAGTTCCACGAATAGCCGTTGGCCATGAGTGGACTATACTATGCAGGATCAAAAAATGAACTGCCGAAATGGTAAATTATTGATTTTTAAGAATTTCAGATCGGATGTGTTTTCAAATGCCGAAATTCAGTGCTCTGAATCATGAGTAATACTCAGCATTGCACTTGGTGACGCGAGGTGGCACTGCAGATGCTACACGAAGCTTGCTTATTCACTTCATCACCACCATGGCCGCCAAGAAGACAA
>JBMYMN010000119.1:0-8245 GCA_049597355.1 Luteolibacter sp.
CCGAGTAAACTGCTGCCGCTCATTTCCTCGGGCTTTTGCAAACCCATCATGTCGATCAGAGTGGGAGCGACATCTGCGAGAATTCCGTTTTGCATACTGACCTTCTCGAAATCCTCACCGACATAAATGATCTCTACAGAATTGGTGGTATGAGCCGTGTGAGGTGAGCCATCTGCATTTCTCATGAACTCGCAGTTACCATGATCCGCAGTGATCAGCAACTTGCCACCGAGGCGAAGTGTTTCTTGGACCACAGCTTGGACACCGGCATCAATGGTTTGGACAGCTTTGATTGCCGCATCCACCACCCCAGTGTGCCCTACCATGTCAGGATTTGCAAAATTGAGGATGACAAGATCGTAGTCCTTGAGTTTGGAGACTACGGTATCTGTTACTTCCGGAGCGCTCATCTCAGGCTTGAAGTCGTAAGTGGGAACATCTTTGGGTGAAGGAATGATGAAGCGATCCTCACCTTCGAAAGGGGTCTCCACTCCACCATTGAAAAAATAGGTTACATGAGGGTATTTTTCTGTTTCCGCAATGCGCATCTGGGCCTTGCCCGCTTTCGCAGCGGCCTCACCAAGGCCCATCTTCAGAGTCTGAGGGCCAAAGACAACGGGACAACCAAACGTTTTGTCGTATTCGGTCATAGTGACGTAATGAAGCTTGGGGACAGCGCCACGATCAAAACCATCAAAGGCATCCGTTAGGAAAGCTTCGGAGAGTTCACGAGCCCGATCCGAGCGGAAATTGAAGAAGAGGACCACGTCACCATCTCGAACACGCTGCGTATTGGCTTCCGCAAAGACCATGGCCGGCATGAATTCATCCGTCTTATCTTTACGGTACTGATCTGCCACGGCCTCACTCGCGAGCACTTTCTTGTCCTCACCTTTGCCGTGCACGATGGCATTCCAAGCAAGTTGGACTCGATCCCAACGTTTGTCGCGGTCCATCGCAAAGTAACGACCGACCACAGTGGCGATCGTGGCTCCAGCCCGAGCGACCTCGTCTTCAACCTTTTCGATGTAGGCGGCACCCCCGGTGGGAGAAGTGTCACGACCATCTGTGATGGCGTGAATCATGATATCAGTGACACCTGCTTTTTTGGCAAGGTGGGTCAATGCAATCAGTTGATCCTGATGACTGTGGACGCCTCCGTCTGAAACCAAGCCGATGAAGTGAAGTCGCGATCCACTGGCCTGCTTCATGGCCTCCACAAAGACGGGGTTCTCAGCGAGTGTGCCATCTTCAATCGCCTTGTTGATACGGGTAAAGTCCTGATACACGATGCGTCCGGCACCAAGATTGAGGTGCCCGACCTCGGAATTTCCCATCTGACCGTCAGGCAGCCCCACATCCAACCCACTTGCCTGGAGCTGTGCACGCGGATAGCCAGCCAGTTGTTTATCATGGAAAGGCGTATCGGCTAGCAAGACTGCGTTGCCGTCCTTTAGCGCGGTCGCGGAACCACCGGGATTATCGCCCCAGCCGTCGCGAATGATCAATACTACTGGTTTCTTTGCCATGATGCAGGCGCGTTTAACGCCTGCCACCCTATCCGGGCAAGTCCCGAAAGTCGATTTATCGCACTCTCTCAGACCTCAAGCACCGATTAGCTCCTCCTTGGATCCACGGTTGCGATGGATCCAGACACTCTGCACTAAGCCCAGTAACATCATGCAGATGACCACGAAGGTTCCCGAATAACTTACCAGAGGCATGGGGATACCTGTGATGGGGGTTAGCAGCACGCACATGCCAATACTCTCGAAAACATGGGCGAAAAAAAGAGCCGCCACCAAACAGGCAAGAATCCTGCCACAAAAGTCACGGCTGTAGAAGGCCACGATGAGAGCCTGAATTAGAAGAAAAGCGAAGGCTGTAATGAGAATGAGACTGCCACGAAAACCAAGCTCTTCACCAATGACAGCAAAGATGTAATCATTGTGAGCGGTATCCTTTGGAATAAAACCCTTGGCTAGCAATGAACCCTGCTGCTCATCAGCGTTCCATCCGGTTCCCTTCCAATCGGCCTTGCCAACGGCCATTGATATGTTGTGCGGAGCATAGCCTTCATCACTAATGTCGACCTCCTTGTTCTGCATCATTCGCAACCAGGTATCGATTCGCTCCGGCCCACGCTCGGAGACCATTGGCAACACCAGGAAATACAGATAGGGCAACAACCCCACTCCCATGGAAGTCATCAGCGCCATATAGCGGAACGGCACACCACTGATGATGAGCGCTACCAGGCACACCGGTATCCACACCAATGCCGAACCCATATCCCCCATCTTCACCACCATTAAAAATGGAATGGCAGACAAAATGCCTATGACCACAATTTTCACAATTGGAAGCGCTAGCCACCGATGCAGTCGTGAAAACTCGTGTAGCAGTGATGCGATCAGGATGATACCAGAGGAAATTCCTAGCTGTGCGGGCTGGAAAGAAATTCCCATCAACGTTAATCGGTGGACTGAGTCGTCTTGCCCCATGGCCATTGCCATCAGGATGATGCTGACGATATAGAAGGGTATGGCCAACCAGCGGATCCAGCGGTAATCAACCAGAGCCACCCCAAAATAGGCGATGCTACCAAGCACAATCCAGCGTTTCTGCATGGCGGCGAAATACAGTCCTGAACTGCCATATTCTTCGATTATGGAGGGCGGCACCGCAAGGTGTCGGGCGGCACTTTGAATCATGAACACACCAAAGATCAGAAGCCCATACATGACCAGTACGAGCATCCAGTTCATTCCCAGCAGTTTTCGCAAAATTGGTGTCACGAAGTATGGCGACCATAAAGAAGCGATCCGTCAAAGCAAGACAGGGCTGAGAACTTGCGCCAAGGAAAATGGAGGCTAGTGTATGTTCATGAAATTCATCCCAATCTGTGTTACCATTTTCATCGGTCTTGCCGGTTTGAGCTCCGCCGCTCCGAAACTGAAAAAAATCGCTGATGGCTTCGACCGTCCTGTCTGGGCAGGTATGCCCAAGGGATCGAGTGGCTTTCTGTGGGTGATGGAGCAGTCTGGGATTATTCGGATTCTCGATCTGAAAACCGGCAAAACATCGCCCAAGCCCTATCTCAACATTGACGACCGGGTCACTCGTAAGGGTAATGAGCAGGGACTACTCGGCCTAGCCTTTGCACCAGACTATGCGGACAGTGGACGTTATTACATCTACTACAACGACCACGAAGACCGCACCGTAATCTCTCGTTTCGTCTCGACAGACAAGCTAACCACCGATCCCGACAGCGAGGAAGTGCTGTTAAAGTTTAATCAGCCCTACCGCAACCATAACGGCGGATGGATCGATTTCGGCCCAGATGGCATGCTGTATATCGGCAGTGGGGATGGCGGGGCTGCCAACGACCCCATCAATGCCGGACAGGATCTCGACACGCTGCTGGGCAAAATTCTTCGTATCGATGTTTCTGCAGACACCGGCTACACCATCCCAAAGGACAATCCCTTCCCCAAAACCAAGGGCATTCGTCCCGAAATCTGGGCCTATGGGCTGCGCAATCCCTGGCGCTGTTCTTTTGATCGCGAGACCGGAGATCTCTGGATAGGTGATGTTGGTCAAAACAAGTGGGAGGAGATCAACTGGATGCCCAAAGGCAAGGGAGCTGGTGCCAATTACGGCTGGCGCCTACGCGAGGGCTTTATCGAAACTCCTGCCCGTAAGGGCAAGGCCATCGGTGGACCCAAGCCTGAAGGCAATATCGAACCAGTTCACGTCTACGATCGTAACGATGGCGTCTCGGTTACCGGTGGATACGTTTACCGTGGACCAATTAAGTCCATGCAGGGCCGCTACGTCTTCGCTGATTACCAGAAGCCCCGCATTTGGTCATTCGTTCTCAAGGATGGTAAATCTTCAGACCTCAAAGATCACAGCACGAACTGGAAGCCCGATCATGGCGGCTTCAATCTCATTTCCTCTTTTGCCGAAGATAATGAAGGCCACCTCTACGTGGTCTCGCTCTCCGGCAAACTGTACAAGCTGGCGGAGTAAGGGCTTATGCTTGGGGTGGTGCCCCGTCATCCGACACTTCGTGGATAAGTTGCCGCAACGCCTTGTGCTCTCCATCAAGATTGGGATCGGTCTCAATCACTTTGTCCGCAAGCTCTCTCGCTTGACGCAGTAAAGCCGTATCCGCGAGAAATTCGCTAAAGCGGATACCGCTAAGGCCGCTCTGTGCCTTACCCAAAAGATCACCGGGTCCGCGGAGCTTGAGATCTTCCTCAGCAATCACAAAACCGTCAGAAGTGTCCTCGAGTACTTTGAGTTTCTGCACGGCCTCAGGATTTTTACCGTCGGTCAATAGGATGCAGTAACTCTTGTGGTCCCCTCGACCAATGCGGCCACGCAACTGATGCAGTTGGGCTAAACCGAAACGCTCGGCATGGTGCAACACCATGACATTGGCATTGGGCACGTCTACACCCACCTCAATCACCGTGGTGGCAACCAAGGCATCGGTTACGCCTTTGCGGAACCGCTCCATCACCGCTTCCTTCTCCTCCGGTTTGAGTTTGCCGTGCAAGAGACCAACTTCATATGCAGGCAGCCGTTTGGACCATTTGATATGCGCTTCAATCGCCGACTCGACCTTAAGTTTCTCGCTTTCTTCGACCAAAGGGTAGACCAAGTAGGCCTGCCGGCCACGACCAAGTTGATCCTTCACGAAGGATGTCACATCCACCTGCTTCGGTTTGATCCTGAGGCCAGTGATGATCTTGCCACGTCCTGTGGGCTTTTCATCAAGCAGGGAGACATCCAAATCTCCGTAAAGTGTCATAGTTAGTGTGCGGGGAATCGGAGTAGCCGTCATCACCAAGACATCAGGAACGATGCCCAGGCGAACCAAAGCCGCGCGTTGGGCTACGCCAAACTTGTGCTGCTCATCGATCACCACCAAACCGAGATCCGCAAATAGGTCCTCGTCATAAAGCAAGGCGTGAGTACCGATAATTATCTGCGCCTCACCCTCCATCTCAATATGGTTGGTTTCCTTGCGAGCACCCGTCCGTAGCGCTATCCGAATACCCAGCGGATCCAGCCACCTTCGAAACGTCAGGTAGTGCTGTTCAGCCAAGATCTGGGTTGGGGCCATCAACGCTGCCTGACAACCTGAGTCAACAGCCAGCAGCATGGAGGCCATGGCAACAAAGGTCTTGCCGGCCCCGACATCTCCCTGCAACAACCGACTCATCGGCCGCTTCAAGCGCATGTCTTCAATAATTTCGCGAATGGAGCGCTTCTGTGCATTGGTGAGATCAAAGGGCAAACTGTGGTAAAAATCCTTGAGGAGGTCTGTCTTTTGCCCAAGTTCGCGGCCATGACGCTGGCGATGATGTAGGCGACGCCAAACCACATTGAGCTGGATGCCAAAAAATTCCTCTAGTGCAAGATGGCGTGAGGCTTTTTGGACCTGTTCCAAGGCCTCAGGAAAATGGATTTGTTTGAGCACGCCTATGCGATCTATACCAGACAACAACTCGAAAGGTGCCGCTGGTGAAGATGGGGCAACCTGTTCCAGCAACTCATAAGTTAGGCATCTTAAACGGCGCTGGCTGATACCCGGTATGTTGCGGTAGATGGGCACTACCCGCTCGATGTGTATTGAACCGGTTTCGTCTTCATCCTCACGCAGGACCTCAAACTCTGGCTGATCAATGAGCAGGCGGTTCTTCACCTCCTTGACCTTGCCATAGACCACGACTTCATGACCAGTGGCCACCAACTTGTGGACAAAGCGCATATTGAACCAGCGGCATATGATTCGTCCTGAACCAAAGACCCCCCCTGCCTCATCCATCACCACAGCCTCATAAAAGCTGTTGCCTCCAAATCGGCGCATGGAACTATCGACCACACGGCCTTTGAGACAGATTGCCACTCCTGTGGGCTGATTGGGAAAGAGATCAAAGTATCGGCGATCCTCGTGGCGGTGGGGGAGATGATTCAGCAAGTCCCCCACTCTGGTTATCCCAGCTGCTGACATGGCCTGTTTTTCCTTGCCACTCATGTGGCTAAGGTCAGTCAAGGCGTGATAAAGGGAAATCAAAGCAAAGAAAAACTCAGGATTCAGGCAACTCGTGGAGTTTACTCAGGTAATCAAAACTGTAGATACCAGTGTTGTGACCGTCACCCCAAGTCGGCTGTAGTGCATAGCCACCGACTATATCAAGCTTGATCAGCTCAAACGCTTTGGGGCCATACTCAATCTTTGGTTTTATTATCCGGCCCATGGCATCAGGCTCACCTTGGCATGTCGCACAAGGACAGGCACGCCTCAGCAGTGGCAGCGCGAGGTAGAGTTCGATTCCTCCCTCAAAAGACAGCGCCAACTCGTCACCAATCACAGCGGCATTTGCGAGTTTTAGAGTCATGCCAAACCATGAACCGCAGAAACCATGCCGTCCACTCGATAGCATCAGGATCTGCCACCAAAGATGGCAGAGCCCACACGTATCACGGTTGCTCCTTCCTCAATGGCGGCCTCATAATCTCCACTCATTCCCATGCTGAGATGACTGAAATCTGCACCCATTATCGGCTCCAACTTCTCCTTAAGCTGCCTCATTTTGGCAAACCAGTTTTTGGCCGACTGTGAATCCAGCTCATGTGGGGGTATGCACATCAGTCCTTGGATATGGAGATGCCTCAGTTGCACGAGAGCCTCAGCCTCGTTGATGATTTGGTCAGGATCAAAACCACCTTTGGATTCCTCACGGCCAATATTAACCTGAAAAAACACTTTTGGAATTACTGCCAACTCACTAGCCACACGGTCAGCGTGTTCGGCTAACTTCAGGGAGTCGATGCCGTGAATCGTATGAAAGAATCGCAAGATTTTGCGCACCTTGTTGCGCTGTACCCGACCAATGAAGTGCCAATCATACCCATCGGAGAGTTGTTCAACCTTGGGCTGCGCTTCCTGCAAACGACTCTCACCGAAACAATCCTGTCCTGCTTCATGAGCCTCAAGAACGGCTTCCACCGGAAAGGTCTTGGAGACAGCGACAAGTTTTACCGCGTCGGGCGAGCGTCCACTTCGCTCGCAGGCACGGTTGATGCGACAGCGGACCTCTAATAAGCGATGGGCAATGGAGCCTGCCATGGATGCTTACTTGATGATACCAGCCACTTGAGCATCTTCAGTTAGCTTGATGAGGTCCCTGAGAATAAAGAGGCTCTCACGCTTAACCGGATCGAGAAGTGATGGCCACTCAGGAGTGTCGTCCAGCTCCGCAGTTTCATCCTTGGCTCTGCGCATGTAGCCCTCTTGCTCCTTGGAGGGATCATATTCGACCAAAGGCTTGTCAGCCAACAAGTCGTCGAGCGTCATGCGGTAAAAATCCATGTTTTTGCGATCCTCTTTGTTCATCTTGGCAAAACGCTCACGGCGCTCTTCGTTGCGTTGTTTGGTTTGGTGGTCAGACTCTTTGAGTTTCTTTTCCCGCTCCAACTTGTTCAGACTCAGTTTATTGCGATCAACCCGCTGCTTCGTCTTCATGACATCTTGAATGATGTAGCCGAAATCCTTGCATTCAGATACTCTCTTAAGGCTGAGTTCCTTGAGTCTTGGAACAAAGAGAGCCTGCTTGTCGAGTGGACTGAATCCCGGAGCCTTGCGAATACGGTCGTGTCTTAGAGCGTGATCCAGATAACCCTCCCCAATCTCTAGGGCGTCTGTAATGCTGGGAAGCGCAATATCAGAAGCAACACCATCTAATTGGGTGGAAGATCCCGAGGGGCGGTAGAACTTCTGGATAGTCACTTTGAGGTAACCCGCACGATTGCGCGCAGCAAAGAGGGGAAGCATACGGCCGATATCCATTGGCTGCTGAACGGTTCCCTTGCCAAAAGTTGCACTCTCACCGACCACAACGGCACGATTCATGTCCTGCAGAGCGCCGGCGAGGATCTCGCTGGCCGAGGCACTGCTACGATCAATCATCACCACCATTGGGCCCTCATAGATAGGGTCACCATTGTCGGACTGTTTCACTCGAACCTGGCCTAAGGTGTTTTTTACCTGCACCACCGGACCCCGTTTCATGAAGAAACCTGTCATGCGGCGCACTTCTTCCAGCGATCCCCCTCCATTACCGCGCAAATCGAGTATGAGACCATCTATTTTTTCTTTCTGGAGTCGTTCCACGAAGAGCTTCACGTCCTTGGCACAGCTCACCTTTCCTTGTTCAAAGTCTGC
>JBMYMN010000120.1:0-8033 GCA_049597355.1 Luteolibacter sp.
CGACGCCTTGCTCGATCATCCAGATATGGCCTTTAGTGGGAGGATCAAAGGATCCGGCGTAGACGGCAGTTCTCATGATGTGGAGGAGGAATGCAAGCGCGCCCGGTTGGATTCGAACCAACGACCGTCCGCTTAGAAGGCGGATGCTCTATCCAGCTGAGCTACGGGCGCTTTGGAGGGCTTACTTACCAGCCGATTACGCCTAAAACAAGACTTGGATAGTTGTGGCTGGAGAGCTTGCCCAACGACCGAAGGGCAGGCGAGCGCAGCGAGTCTGCAAAATCTAGGATTTATGGCCGGTGGGCCGTGCACACCTCGCGGATCGAGTGCAACGAGATCAATCCAGCTGAGCTACGGGCGCTTTGGAGGGCTTACTTACCAGTCGGTTGCTCCTAAAACAAGGCTAGGGTGCCTTGTGATGGCTCTCACTCATCCAAGTGTAGATGAGCACCCACATCGAGAGGGCCAGGCTGAAGAGCGGGAATTGCAGGGGCAGGGGAAGGCAGTAGATCACACAGATCATGGGGATCCACACACACCAGTTGGTAAAGAGGACGGGGAAGATGGTGCCCCGATAATAGTTCTGGCTGAACACGCGTGACATGCCCTTGAGCGAGTAACGATTGTGCTTCCAGTCGTAGAGCACACAGGTGACGGGTGAGGCGAACATCGCAGCGTAGGCGAATTGATCCACTACCACCTTGATGGCGATGGTCTGGAAATCGATGCCGTTGCCAAACATGGCGGCTTGGGCCCTGTAGAAGAGATCCACAGTGATGGCCATGAAACCCCAGAAGGGCAGGGTGAAGATGAGGTTGGTGAGATTGCGCCTCTGCAGCCTGCCTTTCTGGAAGAAGAGGATGCGCAAGAGTTCCGGAATGATGGCCGCGGCTATCATGGCCGTGCCGCTGACAAAAAAGTAGCCGGAGCGCGTCTTGAAGTCGGCGAGTTGGTCGAGCGCTTCCTTGGTGGAGGTGTGCTTGTAGTAGGCAATCAGCAGGAGCAGCATGCACACCTGCACCACCAAGGCTGGAAGGAAGTTGGCCTTGGCTGCCCGAATCCCGGCCTCCCATGGCCATGGGTGCTTGGTCTTGCTGGGTTCGGAGTCTGCCACGGCCTTGAGATGGCCGTTTTGACAGCCGATCACAAGCGTTGATATTTCGGTCTGCATCGCGCTTCATGGATCACGCATGTCCGACGCCCCAAGAAATCTGCACCATCAGGGACGCCTGATGTGGATCCTGTGGACGGCCTTTTTCTTTCAGGGCATGGCGCTGGGTTGCTGGTTTCCCTCGCTGACCAACATCTTTGGTGAACGTGGCTTGACGGACTGGGTGCCGATCGCCTTCATGATTCCACCCTGCTGCGCCTTGGTCGGGCCCCTGTTGACGGGCGCTTTGGCCGATCAGCGCTTTGCCGCCGAGCAGGTTTACCGCGCCCTCTCGCTGATCAGTGCAGCGACTTTGGCGGCCGCTTTCATCACCCTCGATCTCGGCTGGCATCCGGTCTGGTTTATGGTCTTCATCGGCTCTCACGCACTGCTTTCCGCCCCCACCTGGGGTTTGCTGACGACAATCTCGATGAACAGTCTGGCGCATCCGGAGCGCCGATTTCCACTGACTCGCGTCGGCGGCACATTGGGTTGGATTGCCGGGGGACTGATAACTAGTTTCCTCCTGCAGGCGGATACCAGTCCGCTGGCTGGTTATGCCGGATCGATCACGCGTCTGGCCACGGTTGCGTTGGCATTCGCCCTGCCGCACACCCCTCCATTGGGATTGGTTCACAACTGGCGCAGCCGATTGGGGTTTGATGCCTTCCAGCTTTTTAAGCAGCGTGATCATCTGGTGTTCTTTGTGGTCACCGGCCTGTTCTCCATCCCGATTTCGGCCTTCTACATGTATGGCCCGGAGTTTCTGATGGTCTTGGGTGACAAGCGACCGACCGGGACCATGACCATTGCCCAGGTGCTTGAGATCGGCTGCCTGATTGTTTTGGGGAGTTTACTGGCACGCTATCGCGTGAAGGTGGTGCTGCTGTGGGCACTTGGGTTGTCTGTTCTGCGCTTCGCAATGAGTGCCCAAGCTGGCATGGATGGACATATCCTGTGGCACATCAGCGGTCTCGCTCTACACGGTGTTTGCTACACACTCTACTTTGTAACCTCTCAAATATTTATCGATCGCCGGGTGGACCCTGGCCTGCGTAGTCAGGCTCAGGGTCTTTTGATGGTGGTAGCCGCGGGCGTTGGTCCGCTTGTGGGCTCTTGGTTTTGTGGCATGCTACGTGCCAATGTTGTCCATGATGGCAGTGAAGGCTGGGTGACTTTCTGGGCAATCCTTTCAGGCATGATTGCCGTTTGTACGCTGATCTTTGCGATCTCCTACCGAGGGCTTGGTAAACCGACACGCAATTAAGCGAGTTCCGCGGCCAGCTTCATTGCAGCGATCATCGATGATGGGTTTGCAATACCCTTGCCTGCGATCTCGAAGGCCGTGCCATGATCCGGACTGGTGCGCGGCTTGGGCAGACCGAGTGTTACGTTAACGGCATTATCGAAGTCGAGTAGCTTGAGTGGTATGAGGCCTTGATCATGATACATGGCAATGATCGCATCGTAACTCCCACGGGCTGTGGCACGAAAAACTGCATCGGGGATTCCAGGACCTGCAAACTCAGCCAGACGTGTTTCATTCAAAGCCTCGATTGCCGGAGCGATAATGTGTTTCTCTTCACTGCCCATGCGACCCGCCTCACCTGCATGAGGATTCAGTCCGGCAACGGCAATGCGCGGTGATTGATTTCCTCGTTTTCGCAGAAAGTCTGCAGTCAGTCTACCGATACGAATGATATGATCCATGCTCAGCAACTGCACTGCTTTCGCCAAGGGATTGTGAATGGTAGCGAGGCCGACGACAAGATGCTCGCCAGTGAGGAGCATCCCGTAATCGTCTACACCAAAGGCGTCGGCGAAGAATTCGGTCTGTCCTGGGTAAGTGAAGCCAACAGACTGCAACCCATCCTTGGAGACGGGGCCGGTGACGACGGCATCATAACGGCCATCAATGAGTCCCTTCGCGGCATCGTTAAGGGAATCGATCGCCATATGGGCAGATGTCTCGGATGGCTTTCCTGGTTCAATTCCTCTGTCAGACCCCAAGACTTCCCATTCTATGCAGTCTGGCAATTGTCCGGATGCAAGGGCCTTAGACGTAACCTCGGGGCCGATTCCGGCCGGATCTCCGAGGGTGACAGCAATGCGGGTCATGAGCGAATCATCGTGCGGATTTTTAGCACTGCCAAGTGGCGAATCGAGAGGCGATGATGAGGAAGGCTTGCCTCGGCTGGAAACGACATCGTAGCGTTCGCTCATGTTCTGGTTCCACCGCTCCCTGATGGCCATCGCATCTACATTGATTCTCTGTCAATGCGTGCCCAATCGAGGCATGCTGATGGGTGGACCAACTGCCGAAGAGCGGGCGCTTCAGATTGCCAATGAGCCAACCGGTAGCTTTTACTATGGGCGTCGCTATCATGTGGATAAGACTCGCTTCTGGGGTTATTTAAGGCTGCCCCGGCAGAGCTCGATGACTGCCGAATTGGTGATGATGCGCGAGGACAGAAAGCAGGTTCCTGATCGTTTGCCCGAAGAAGGCCAAGAGGGACAAAAGCACGGCTTTGACCAAAATTACGAATACCGCGTTTGGGGTTATTACACCGGTCGCAAGGCCTATGATCCCAATAGCAACCAGATCCTCCCTGAGTTCATGCTCACAGACTACGAATTGTTGGAACGTAAACCGGGCTGGCTGTTCAGTCCCGAAGATAGGTACCACCCGAAACGGGTCTCGTTAAGGCCAATACAAGAGGGGCACTGATTGATCTTACTTGGTGTAGGAGGCCTCCACCCGCTGGGCGACGTCGCGATAACCGTAGTCGACTTCGTAAATCTGCTTGTAACTTTCGAGGGCGGCATCGTTGTCGCCCATACTCTCATGGATAAGTCCTTTCTCGTAGAG
Organism: Luteolibacter sp.; assembly: GCA_049597355.1. GTDB lineage: Bacteria > Verrucomicrobiota > Verrucomicrobiia > Verrucomicrobiales > Akkermansiaceae > Luteolibacter. The sequence goes on from JBMYMN010000120.1 coordinate 4,020, forward strand.
CACCTCCTTTTTGGTGCCGTCCATGGTAGGCAGATCACCGAGAGCATCGGATAGCTGTTTTACGGCGAGGTCGAACATTTGCTTCTCCTTAAAGCATCGGGCCAGAGTCAGTAGCACCTTCGTGCGAATATGTGGATTGCGGCTGGCCTGCTGGAGGTGGGGAATGGCTTCGCTATACTGTTTCGACATGAAGAGGGCGCTACCGAGTTCAAAGCGAAGGTGTGGATCGGTGGGGTTGGCGTCCACTCGCAGTTGAGATTCGGTGATCTTCTCTTTGGCGCGGTCTTCACGGCGTGATTCGAGAGCTGCACGAAGTTCCTCGTTATTGGGATCAGCGGCGACAGCCGCCTCCAGTTCGTTCAGATCGACTTCAATGGCCTTGTCGTTCATTTCAGAGGCCTTTTTGAGAAGAGTATTGTCACCCGCGCTCAGGTTGTGAGCCCAAGTATAAAAGGTAAAGGCGTTGTGCCAGTCCTCGAGTTGTTCGTACACACCGGCAAGATCCTTGGTGTTTTTAAGGTTCTGAGTGTCTTGATTGTATTTTTCGATAGCCTTGTCGCGCCGGGCTTCCAGTTGCTCGCGGGTCAGGCCAGTGCGGGAGGATTCCTCAAGGTCCGCAAATTGATCCTGATCGCGCATCAGGGATCGCATGTCGGTTTCTTCATCCCACTTTTGTCGCTGCATGGACGCACGAGCGGAGGCATCCTTTGAGCCCTTGATGGCAATGCCATCGGTAGGGTGGTGTTTGATGATATCGTTGTAGACTTCGGCCGCCTGATCAGGGCGGTCTATGTCGAGATAGAATTTGGCCAGCTTGTGGAGAGTGGTGGCGTTTTCAGGATGGATTTTACGCACGGTTTCGAGTGCGAAGATAGCAGTCTCAACCATCTCAAGCTTGATCGCTGCTTCAAATAGAAGCTCATTGATCTGTTCGTTTCCGGGGTCTTTGGCTAACTCTTTTTCGGCAAGCACGATGGCGCCTTCTGGATTCTTCTTCAGAGTTGACTGGATCTTGCGTGAACCACCAGAGCCGAAAAGGGTCTTTTTCTTCACCTCACCGACCACCTGAACGGCACAATTTCGCAGCATGGTGCGCCCTTCGAGGAATCCAGGAGCTTTCTCTACAACACTCTGAAGGAGGGTAATGGCGTAGCTGTGATTGTTGACCTGAACCGCGTTGATGGCCTTGAGCCACAGAGGTTTTGCGTCAGCGGGAAGGTCTTGTTCCGTGATTTCTGGCATAGTGATTAGGGGCGACCGTTTGGGGTTTTCATTGGACCAATGTTTGAGCACTAGAAACTGATGGTTCAGATTCGAGGCATCAAGCCCTGATTGTGTGAGGTAATAGCGCTGATGCTTGCCACAAATTATGGCATTGTGGACGATCTAAACAGGTTTTTTTCTTTGATGAGGGGGGGTGATCGCTTAAGTCAATTGCGCAGACATCAACCACCACCGTCTGATACCCCCACCATCTCGCATGCCTCCCCGTCCCAATCGTCGCTCAAATTCTCGCAACCGCCGCGACCAGCGTGGTAAGAAAAAGTCCCGTCCCGATAAAGACGGCGAGGAAAAGGCCGTGGAAGTTGAGGGCGAAATTTCTGCCGTTCTAGCTGGCACGATGTTCCGGGTGAAGCTGGAGAGTGGCCATGAGGTTCTGGCTCACATTTCTGGCAAGATGCGCAAACGCTTTATTCGTTTGGTCATCGGCGATCGGGTGAAGATGGAGATGTCTCCCTATGACTTGACCAAGGCACGGATTGTTTTCCGATTGGGCTGAAGGCCCATGCAAGGTCGAGGCTATCCGATTGGGCTGAAGGCCCATGCAAGGTCGAGGCTATCCGATTGGGCTGAATGCCCTACTAATGCACATCAATCTTGATAGACGCTGAGATCGGCATCCTCACTCGAGGCACCTGCTGTTTGGTGACGGCGCTCGATGACAATTTCTCCAAGAAGTTGATTCTGACTGACTACAAACTGGTTGAGCTTCATCAGTTCGAGAAGTGCGAGGAAAGTGGTGATGACTTCGGACTTGGAAGAGGCGTCCTTGAATACGGATTCAAAACGCATGGACTCTCCGGGTAAGAGTCGCTTCATAAGCATTTCAATCTGTTCTGAAACGGTAAATCGGTCATCAACGATGTCTTTGAAACTATCTGCCTCCTCAAAACGTTTGAGCACGTTCTGGAAAGCGCGGATAAGATCAAAGATCGATGCCTCGGCGAGTTGTGCGGGCTCGTCATGGTTATGATCCGGGGTATCTGCCTGGTGAGCAAAGCTCCCCTCTTGTTCGATCTCTTTGCGAGCGAGGAAGCCGGCTGCATCCTTAAATTTTTTGTATTCGATGAGCTGTCGGATCAGGTCCCAGCGCGGATCTTCCTCCTCGGCATCCTCCTCGGGTGGTTGTTCAGATTTTGGAAGCAGGGTACGGCTTTTAAGATACATCAGATTGGCCGCCATTACGATGAACTCGGAGGCAATATCGATGTTGAGCAGCTTGAAGGTATTGATGTAGTCCAAATACTGATGGGTAATCCGCTCAATCGAGATAGAATGGATGTCCACTTCGTCCCTCTTAATGAGGTAGAGCAGCAGGTCTAGAGGGCCCTCGAAGATATCGAGCCGCACTTTGTAATCATTGGCTTCCAAGTGACGGCTTTGGTAGGGCATTGTGGCCTCCTCGGCTAGCAAATTTGCCCCGATCTCTTCATGTCGTGGTGTTTTCCTCAATCCGTATCCTGTGGCGCAAACACGCCCTACCAACGTAGCCGATCATTCGACCAATACCCGGGTGATTATCTGGCTAGCAAGGATGCAGTCTCCATGGCCAGATAGGCCAGAAGATTGGTCGGCTTGCAGATGTCCAAAATTTTTTATGAGCAGTACGTTAAGGATCTTCTCGCCAAGCCATGATCAATTGAGCGAGGCAATAGTTAGCCAGATTTTTTAGTGGAAAAACGCCAAAAGATTTCAGCCACGGAAGCCTTCAATCTGACTCCGGCATCATCCGATATTGCCAAGGCAAGTTCAGTGTAGTCACTTGTCCAAGAGAATGTCTGTGCTTCGGCTCAACGTGCTTCCAAGCCCCAAACTGTAGTAGATTTCACGCGTTGCCAGGCTTTTGTTGAGAGTATAGAAGTGGATTCCATCAACTTGGTTGTCCAATAGGTTGACGCATTGTTCGGCCGCGTAGTGGACCCCAATACGACTGACTGCATCGCTGTCACCGTTTGCACGCTTCAGGCTACGCATGAGTTTTGCGGGGTAGCGGGCTCCTGCGGCCAGTTCAGCCATGCGTTTCATTGCAGAAATCGAGGTTACCGGCATCAGACCCGCGATGATGGGTATATCAATGCCAACCAGGCGGCAGCGATCCCGAAAATCAAGGAAGTCGTGATTATCAAAGAACAGCTGGGTGCATATGTAGTCGGCACCTTGATCGACTTTGGCCTTAAGGTGATCCAGTTCGACCATGCGGTTTGGTGTGGACGGGTGCCCTTCGGGAAATCCCGCCACACCAATACCAAAGCCTCGTTCGTCCGGATGAGCACCAGACTCGTTGAATTCACGGATGAAGGCAACGAGATCGGCCGCGTGCTCGAATTCTCCCTGACTCCAATCATAATCGGGTTGGTTCCTCGGTGGATCGCCGCGAAGTGCCAGAATGTTTGTAACCCCAGCCATGGCGTAGCGTTGAAGAATAGTCCGAACCTCCTCGCGGCTGTGGCCTACACAGGTGAGATGAGGAACCGGTGGTATTGCGGTGGTCTCCTTGATCCGAACCACTAGGTCGTGTGTCATTTCGCGGGTGGTGCCTCCGGCTCCGTAGGTAACGGAAACAAAGGATGGCCTCAATGGCTCGAGTTCACGGACGGTCTGATACAACCCCTCCCAGCCAGCTTCTTGATGGGGTGGGAAGAACTCAAACGACATTGATGGCCTAGAATCGTTGAGAATGTCATGAATATGCATGAAAATCGATAAATATAGAGCTACAAAAAAGTGACTGAG
>JBMYMN010000121.1:0-7934 GCA_049597355.1 Luteolibacter sp.
TTTAAGCCATACAGGACATGTTTTTGGGCAAGATCGTTGGGCGTGCTGATCGCCATCATAATACCCTCGGGGAATTCGATGGAATGAGGTCTGCCGAGTTTGTTCACCCGCTCAGGTATCGTCTCTTCGACGGGAGGAGTCGCTCTCGCCTCAGCAGGGTGCGGGTCAGGGGTGGCATCCTGGGCATTTACCAAACCAATATGGTGGAGTAGCAGCAGGGCGCCGCAGAGTTTCTTCATGGACTATACATTGGAGAGAACCGGCTCGCAGCTCCATCAAAAATCACGCTGGCCGATGCCGAGACGAGGTGTAACCTCATCCTATGAACATTGGTATTGTAGGTTGTGGTAAAATGGGCACTGCACTGATTCAGGGTGCGATTCAATCTGGAGTGATTAACGCCTCGAATTTGATTGGTATCGATCCGTATCCCGCAGCGTGCGAGCAATTCGCGACTGCCACAGGCGGTCAGACCACTGAAGATATCTCTGCCCTGGCAGAGAGGGATTTGGTTCTTCTCTGCACCAAGCCGCAACAGATCACTGCGACTTTGTCCGCACTTGCGGAAGTTGCACCAGAGCAACCGATGCTCATCATTTCCGTGGCGGCTGGCATCTCTGTGGCTGCGCTTGAGTCTGTAGCAGGCCCCGAAATGCGTGTGATTCGCTGCATGCCCAATACGCCTGCCTTGGTTGGTAAGGGGGCAGCCGCCTATTGCATGGGCAGTAAGGCCACAGCCGATGATGCCGAGTTTGCACAGAGCCTCCTTGGATCGGTTGGGGTGGCGCTGAAAGTTGACGAGAACCTGATGGATGTAGTCACCGGTCTTTCAGGGAGTGGTCCTGCATACGTCTACCTGATGATCGAAGCGCTTGTGGATAGTGCCGAGTCGCAAGGGCTATCACGCGAGCACGCCCTACGCCTGGCAGCTCAAACCGTGTATGGTGCGGCCTCCATGGTCATTGAGACCGGACGAGAACCCAGCGATTTAAGAGAGATGGTGACTTCACCCAATGGGACCACCTTTGCGGGACTCAATGCTCTGAGAGATCTCGACTTCCAGATGGTGGTCGGAGCAGCCGTTGCCGCGGCAACAGCGCGTTCCGTGGAACTGGGGCAGTCTTAGCAAAGAGCTTTTCGCACCACCCTTGATCCATCCGATTTTTCCTTCCCCCAAGCCATGGCATTACCCATGCTGCACACATGATTCGATGTTATCTCGCACTTGGTTTGTGCCCTATCGCTGCCGTTCTGCTCAGTCAATGTGGGAATAATGAGCCAGGTCCCGCGTTGGTCGGTATGAATCAGAAGCAGACCGGTGAAGCCCATGCTTTGTTTGCTGAGGCCAAAGCTGAGGAGGAAAAGGGTGATTTTGACGATGCCATTGATCTTTACGAGGACTTGGCCGATGATTTCCCTCTTTCGTTACATGCGGGTGATGCTCGATATCGTCAGGCGATGCTGCTCGACCGCAAGATGAACGACCGTCGTGATGCCTTCGAGGCCTACGAAAAATTCCTCAGTCACTTTCCCAGTCATTCCAAATATGGTGAGGCCATCCGGCGAGTCTATGAAATCGCGATTGGAGCCAAGCGTGGCGATATTCAAACCAACTTTCTTGGTATCAAGGGCAATCTGCCGTTTAAAGAAACTCTTGAAATGCTCGACGCCGTGAAGCGACACGCTCCCAAATCTGATCTGGCAGCCAAAAGCCAATATGCAATCGGGGAACTCTATTTACGTGAGAAAAAGTACAAGGGCTCGGTTGCAGCATTCAGCAAGGTTGCGGACGATCATCATAACCATCCACTTGCGCCTGAAGCACTTTTCCGAGTTGGCACCACCCTTCAGAATATGGCTGAGCGCGGTAATCAGAATAAGGCAACCATTGATCTATCCCGCGAAGCCTTCAATGACTACCTGATTCAGTTTCCCGGTCATAAGCGCAATGCCGAAGCCCGCAAGATGATTGCATCTCTTGATGCCAGTGAGGTGATTCGTGCTGCAGAGATTGCTGATTTCTACTACAAAACCGAGCAATGGGAATCTGCTAAAATTTACTATCGCGAAGTCATTAAGAAGACCAAATCAGGCCCCGAGCATGACCGAGCCAAAGCCCGTCTCAAGGAACTCAATGACTAATTCCTATTATGAAAACACTCTGCCTTCTCTGTGCTTTCTGTCTCTTTGTGGTTTCCTGTGCAGGTTATCATGTGGGGCCGCGCAAGCCGTCATCGTTAACAAATATTGAAACCATATCGGTCAGTGTATTTGAGAATGATACCCTACATCCTCGACTTGGTGCCATGGCCTCGTCAGCGGTGGCCAGCGCCATGACCGTTGATGGCACCTACAGGATCGTATCGTCTGACCAAGCGGATGCAGTACTGGAGGGCGCGGTGCGTCGCATCCAATATGATCGGATTCGATCTAGTCGTTTCGATACTCTGCGTCCTGAGGAAATCGAGAATCGTATCACTCTTGCGTGGGTGCTGCGCGATGCCCGAGATCCGACGAAAGTCTTGGCCAGTGGTATCAGCAGCGGGGAAAGTCAACTTTTTGTAGCCTCCAATCTCCAAACTGCGCGTCAGTCTGCACTACCGGAGGCCACTGAGCGCGCGGGCGAGGCCTTGGTTTCCGTGCTGACCAATGGATATTGATCGAGTGGCCAGTCGCAAGAAGCAACCCGAGCAGACGCGTCAGGCCATCCTCGATGCGGCAGGAGAATGTTTCGGGCGCCATGGCTACGCTGCGACCGGCATAGGTTCGATTGTCGAAGTTTCCGGTCTGACCAAGGGGGCACTTTTTCATCATTATGCCGACAAGCGCGAACTCGCTACCGCATGGGTTCGTGACTCGTTGCAGCCACAAATGGTTCAGACTTGGGTCGATCCACTCACCGACATCTCTTCACTGCAGGAGCTAAGCTCCTTTTGGGTCAGAGCCTGTGGAGAACTTGTCGACGGCGACTGTTGCACGGCGATCGTGGCGATGGCTGCTGAATTGGCCGGCCGCGACGAAGGTCTCACCGCCACATTGGACGCCGTTTTTCAGGTTTGGCGTGAGGGCCTCGAAGCAATGCTTGAGCGTGGCCAGAGAGAGGGCTGGGTGCATCCCTCCATCCAGCCTGGAACTGAAGCGGGAATTCTCATTTCCATGGTAGCCGGTTTCAGCATCTTGCAGCGCTGTCACTCAAACACAGGCCTTGTGGATTCTGTCACTGCTTATCTGGAGACACTTCGGCCAGGCTGAATTCCTTTGAATGAAAGGCTTGTGCTCCAGCCATCGTTTTTGACAAATACCAATTCATGAAAAACCTACTTTCTCTTTTTGTTGCTGCTATCGGCTTGACCGCTGCCCCATTTGTGACTGCTGAGGTCAAACCGCTTAATATTTTGCTCATTAACGGTGGCTGCTGTCACGATTACGATAAACAAGGGCCAGCTCTAAAAGGAATCATTGAGACCAGCCTTTTTGCCAAGGTCACCATCGAGAACGGTAGCAACAACAAAACTGACTGCACCTTCAAATCCTTCGAGAAAGATGGCTGGGCTAAAGGTTACGATCTGATCATTCACAACGAGTGTTCTGCCAACGTGAAGGATAAGCAGTACGTTGAGCGCATTCTGAAAGCTCACCGCGAGGGTGTGCCCTCCGTGAATATCCACTGTGCCATGCACAGCTACCGTTGGGGTGACTTCAAGAAGCCGGTAACCATTGGTGACGACAATGCAGGTTGGTTTGAGCTGATTGGCCTGCAGTCATCAGGCCATGGTCCGAAGCTTCCTGTAGAAGTGAAATATACTGACAAGAAGCATCCCATCACGGTGGGTCTCAAGGACTGGATCACTCCCGTTGGCGAGCTCTACAACAACATTCAGCTCTTCGACACCGCCACTCCGCTCGCGAATGGTAGTCAGACTCTAAAGAACGGTAATAAGCCGGAAGCCGTGATCGTTTGGACCAATATCTTTGGTCCAAAGAAGGTGAAGACGTTCTCCATCTCCGTGGGTCACAGTACTGAGGAAATGCTCGATCCCAACTTCGGTGTCCTACTCAACCGCGGTATCCTTTGGACCGTCGGAAAGATGAGCGATGACGGCACTCCCGCCGCAGGCTATTGGACTGCCAAGTAGTCCAATTCTATTCCCGATTTCGAAGTGCTCCACCTCATTGCGGGGTGGGGTATTTTTATGTATGATCCCTGTCTTGACCCTTAGCTAGGGCGGTTTCATGCTGCCGTCATGCGCATCCTCACCGGCCTACAACCTAGCGGCAAGTTGCACGTTGGTAACTATTTCGGCGCCATGCAGCCGGCGGTTGAACTGCAGGAAAAGGGTGAGGCCTTCTACTTCATTGCTGATTACCATGCGATGACATCCTCATCAGACGCCGCGGCACTTAAGACCAATTGTCACGAGTTGGCCGTCGACTTCCTCGCTTGCGGTCTCGACCCCGAGCGAGCTATTTTCTTTCGCCAGAGTGCGGTGCCCGAAGTGAACGAACTTGCATGGATTCTTTCTACCGCTTGTCCGATGTCGTTGCTGAACAAGTGCCATTCCTACAAGGACAAGGTGGGACAGGGGATTTCTCCTAACCACGCGCTGTTTGCCTATCCAGTATTGATGGCGGCTGACATTCTACTCTACGATGCTACCCAAGTGCCGGTCGGTAAGGATCAGAAGCAGCACCTTGAGGTAACCCGAGATCTTGCGATTAAGATCAACCAAGCCTACGGTGAGGAGACCGTGGTCGTACCAGAGCCCATCATCCGCAATGACACAGCCATCGTGACGGGACTTGATGGCCAAAAAATGAGTAAAAGTTACCATAATACCCTCCCTATCTTTGGCGATGAGAAGCCGCTGAAGAAGCTTGTCATGCGTATCACCACCGACTCAACTCCTGTGGAAGAACCCAAGCCCATTGAGAATTCCACCATATTGGCTCTATACAAGCTCTTCGCCGAGGAGCCCGCTTATGCCCAAATGATAATGGATCATCAACAAGGCGGAGTTGGTTATGGTGATCTCAAGAAGCGCCTAGCCGACGCGTATTGGGACTATTTTTCTGATATGCGCGCCAAGCGTGCGGAGATATTAGCCAGTGACGGTTATGTAGAAGAAGTGCTAAATGCTGGTGCTCTGCGCGCACGCAAGGAAGCAACAAAAGTCCTCGATCGCGTTCGTCGTGCCGTTGGGTTAATCCAATGATAACCACCAAACCAATATGAGTGATAAGAAAGTGCTATGCCTTCTCAATGAGGGCGTTGAAGAAACTGAACTCGTGGCTCCAGTAGATGTGCTGCGTCGAGCTGGGGTCGATGTGACGATTGCGGCGATGGGCAAGTTGCTGGTGACTGGCAAAGAGGGTATCAAAATCGGTGGTGATGTGCTGATCGATGATATCAATACAGTGGATTACGATTGCCTGATGATTCCCGGTGGCCCAGCAGTCATGCAACTTTTGCAGGATGGACGAGCTGGCAAGTTGGCCAAGGAGTTCATGTTAGCCGGTAAAACTGTGGCTGCGATTTGTGCGGCACCTCTCATTCTCCATCAGGCTGGCCTACTCGAGGGCAAAAAGTTCACCTGCTATGAATCCTGTAAGGAAAGTCTGCCCGCTGCCCTCAACGAGCGTGTGGTCATCGATGGTGAACTCATTACCTCTTGCGGTCCAGGCACCGCACTCGACTTTGGCTTTGCCATTGCTCAACACTTGGCAGGCAAGGCTAAGGCAACCGAGATCATTGAAGAGATGATGGCCTAATGGTGCTGAATGCCTGGTGATTTGATTTTAACCACCTGCCTGCTGTGGGTAGGGTGGCGAACCTTCAACTGGCGTGATCGATTCCCAACCTGTCCAACGCAAGCCTTGGTGGCTGTATCCCAACCTTCTGAGTTTGGATGCCCCTGTGGTGGCTCTGGCATGGCTGCACGTTTTTGCAGAGTCTTGGAGACTTGGATACCATCCATGGTATGCCTACGTCTCACTGGGTTTGGTGGTTTGGTCGATTTATATTTTCGACCGCCTCCTTGATGTCTCAATGATGAGTGCTACGCCTGAAAAGCTTGAACCTCGTCATCAGTTCCATCAGCGGCATCGTAAGATCTTGGTTGTGCTGCTATGTCTAGCGATACTTGGGGCTGTTTTTTTACTCGTTACTGAACTCCCACGGGCAATTTTTAGCTATCTATTGATGGGTTCGATTTTAGTTGCTGGCTTTTTCGGGCTATCGATGCTGGCCAGCGAAAATCGCGAAGAGATTGGTCTTTCCAAGAATCTCATGGCAGGAATTGCCTTTGCCTATGGTACAGCGATGACCGCCTGCGTCTATCGGGCGGAACTCGGATTATCCGATTTGCTGCTGTCGCGTGAGTTCATCTGCTTTGGTGTGTTATGCATGCTCAATATCGCGGCCATCGACTTCTGGGAGCATGCGAAGCGCAGCGATGATGACGAGGTCAAGGCCACAGATGAACTCACCGTCATGCTGACGTTGCTCGTCTTGGCTGTGGCCTCCATTGTCTTTGCTTTGCAGCAAAGCCATATGCGGCCCTTCTACTATGCTATCCTCACGGGTGTGGCTCTGATGTATCTCCTCAACCGGCGTCGCTCCCAATTCTCCATGGATTCTCTGCGAGTACTGGCGGATGTTACCTTGCTCGCGCCGGTTCTGGTGTTTCATGCGGCTAGCCAGAGTGATTTTTAAAAGAGCGAATTTTTCTTCATGCGCATCATCTTCATTGCCACCGGTGACATCGCCTTGCCGGCCTTCCGTTATCTTCTAACCGAAGGCCCGAGGCCTTTGACCTTGGTTACTCAGCCTGACAAGCGGGCAGGTCGCAAAATGGAGCTGACACCACCTCAAATCAAGGTGGAGGCCATGAAGGCAGGGATTCCCGTGTGTCAACCCGAGGTGATTGGTGACATCGTTGATGAACTCAAGGCCCTCAAGCCGGAGCTGCTCGTCGTCATGGCCTACGGTCAAATCATCAAGCAGAACCTGCTCGATTTCCCCGACGCGCATCTGGTGAATCTTCACGCCTCACTCTTGCCTAAGCACCGTGGAGCTGCCTGCATTCAGGCAGCTATTGATGCCGGTGACACGCAGACAGGCATTACGGCTCAGCATGTAGTGCGCAAACTAGATGCCGGTGACTTGATTCACTCCGAAAGCATCGCCATCGCCGGTGATGAAACGGGTGGTAGTCTTCACGATCGTTTGGCTGATTTGGCGATACCGGTGATGGTAAAAACTATCGAATTGTTGGCTGGTGATGATCCCCCTCGAACTCGGCAGAATGAGGATCAGGCGAGCTACATCGGTAAACTGGGACGTGAAGATGGTAGGTTGGATTGGTCGCTTTGCGCTGAAGTGCTGGAGCGCCGCATCCGCGCTTACGATCCGTGGCCCGGCACCTACACTACTGTGGTGGAGGGAGGAGTTAGCAAGCGCCTCAAGATATACCCGCCAACAGTAGTCACAAAAAAAGACCTCACTGCTGGTGAAGTCTCGATTGAGGAAGGTCGCCTGTTTGTGGGGACTGATGAGGGGGCTTTGGAACTCACCAGCATACAGCCCGAAGGTAGCAAACGAATGGCAGTGAGTGATTATGTACTCGGACGTCAACCCGATCGGTTTATTTGACCTCCTAGTATACTGCCTCGCTCCAGCCTGTTTTCTTCACGAAGTCGGCATTCAGAGATTATATCGTGAACTTTTTGCCAAGCACTTCGTGGCGAAGCAGAGTGCCATTTTTGTAGTTGTTGTCTAGTTTATCGGAGCCGGGCAGATCAGGGTCGGCTTTGGAGCCTTTGCGCGCATATTCGGCATTGTCAACTTGGATACAGTTCGAGGAAAAAAGGTGATGGCTCCGAGTATCGAGATGTTTCGAATGAGTTTGATGTTCATGGCTGGTTTGATCGTTGGT
>JBMYMN010000122.1:0-7848 GCA_049597355.1 Luteolibacter sp.
TTGGGATTCTCAATCTTTTGGGGTGGTTTCGCATTCGTGACTCTCCATTTACCGTCCATGGAGAGGCGTTGTAATTGGATCGATTTGCCCTGCTTGCTGAGTATCACTTTGTCACCATTGATACAGCAATCTGCATCGGTAATGATGCGCCAAGTTACAATGCCGCGTGGTTTGGTAACTTTGTCATGGATGGTGACCGCTCCAGTCTTTGGATCGAATCTGGCAGTTCGGATCACTGCCTTCGCTTGTTCGCTGTAGGCTTCGGTCAAATCCAGTGTGGCATACGGCTTGCCGATGGTATCCGAGGCAATGATGGGGCAGGGTTTCGACTTTGGATTCTGCAAGCTGTTGTCGATTTCAAGCGTGTTGTGGGAGCGGTTCTGCAGGCGATAATATTGGAAGCGATCGCCGTGAAAGTAACCGGGCATGTTATAGTTGTCTCCACCGAGGTCGTGAATCCAGCGCATGCCATGGGCGTCGTAGCAGAATGATCCCACGTCCATGTGACCATGGCCGCCATGAGGAGTACCCCCTTTGATTGCCAACCAACTGGCATCCGCTCCCCAGTGGCTGCGAAATACCGCGGTGGATTGCTCGCCATGCATCACAGCGTTTAAGGGCAAGGATTCAGACTTGTCGGGTCTAGTGGGAAGCCAGAGCAGGGTTAATGGAGAAGTCTTGTGCTTCAATTGATTTTGCTTGGGATCGAGGGCGCGTTCAATCACCTCGCGTACGCTGGTCTGTTGATATGCATCGTTGAAGTGGGTGGCGATCCATGCCTGGGCCGAAGACTTTCCGGAGGGGTAGGCTTTGCCATCGGAGAAATTAAAGGGCTTACGTGATGGGCCGTGCATGTGCATCATGCTCACGCCACTGCGTTTTAGATCATCTGGAATGGAAACCGGGTGGCCGAGAGTCTGACATGCCGCCAGTAGCTTGGTATGATAGATGGTGCCGTAATGCCAATAACCGGGCCCCTCCGGATAGACGCCATCCGGTGCGTAAAAGCGCTCACATTTTTTGAGGAGGTCAAGTCCGTCGCGAATCAATCCCATGGAAAGACCGTCATCTTTTCCCTGAATGGCGATGGCAGCTACGGCGATGCCACTGCCACAGACCTGCCCCCAGTTGTTGCGTCCGTCGGTCCACCATTGTTTGCCATCATAGTGTGCACGCGCAGGGCGCAGTGCTTTGTCGACGATGGCCTGCTCACACATGGTGCGCTGTTGTAGGGTGAGTTGATCGTGCAACCAGTCGTAACCGATTGCCGCGGCCACAGCCATTTCTGCAGTATCCAAAAAGTGTACCGTGTTCCAGTCCTTCATGGCACAGATAGCACCTAGTTCGGTGACCGCTCGTTTCAGGTAGCGCTCGTCTTTCGTGAAGCGCCATGCCCATGAGAGGATTGAGATTTGTTTGAGGGCGAGTCTCGATTCGCGCAGCAGACGATGCCCATCATCAATGCTATGCTCCGGGGGTCGTCGTGTAAGGATGGACTCGGCCTCCGCCAATAGATCCTGATGAAGCTTGGCTGCGAGAGGATCCAGTTGGATGGTGCGGCGCATCTCCTTTTCCTGCAACGTATCCATCCACAGGCGTGGATGTTCCCGCTCCTCGAATTGCGCATGGAGGAACGGAGTCAGGATAGAAAAGAATGTGAGGATGGCCTTTATGTGGACTCATACGGGAGAAGGATAAGATTTCTCACACTTGAACCCGCTAGTATTGGCGGGTATGGTCAGTCTTCGACCATGAGCGATTTTGAAGATAAGGTGCAGCAGGCTTTGGCCAATCCCCAGAATCAGGGGGAAATGAACCACGCTGATGCCGTCGGAACTGTTGGCTCCCCTGAGTGCGGCGACATGTTGAGGATGTGGCTGAAATTCAAAGAAAAAGATGGGAAGAAGATTATCGATCGCGCTTCTTTTCAGGCATTTGGATGCCAGACAGCCATTGCGGTCGCATCCATGGCGACTGAATTGCTCAAAGGGAAATCTGTCGAGGAGGCAAAGAATCTATCGCCCGATGACCTCAGTGGTGACCTAGGTGCACTACCTCCCATGAAAATTCACTGTGGGCAGTTGGTAGAGGGTGCATTACGAAATGCTTTGGATGGAGATGTGACAGAAGCGAACCCGTCCGCCACAATGGATGCCGCTCCAACTCTCAGTTCCGATATGCAAAAGCAGCCCAAAGGCGGTGTTCGCATTGTGCCTCTGGATTAGCGGTTATCCTGAGAGGAGCCTAGTGGATTTACGATGCGCAACCTTTGCTCTGTTGGCTTTTAAGTTGCACGGCATGGGAGTGTGTGTGTTGAATGGTTGCTTACAACCCAATCCCTATCCCTTTGATTGAGCTGCAAGATGTTTGTTTTACCATCCACAAGGATGGTGAGGATGTGAATCTGGTGAACAAGGTTTCCTTGAAAGTACCGAAAGGTCACTTCATGGCGATTGTCGGACCTTCAGGTTGTGGCAAAACCACGCTGCTGAAGACCATCGCCGGATTGAATCAGGAATCGGAGGGCGCCCTCATTTGGGAAGGCCGAAATCTCTCTGAAGACGCTGATTTTGAGCCGACTGAGATCGGATACGTGCCGCAATTTTCGATTGCCTACGATCCACTCACGGTAGACGAGTCTGTTGAGGCTGCCACCCGCCTGCGCGTGAAGACTCGCAACTCGGCGGAACTCGACCGGCGCATCGACCGCGTCCTGGATGAGACCGGTCTCACCAACATTGCGGACCGCAAGGTTAAGGTCTTGTCCGGTGGTCAGAAACGTCGCCTTGGTCTGGCCATGGAGTTGGTCTCGGATCCCCGCCTGCTATTGTGTGATGAGGTCACCTCCGGTCTCGATCCCCGCTCCGAGCGTGAGATCGTCCGTCTGCTGCACGATCTATCTCGTAAGGACGGACGCGTGGTGATGTCGGTGACGCATTCGCTCGCCCACCTCGAACTTTACGACTCCATCCTCGTGCTGCACGAGGGATCGGTTGCTTTTCACGGCCCGCCGGATCAATTGACCCACTACTTCTCGGTCAACGATACCGAGGAGGTTTACCCGCGTCTTGCTTCTCAGGATGGCGATCGTTGGCGGTCTTCCTGGAGCAAGCACAGCGAATCATACGTTGGCATGATGATGAAGAAACGTGAAAAGTTGATTGCCAGTGGCTCCTTGAGGCTGCCAGCGGTATCGGTGCCGAAATCGAGTGAGGACACTGACAGCAATGAAAAGAATGAGGATTCTCAGGCCTCACTTCTCGGTGTTTCTCAGGCGCAGCCGCTTCCGGGATTCCTCAGCCAGTTTTCGACACTTCTTTCACGGCGATGGCGAATCTTCTTCCGCGACCGAACGCAGGTGCTTCTGCAACTCGCCATCCTAATCATTTTCCCTATCATCATTACTCTCTTTAGTGACAAGGCGGGAGACAACATCAAACGCTATTCAGATATTCGCTCCGACAACGTGATTGTGGAGTTTCAAGAGCAAGCCGAGGTGATGGCAGATCAAGCCAAGGTCGGTGCAGCGGTTTCGGGTATTATCATGTTCCAAGTCGTTTTGCTGTCGCTAATGGGTTCCAACAATTCGGCGCGTGAAATTGCGGGCGAGCGACAGGTCTATGAGAAGGAAAAATTTGGGGGTCTCAGGCCATTGGCTTATCTGGCGTCAAAGGTTGTCTTCCTATCCTGTCTGGTTGTGACGCAGTCGCTGTATATGGCCTTCTTTGTCGAAACGTTTGGTGGAGAGTTTCGAGGTGACTTTATGGACCACGCGATCTTTCTGCTGTTGATCAATGCCTCAATGACCGCCATTTGCCTGGCGATCTCAGCTCTTATGCGCACGGCCGAGCAGGCCTCGCTGCTGTCCATCTATCTTGTGGGTTTCCAGTTGCCGCTCTCTGGTTCGGTGCTGGCGCTACCGTCGCACATCGACGCCTTTACCCGCCCGTTTATTTCGGCTTATTGGGCATGGTCTGGTTCAGTCGAGGCACTGCAGAACCAAGTCTACGATGCAGTCAAATCGGTGATCGACACCAGCCTCACCGCCCAACAGATCTGCCTATCTGTTCTGGGTGTCCACATTGCGATTGCGCTGATTGCTGCCTTGGCAGGCGTTTGTCGGCCACAGTGGGACTAAGTTGGCAATGATGGATAGCTCCCCAGACCGCTTTTGACTCGTAATTTGCAATTCACCAATCCAATGTAAATCATTCCTCTCCCTTACTTCCGCAACTTTACGGATTGTGCAGGGTTTCAACTATCTTCTAGTAGGCACTTCAACATGGCTCGACGCGCAAGTTCAGGACTCAATCCAGGCATCATTCTCGCCGCAGTGGTGGTGATTGGAGCAGTGGTATTTGGTGGCAAAATGCTGCTTACCGGAGAATCCAGAGCCTTTGAAGGCACGCCCCGTTTGCAGGTGGATGATCTCCTTCAAAACGGTAATTCTCTCCGCTCCAACATTTATATCATTGAAGGTGAAATTGACGAGAAACTCCAGTTCTCCGGTAATGGTCAACTCGTCAGCGTCAAGGTCGTGGGTTCGCGAGGCGATGAGTTCATCGGTATTCGCATTCCGACAGCCCTCAGCGACCGCAACATCGAGACCAAGCAGAAGTATGCCTTCAAGGTCCAGTTTGAGAAGGGTGGCATCGCAGTCGCTACCGACATCGAACGACTCTAACCCCCCAGTTCCGTATAGACACCACATTCACCTAATCATGAGACTCCAGATCCTCACTTTTATCACCCTCGCTGCCGCTCTTCAGGCACAGGTCTACACTCCACCGGCAGGTAACGGTGGCAACTCGGTGCCTCCGGCTAATACCACGCCACAGGATTCGGCGACCCGCTCGCAGCCGCAAACCGGTCCCAGTCCTTTCGGACAGGAAATTCCCATGCTCGATCCCTCCGCGGAAACCATCACCGTGGGCGGTGTCACGATTCCTCTGGGTGACAACCGTTTGCTCAAAGCACGTTTCGAGAAGTATCTAAGTCAGCCGCCAGAAAGCGGCGAGGCTGCAGAGCAATACCGCAAGGATGTGGCAAGAATCCTCGATACCATTTCGCCCCTGCGCAGGGACGGCAAGCGCCCTGATCTTTACGGTGCTTTTAAGATGCTTCCCGCCGCCGCCACCTATTCTGGAGATGCCAACATATGCATGTCCTTGGCCGAGTCCATCTACACTTCAATGCTTGCCAAGCAAGATATGCGCGGAGTCGAGCGCTTGAACCAAGCCATGGAAGCTGAAAAAAAGCAGAGGATCCGGGATAGCGACTGGCAGGCGGCTCACGAGCGTGACAGCACGCTTGGTTCCAGACGCGTCGCGAACAGTGGTGCAGGTGAGGAAGCTGAACCCGCCAAGAATCCCGGCAAGGGCGTAAACTCACTGCGCTACCAGGAAAATATTCGCCGAATTGCGGAGATCGAGGCCCTCAAAGTGGCCAATGCTGCTCAAAACAAGGCCCGCACTCTCACGACAAAGACCCAATACCAAGTGAACATGATTCAGTGGTTTATGCAGCGTCGCTTCGAACACGTGCTGATGGCCTCGCGTTTCTACAATCAGATTTGGAGGGACGGAGACTCCACCCTGCATGTAAAAAAGAACTCTGACATTGCTAAGATCTTCTCCGACTCGATCGGTGTGAATCCGACTGTGTCTTCACTCGATGCGCTTTCTAACGAGGCCATTCGCGAAGCTGAGAAAGCTATTGAGGCCTTCGACACGATGTTGGCGCGTGGCGAACTGCACAACGCCTCGCAGCGATTGATGGAGGCCTTTGCTCTTGGTGAGTATCTTGCTCCCCTTGCCACATTAGAGATTGAGAAAAAACTCAAGATCCAAGCGTACTTCCGAGACCTCAATGAGCTCTACGGCGCCATGCAGGCCCGCGATTACGTCAAGGCGAAGGAACTCTCCTCCGGTCTGAAGAACCGTGCCTCAGACTTCCCTTCTTCCAAGGTCGACAGCGCCGTCTCCGGTTACACGCTCGCTGCCAATCTGCTAATTGAGGAAGCCAAAGCCCAGCTCATCGCACGCGAATCCGATAAGGCCGCCGAGAAAATCAAGCAGGCCACCGAAATTTGGCCCACCAACCCCAAGCTTCAGGAGTTCAGCGATCTGATCGGCACCACAAGCACTGTGGTGCGCACGCGCAACGACTTCGACCGCTTGCTTAGCGAGGGCAACTACCGCGAGATCGCCCGTAGGCAGTATGAAATCGCTCCTGTGATTCAAGGCGATGAGAAGCGCCTCGATGCCTTCACTCAGATTATTACCAACTTAACTAAGATTGAGACTGCACTGGGCAAGGCTGAAGAGTTTAGCCGCGCTGGCCAGAACTACGCTGCATGGGAGCAATTGGCCGAGATCCGCGAGCAGTTCCCTGACGACCCCAAACTGGGTCGACAACTTGAGTTGCTGGCTCCGGAGGTGGCTGACTTCACCCGTGCCCTCACCAAAGCCAAGGATTTTGAGGGTCGCACACCACAACAGACCGGAACTGCGTTGTCTTGGTATCTCAAGGCCCGTAGCATTCACCCACAGAGTGAGATGGCTCGTGAGGGTGTCATGCGCATGGCAGGTGTGATCATGCCCACCGACTGATGCCCTAACTTGATTTGGGCAGTGCTCGCGTTGGGTATGGCAATCAGTTTGTCCAACTTGAAAAGTGGTTGGGCATGTTGTCCTGTGAGGACTTCGCTTGCCCCAGTCATTCCGAGTCGCTAAGACCATCGGCAATGAAAGTCATCACCGCCGAGGAAGTCCACGCCGCTCTGAGTTATCCTGCCCTCATCGATGCACTCGAAGAGGCTTATGCTGGAAAGTTTTCTATGCCTCCCCGTCAGGTATTTCTGCTTGATGAGGAATCTGGTGAGAACGATGCCTTTGCAGTATTACCTTCCTGGAGTTCTCAGTTTATTGGCGTGAAGGCATTCACTTATTTCCCCACTGCACAGGATCCCTACAAATCCCTCTACTCAAAAATCATGCTGTTTGACCGCGAGCACGGTGAACCGCTCGCCCTAGTCGATGGCACCACAGTCACTTTCTGGCGCACTGCCGGCATATCTGGCCTCGCTACCCGTTTGCTCTCTCGCGAGGACTCCAGCACCATGTTGCTACTTGGTACCGGCAACTTGGCTCCCTATATGATCCGCGCCAACGCCAGCGTACGCGACTTGAAAAAAATCTTCATCTGGGGTCGCACGGCAGCCAAAGCCACCGCGCTTGCCGAAGAGATGAGCAAGGAGTATCCCGACATCGAATTTGTCGCCACTGAAGACCGCGAAGCTGCCTGCGCCGAAGCCGACATCATCGTGGCTGCCACGGGTTCGCACGAGCCTGTCGTGCTGGGCGACTGGGTTAAGCCTGGTACTCACACCGACTTCATCGGCAACCATCATGCGACCAAGCGCGAGTGTGATACCGCACTGATTACGAAATCCAAGGTCTACGCCGACAGCTACGTCAATGCCTTTAAGGAAGGTGGCGAAATCCTCGTTCCTATTTCTGAGGGTGTGTTTACCAAAGAAGGCGTGATTGCCGAACTCACCGAGATGTGCGCCAAAACCAAACCGCTGCGTGAAAGTGACGAAGAGATTACGCTCTTCAAGTCCGTTGGTATGGCGATGAGCGATCTGGTTGGAGCAGGTTTGGCATACAAAACTGTTTTAGCTGACTGATTCATTGACCCAAGCATTCAAGTAAAAAGGGCCTGACTTTCGTCAGGCCCTTTTTGTTTATGAGATTTCAGCGATGCTTGTCATCAGCTCGGGCGGTTGTTGGCCGCGGTGTGGATCACCTTGAGGGCAGCTTCACGCTCCTCGCCGACGAGCGTCAT
>JBMYMN010000123.1:0-7841 GCA_049597355.1 Luteolibacter sp.
AATTTTGGGCCGCGCCTTCCTAGCTGATGCTTGCCACTAAGTTGCAGGAGCTGTAGGTCCTGCTCAACCGGATCAATTTCATAGAAGTTGTCGGTCGGATTGGCTGCCACCCCCGTATTCGGGTTGGACTCAGCATTTTGTACTTGTTCCCAGAGATTATCGAGGTTCGTACCTGTTACATCAAAGCGCTCATTTCTCCCACCGCTTCCCGTAGTCACATTTTGCTGTGTAATATTTTTCCTAAAGTAGAGTGCACGGATTTCATTAAACTCACCCAGCTCAAGACCTGCAGCCAAGTATACATTCCATTCCCGCTCGCGCGTAAATTCCTCCTGATACCATGTGTCGGTTCCCTGCGTGAAGATCTGTGATGCATTATAGTCATCGCTTCCTCCGACTCCTCCGGCTGCCAACAATCCGAATCTGATTCCATCAGCCAGCTCGATGGTGTTTCCAATCGTGGTGGAGAAAGACTGCGCCTGTTCCGATCCGCGTGCGGCAGGCAGCAGGCTTCGACTGGAATGCAGCGTTTGCCATGCTAGAAGAACATCTCCTTGAATGCTCTCCGTAATCAGTCGACCGTCGGATCCGATCAGTGCATCCCTGCCGTGTCCCTCATCCAAACCGCCAAAGTAATCTAGCTCTTTGTCAGCAGAAAGCATCATTTTGCTGGGTAGCGACGGATCAAATCCCTGCTTGAACTTAAAATCCACAACTGGCTCTGTGGGAAAGACCTTGGTCCTCAAGTCAATCGCAGCGCCGCCGAAGTCTCCTGACAAGTATGGGGTGTATATTTTGTCAACATTGATGCCGCTCATGGCGGATGTAGGGAATAGATCCAAGCGAACCGCTTTGCGCGATGGCACCGCCGACGATATCGCACCACCATTCAGCGTTGTTGTGATGTAACGATCCGCAAGACCACGAACCACCGCGAACTTGCCATCAACCACATTAGCACCAGAGATCTTTTCAACTGCTTCACCTGCATCGCTGACGGCGTTCTTCGCAAAGTCCTCTTCAGACAAACCACTGCTGAGCGTAGGCGTGACAGTGAGGTCCAAAAAGAGGTCGCCCGGCGAGTCACCTGAATACTCACCGATGATGGTTTCCTCCTCCAGAGTGTAGACTGTGTTGCCGTCATCCACAGGTTTGATGCTGAGACTGAAGTTGGCAACCGCCGGTTGAGCTTCGATCAGCGTAAGCACCTTGGTCTCGAGATTGTATCCCAGCTTGGTCGCTTCGAAGGTAAAGGTGCCATCAGGCATGCCTTCAATGCGGAATTTTCCTTGGGCATCGGTCTGGGCTCTGAAGCTGAGCTCTCGGACGTCGATGAAGACACCCGCGACGGGCTTGAGATCCTTATCGTAAACTTCACCGCTCACCACGCACTTGCCCCTTTCCGGCAAGAGACCTGGCAGAACGACGGGCTCGACAGCAGCTTCTGCAGCAGGGCCCTCAGGATTGCCTACGCCATTGGGTAGTTGGTTACCGACATCTGGTTTGGCAGGTTCTCCATCAATTTCATTGTTGGCTGCGGCCGCAGGTGGTTCGGCCGGATCTGGTGCAGTGGCTTCAGTAGCCGCATCGATTTTAGGTAAGGCTGATTCCTGTGCTAGACCCAACTGCACTACCACGAGCGACATGATCGTCTGCATCAAAACCACTACCCACCAAGCATTGCCTCTCTCAACCTGCGACTGATCCATGGCTTCGGATGAAGCAGGATCTGTGAGTTGCAGATGATGAAGACGCATGGCGGAGGAATGCCGTCACGGAGTGCCTCCGCGAAGCATTGACGTAGTATTCCCCACCAGCTTTTTTCAGAAGCTGAGCTTCGTGACGAAAATGTAACATATTATCTTCACCTGCCTCAATTGGAGGACATATCCTCAACTATAACGCGACCTAAGCGCGCGAGGTATTAAAATGTTTCGTCGAGGGCGGTATCCGTTACCACCCAGTCACCAGCCAAAACCCGAGATATCTCATACTGGCGGTCTAGAGATCCACTCTGTTTCTCAATTTGGAGATAGGCGTAAAAAATGGCGTTACCATCACGATCTTTGCGCACGTTGTCTGCATTCACATTGCGTATGATTTCTTCAAACGCATTCTCTTGTGGCGTGTCCTTGCGAACATAGCCGTAAATATCTTGCTCACTTCCTAAATTTCGCAGGCGGTAGCAGAGCCAATCTTTCTCTTTGTATTGGCCGTTGTAGTAATTGTCCTTGCTAAAAATAACTCGCGCTTTCCCACCCTTTTGCTCACTCACCATTACATCCCATGCTGGCTCACATCTATGGGCAAAGGCGTCATAATCCACTTTGAGCTCTCCCTCAGCATTTCTGGTTACTGCTACCGTTCTAATTTGCCTTTTGAAGCCGTCTTGCCACTCGAGCATAACGCCATCGTATCCACGAGAGCCCTGACCTTTGCTCAATGACGTAAATCTGAGCTGCTCCCTACTGGGTATATTCAAACCTTGGAGGTAATCGAATGCTTCTGTTTCATCCAGACCATTAAGATGGAAGAAGCGACTCACCTCGTCTGGACTTGCAACACTCAGTGCCCGCGTGACCAAGTCAATGGTGCTATCCAAGCCAAAATCCTTGGTATCCATAGGCTGATAAGGCTCCCCAACCTGCTGTTGGGAAACACCTCCATTGCCTCGCTGATTCAGAGACCAGAAGATTGAAGTGGAAACCAACGCCGCCAACACGAGCATTGCCATGATCACAGATAGCCTGCCTGTGATTTCTTTTTTCTTGCGCTTGCGTCTCATAAGGGCCGAGTGAGAGCCTTGTGATTTATAACCCACACCGTTGCAAGAGTAGACTGTCGCATATGAAGCGAACGAGGCTTTATGCTATACACAAAAAAAGAGGCGGGCTGTCGCCCGCCTCTTAGAGTAATTCTTGAAAAATCGAATTATGCTGAGCGACGACGGCGCAGCAGAAGCAGGCCACCGAAGGCACCAAGAAGTGCAGCGGATGGTTCGGGCACGAATGTCAAGGATCCCGCATTGGCAGAAACCGGAGTGATGTCGTAAGGATTGGTGTTTCCATTCAACGGAGCAGTGTCAATTGAGGAAAGTCCGTAGGTATTTCCTGCAGATGCTGTGCTGCCTCCACTGATGGAGGAATCAAACCAAATGACACGGAAGCTATCGGTTTCATAGGTACCGTCAACGCCGTTGACGTCAGCGAGTAGGCTGGTGCCAAGGAAGTTAGCTTGAGTAGTACCACCGTAGATGAAGGTATCATCGTCAGATCCACCCATAACTACCCCAGCAGCGCCAATCGAAGAGCTAAGCGTGAGTCCAGTGTATGAAGTATCAAAACCATCACCACCAGTGTCAAAAATTAGACCGTAAGTGATTCCTGATGTTTGACCGGACTCTCCAAGGAATCCGTCATCCAAGCCGCCGGCGCCACCAGCAAAGTTGAAGTTGATGGCTGCCGAAGCAGGCAAGATTGCAGCTGCCATAATGGCGGCCATTGAAGTAATGTATTTTATATTTTTCATGGGTCAGGAGGGAATGTTGGGTTTAAGTATGATGTAATTCTATCTAAGGGAAGAACTAATTAGGGAGTATTGTAGCTAGCAGTGTTAGTCGCCGCAGTATCGTCCGCTGCAGCTGCTCGACGAAATACGAAGCTGGATCCTGCCTCAATCGTTTCATCCGACACAATTGCAAATGTGGATGTGTTGACCCACTCGTTTTGGCCACCAGTGTCAAATAGCTGGTAAGTGACGGCATTGGATTTGTTGATGCCAGAACTCGCGTTGTCATAAATGAGGAGTTGGTCACCAATTACAGACGGGAAAGTAAGACCCGCGATTTGCTCATCAAGAGGTGAAGTGAATGAGAGAGGGGTATCTTGGCCAGAGTCGCCACCAAAGATGATGTTACGATTGGCTTCGGTTGGGACAGTGCCAGAAAGCACGAAACTGGGTAGGGCAGAAGCACCGGTGCGGAGGATGAGAGCCTCTCCAGGGTAGACAATTACGTCATCGCTGATTGCGAAACTGCTGGTGTTAACCCAACTCAGGGCGCCGCCACCTACATCGAACACCTGGTAGGTGGTATTGGTGGCGAGGTTGATACCATCTCCACTACCGTCCCACGTGAACACTTGGGTACCAACTGGTCTTGAACCGACAAGACTCATGAGAGTCCATGCTTCGGAGAGGGCAATCGTATCGCCATCAGAGATTCCAGTCGTCGAGTCGCCTGGCTGAGCAGTTACCGTAAGTGTGTCAGCCGTATTGGCGGTCACAAGCAGGAATTGGCCGTCGTTGCTGCCAGAGGTGACTTGGCAGTAGTAGCCAGCATAAGCGTCGGCTGCGAAAGCAGCACCATCAACTTGGATGGTGGTAGCGGTGACTCCACCAGCTGCAACAGCACCGCTGTATTCGGTGGCATTAAGGAATGATACGCCGAAACGGATATCGGTGTTCGCAGCTACTGCGTTGTCGCCGTCGGTGTCACCGAGACTGATGTAGCCGACCGCAGGGGTCGTTTGCTGCGCGTTGGCTGTCGCGATACCAGCGATGGCAATCGCGGGAATAAGGAGGGAGTTTAGTTTCATGGCTTCTTATATTTGGGTTTTGTCGTTTTGTGAAACGAGGTTGTTTTTCGAGACTTGCGGAAGATTGGTAGCACTCTGAAGTGCTGGTTGTGGTTAATTTGTGCTTGGTTGTGAATGTTTGTGGCTGATTTGTCGCTCGCCTTCGTGCTGGCGACATGACCATTCATGAGTTTGTTCGCTCCGCCTGCAAGCGGGGCAAGTTGACAATTTTGTCATATTGCACCACCGGCAAACGTGTCGAAGATCAGACACAATTTGCCAGCAGCCAGAGCAAGGGTCAAGAGGCGAATGGCCAAAATAGGCTACGAATTCGCGTAATCCGAACAATTCTGAAACTGCCCTGTTATTGCTCATTTCTCCCATATATTATGGGCTGATTAGGGGTTTTAGCAGGTATTTTACTCGTCTTAAAGATGTGCCGAGCCCCTAACTTCTTGCCTGGGCCAGCCGTTTAGCCCATCTGAAGCGCAAATTATCAGTCATGAACAAAATTCTCATTATTGGAG
This sequence comes from Luteolibacter sp., assembly GCA_049597355.1. GTDB lineage: Bacteria > Verrucomicrobiota > Verrucomicrobiia > Verrucomicrobiales > Akkermansiaceae > Luteolibacter. The sequence goes on from JBMYMN010000123.1 coordinate 5,102, forward strand.
CCGGTGGGGTGGGCAAGGTTGTCGCTCATAAATGCGCCATGATACCAGAGGTTTTCGGTGAAATCACCCTCGCCTCGCGTACCCTATCCAAATGCGAGGACATAGCAAACGAGGTGAAACAACGCACCGGCCGCTATATTGCCACTGCCCAAGTTGATGCAGACCGAGTAACTGAAACTGTGGAACTCATTCGCAAAACTGGCGCCAAACTCCTGATCAACGTCGCCCTACCGTATCAGGATCTGGTTCTGATGGATGCCTGCTTGCAGGCCAAATGCAATTACCTGGACACCGCCAATTACGAGCCTAAGGACGTCGCCAAATTCGAGTACAAGTGGCAGTGGGAGTATCAGGATCGTTTCATGGAGGCGGGTTTGTCAGCCCTGCTTGGTTCGGGTTTCGACCCTGGGGTAACCAACATTTTCACGGCATGGGCTCTCAAACACCACTTTGATGAGATTCACACCCTCGACATCATCGACGTCAACGGCGGAGACCACGGCCAGGCCTTCGCCACCAACTTCAACCCCGAGATCAATATACGTGAAGTGACCGCCAACTGTCGTCACTGGGAGGGTGGAGAGTTTGTCGAGACACCGCCCATGTCCAACCGACAGAGCTTCACCTGCCCCGAGGAAGTCGGGAAATATGATATCTACCGCATGTATCACGAGGAACTGGAGTCACTCACCCTTCACATTCCCACCATCAAGCGTGCACAGTTCTGGATGAGCTTCTCTCCAAATTACCTCAAGCACCTCGAAGTGCTCCAGAATATCGGCATGACTCGCATAGATCCAGTGAGTTACAATGGCCATAAGATTATCCCTCTGCAATTCCTCAAGGCCTTACTGCCCGACCCGCGCGAGCTTGGCAAGACTACCTCCGGTCGCACCTGCATCGGCAACGTGATGACAGGAATCAAAGGCGGAAAAGAGAAAGCATTATACGTATATAACATCTGTGATCACAAAGACTGCTTTGCCGAAGTTGGCTCGCAGGCCATCTCATACACCACCGGGGTTCCGACCATGATTGGCGCCAAGCAGATGCTTGCTGGCGACTGGAACAAACCCGGTGTTTGGAACATGGAGCAGCACGATCCCGACAACTTCATGACCGATCTCAACGAGCATGGTCTGCCATGGAAGGCGATTGAGCTGGATGTCGAAAAGGCAAGACAGCTGAGCGTGGTTTGATGCAAAATCAGCAAGAATTATCTGGCACAATACATCTCCAAGGCGTCCGTAAGCACTGGATATTCTGGATGATTCATGGAGTTTGTGAGGTCACTCACCATCACCCAGCCAGACCCGTTGCGGCCATCTCAGAGAAATTCCAATGGGTGGCTTGTGGCTGCAATCACCTGATCATAACCAGCGGGCCATGAAAACCGATCGGAGCCAGCGGAGTTGGGCCAGATGACCCCGCTTGTCGTTTCGCAGCGAAATCGAAATCTCTCTTGCTAAAACTCGGTTGCTGATCATCCTCCACGCCGTCGTCGGGAGGCCCTGCCGGCAAGCGATACTGGAAAGTCTCGTACAGCATTATGATCGAAACCAGCGAGCAACTAAGGCATTTCCTCGATTCCGCAGCCCAGAAGTATGGCAACGCGCCCTGCGCAGTCGACACCGAAGCCGACAGCCTGCACCGCTATTCAGAGTCATTATGCCTCGTCCAGTTTGCTATCGGAAAAGAGATTAAACTCATTGACCCTCTGGCAGTTGAGGATCTTTCTCCACTCATGGATTTTTTCCAAGGGCGCATCGTCTGGATGCATGGCGCAGACTACGACATGACCATGTTCAAGCGCGAGTTCAGCGATATTCCCGACGTGGTGTACGACACCCAAATTGGTGCGCGGCTACTCGGTCTGCGCCAATTCGGACTCGGCAACCTAGTAGAGCACTACTTCGATGTAGTGCTGGCTAAAACCTCCCAAAAAGCCGACTGGGGCAGGCGTCCATTGTCTGAGAAGATGGTCGAATACGCCCTGGACGACGTTCGCTACTTAATCGAGATGGGCGAAACCATCATCAATCAACTCAAGAGCCTCGACCGCTTCGAATGGTTTCTTGAGAGCTGTGAAGACGCCCGCATCAAGGTGCTGGAACGCAGCGGAGAGCGAGAGGACCCATGGCGCATTCAGGGCTCCGGCAAGCTCTCCCCCAGAGGTCTGGCCTATCTTCGAGCCCTCTGGAACTGGCGCGACGCAGAAGCCAAGTCATGGGATCGCCCGACTTTCATGGTCTGCGGCAACAAACAGCTGATCAGTTGGTGCCAAGATTTCTGCGAGGATCGGACCCCCAGGTTACCAAATCACTATCGACCAGGACGCCGACGGCGCTTCGAGGATGCCGTCGCCTCAGCCAAGGCACTGGCAGAGTCCAAATGGCCTCAGCGCATTAAAGGTAAGCGCTCGCGCCGACCCAAAGATTTCGAAGCCAAATTGGACGCTCTGGTCAGCGTTCGCAACGCCGCCGCTCAGAAGCTTGCAATCGACCCTTCTCTGATCGCTCCACGCGCGGCTTTGGAAGCCATCGCCGGGGGGCAGGAAGATGCCAATCAAATGCTTCTGAATTGGCAAAAAAACCTGCTCAACTTGAGTGAATCTGAGGGCTGACGTACTGAGCTCGCATCGATTGCGGGCCAATACCGGAATCTCGAAGTTTTTAAAATTTGTAAGTCATTAGAATTAAGTGAATTACAAAAGCTTTTTTGAGGTGAAAAAAAGCTTTGT
>JBMYMN010000124.1:0-7823 GCA_049597355.1 Luteolibacter sp.
CCTTTTTTGATGGCTGAACCAAGAATAACGCGATTAAAATCCATACTTTGTCAGAAAGATATGCAAAAACAGCGATTCTGGTGGCCACTAGACATGTTGTGCCAATTCTTCTGTGACGACGATCTCTCTTGCGGAGCCGCCAAAGCACGGCTTTCTTCGCATTGATGAATGTCCGCATTGTCCTGCCAACCCTGTTCTCTCTTGTTTTAGCAACTATCGCACGTGCAGAAGACTTCAAAGTCAGTGACCTCACTTTCTCCAAGCCTGAAGGATGGAAATTGGTACAACCCAAATCTGCAATGCGTAAAGCCCAGTTGACAGTAGGAGTGAACGGAGAAGTCGTCTTCTTCCACTTCGGGGCTGGCGGCGCGGGTGGCAAGAAGGCCAACATCGATCGCTGGTTGGGCCAATTTGAGGAAGGCAAAGACCAGATCAACGCCAAGACAGAGGAAACGAAGGCTGGAGAAGTCCCAGTGACCATTGTGTCCGCAAACGGCACTTATCTCGCTGGCATGCCCGGTAGACCCAAAGTCAAGAAGGCAGACCACGCCTTATTGGGAGCCATCATCGAAGCCGAGGCCGGCTTCATTTTTGTCAAGTTCACCGGCGGCAAGGCCACGGTGGATGCCGCAACCGAAAGCTTCAAGGCGATGGTCACCGGCGCGAAATAATCGCCGTTAACTTGCACTGAGTTTCTCCATCGGCGGAGCGAACTTTGTCAGTTCAATGCCCTCCACGGCTGCCTTGTACTCTTCCATGGTGGGGATGCGACCGAGAATGGCGGAAAGCACAACGACTGGGGTCGAAGCCAGTAAAGACTCACCCTTCTTGCGGTCGGAGTCTTCTACTACGCGGCCTTGGAAAAGGCGGGTAGACGTGGCGAGAACGGTGTCACCCTTCTCGGCCTTTTCCTGATTGCCCATGCACAAATTGCAACCCGGCCTCTCAAGATACATCATATTTTCGTATTCCCTACGGGCCGACCCCTTAGGCGCGTTGTCATCGAACTCGAAACCGGAGTATTTCTGCAGCATCTCCCAGTCACCCTCTTCCTTGAGCTCATCGATGATGTTGTAGGTCGGGGCAGTGACAACCAATGGGGCTTTGAACTCCACCTTACCCTGCTGCTGCTCAAGATTCCTGAGCATCTTGGAGACGACCTTAAGGTCGCCTTTATGAACCATGCACGATCCAACGAAACCTAGGTCGACGACTTTCTCACCCGCATAGAAAGAGACCTCACGAATGGTATCGTGGGTGTAGCGTTTTGAGACATCCTCGTTGTGGACGTCGGGGTCGGCGATCATCGGCTCGTCAATGATGTCGAGGTCGACCACGAACTCGGCAAAGTAATTGGCATCGGCATCGGGCTTCAGCGCGGGCTTCTCGCCGGAGCGGATTTCGGCGATGCGAGCGTTGGCCTTATCAATGAGGCCTTGCAGAACCTGTGGCTCGTTGTCCATGCCCTTGTCGATCATGATCTGGATGCGCCCCTTGGCGATCTCGAGCGACTCGATGAGGGTGTCGTCCTGAGAAATACAGATGGCGGCCTTGGCCTTCATCTCAGCAGTCCAATCAGTGAAGGTGAAGGCTTGGTCAGCTGGGAGGGTGCCGATATGGACCTCGATGATGCGGCCCTGAAAGACATTCTCGCCGAACTGATCGAGCATTTGTGCCTGGGTAGCGTGGACTACGTCGCGGAAGTCCATGTAGTCCTTCATCTCGCCCTTAAAGGTGACTTTCACGGACTCGGGGATGGGCATACTGGCCTCACCCGTGGCCAGTGCGAGAGCCACCGTGCCGGAGTCGGCACCGAAGGCCACGCCCTTGGACATGCGGGTGTGGGAGTCGCCACCGATGATGATGGCCCAGTCGTCGACGGTGAGGTCGTTGAGCACCTTGTGAATGACGTCAGTCATCGGGTGATACTCATCCTTGGGGTCGCGGCCGGTGATGAGGCCGAAGTTCGACATGAACTTCATCAGGCGCGGGATGTTGGCCTGGGCCTTCTTGTCCCAGACCGAAGCGGTGTGGCAACCAGACTGATATGAGCCATCGACAGAGGGCGAGACCACGGTGGCGGCCATGCCTTCGAGTTCCTGCATGGTCATCAGACCGGTGGTGTCCTGCGAGCCAACGATGTTGACGGTCACGCGAGCATCCGAGCCGGCAAGCAAGGTCACGCCTTCGGGCACGCCGACAGCGTTCTTATTGAAGATCTTTTCAACCGCGGTAAGTCCCTGGCCTTCGCTTGCTACCAGTTTGGGCGGAGCGAACACGGGTGCGGGCTCCACGCCGAGCACTTGGGCGGCGATGGTCTGCAGCTTCTTGCCGAAGACGATGGCGTAGGAACCACCGGCCTTCATGAACTCCATCTTCTGCGGGGTGAAGGAGGCGGAGATATCGGCGAGAAAGAGGTCGCCGTTGTAAAGTTTCTTCTCCTTGGTGTTGATGGTCAATACGCTGCCCGTGTCCACCGAGTAGGCCTGCTCGAGCACGGGCTCGCCGTCTTCATCGAGCACGATGTTGCCATCAGCGTCGGTCTTCTTGATCCAGTTCTTGAGGTCGAGGCCGATACCGCCGGTGACGTCGACGGTGGTGAGGAAAATTGGAGAGATGCCATTGGTGCCAGCAACCACCGGGGCGATATTGACGAAAGGCACGTAAGGGCTGGCCTGCTTGCCAGTCCAAAGGGCAACATTGTTGACGCCGGACATGCGCGAGGAGCCGACACCCATAGTGCCCTTCTCCGCAATCAGCATCACTCGCTTGTCGGGATGTAGCGACTTGAGCGCTTCGATCTCGGCCTGGGCTTCGGGCGAAATCAGGCACTTGCCGTGAAGCTCGCGATCGGAGCGAGAGTGGGCTTGGTTGCCCGGGGAGAGGAGATCGGTGGAGATATCGCCTTCAGCAGCGATGTAGGTGACGACTTTCACCTCTTCTTCGATCTCAGGAAGCTTGGTGAAGAACTCAGCCTTGGCGTAGCTCTCGAGCACACCTTTGGCGACGGCGTTGCCGGCTTTGAAGGCGGCCTTCAGACGGTCGGTGTCGGCTTCGTAAAGAAAGACCTGAGTCTTGAGCACCTCACCAGCTTGTAAGGCAACCGAAGCGTCTTCACCCAAGGCCAGATCGATCAGCACTTCCACCGAAGGTCCGCCCTTCATGTGGGACAGCAATTCGAAGGCGAAGGTCGGAGTAATCTCCTCCAGCGAAACCTCACCCAGCGCGATTTCCTTGAGGAACTTGGCTTTGACGCCGGCGGCACTGGTCGTGCCTGGAAGTGTATTGTAGATAAAGAAGTGGAGCGAGTCTTCGCGGTGGGCACTCTCAGCATCTCTGATCTGCTCAATGATTTCGGAAAGGAGGGCACCGTCGTCAATGGGCTTGGGGTTCAGGCCCTGGCCCTTGCGCTCTTCAATCTCGGCGATGTAATCGGAATACAGACTCATGAATTAGGGGTGCAATGATGCGGTGAAAGATTTCGGCAGAAGCCCCGCAATTTCAAGCGGTTTGGGTGTTTTGGTGGGCTGAGAATGCAAATTTTATGACATGAGCCCGGAAATCCAGTGCGGCATGGCCTATTCTGCACGTAAAAAGCCGCCACCCTTTTCGGAGTGACGGCTTTAATGATCGTAGGAAGATGCGGCTTTGTTAGCCAACCAGTGGTTCGCTGGTTTCGTTAGCGGCGGCGTCACCACCATTGCTGGTGTCGTCACCACCGTCGTTCTTCTGATCGCGCAGGTGAGCACGAATGGACATCTTCACGCGGCCACGCTCGTCGACGCCGAGGCATTTTGCGGTGACGGTATCACCTTTCTTGCAGACATCCTCGACCTTCTCGGTCCGACCTTCGGCCAGCTCGGAGATGTGGATGAGGCCGTCCTTGCCGGGAAGGACTTCCATAAATGCACCGAAAGCAGTGACAGAAACGACAGGACCGGTGTAGGTCTCGCCGACTTCGACTTCCTTGAACATGCGATCGATCATTTCCTTGGCGCGCTCCAGTCCCGCTTCCTTAGAAGCGTAGACATGGACAGTGCCGTCGTCCTCAATGTTGATTTCGGCACCAGACTCGGCTTGGATGGCCTTGATGTTTTTGCCGCCAGGTCCGATGAGTTCACCGATGCGGTCAGCAGGAATGCTGAGGCTGACAATACGCGGAGCAAAGGGGCTCATTTCGCTTGGGGTGGTGATGGACTCAGCCATCTTGTCGAGCACCAGGGTGCGGCCATTCTTGGCGATGTGGATGGCTTCCTCGAGCATGGGCAATGGCAGGCCGGGCAGCTTGAGGTCCAGCTGGTAGCCAGTCACGCCGTCGCTGGTGCCGCAGAGTTTGAAGTCCATATCACCGTAGAAGTCCTCGGAACCGATGATGTCCAAGAGCATCTTGTGCTCCTTGAGTGAACCATCGTCATTGTTCTCGGTCACCAGACCGACAGAGATGCCTGCCACGGGACGCTTGAGAGGCACACCTGCGTTAAGCAGGGACATGGTGCCGGCACAAACGGTAGCCATAGAAGTAGAGCCGTTGGACTCGGTCACTTCGGAAGACACACGGATGGCATACGGGAAGTCGGCTTCGTCGGGGATGACCGGCTCGATGGAACGCTCGGCAAGCGCACCATGACCAATCTCACGACGATTCAAACCACCCATGCGGCCGGTTTCGCCCACCGAGAACGGAGGGAAGTTGTAGTGGAGGATAAAGCGCTTGGTGTCTTCACCACCAGAGTAGTTGTCGAGATACTGCTTCTCGTCTGCGGGAGCGAGAGTGCAGATGCCGAGAGCCTGAGTCTCTCCGCGCGAGAAGATGGCGGAACCGTGCACACGTGGCAGGGTGTCCACTTCACCGTAAAGCGGGCGAAGATCACCTGGGGCACGGCCATCGGCGCGCACGCCCTTTTCCATGATGGAAATGCGAAACGCCTTCTTCTGGATGTATTCAAAGACCTGCTCGATTTCGAAATCGGTGGTCTCGGGCACACGCTCGAGGATGGCGGCTTCCACTTCGTCGCGCAGCGCACCAACCTTCTTGGAGCGTTCAGTCTTGGAGGGTGCGTAGATGGCGTCCTCGATGCGGTCACCGGCAATTTCGTAGCCGATCTCCAGGAGGTCTTCCTTGGCAACGTTGACTTCGAACTCGCGCTTGGCCTTGCCAGCCACGGCCACCAGTTCTTCCTGGGCGGCGATGATCTGGCTGACCGCTTCCTGAGCGGCGTGGAGGGCTTTGATGAAGTCTTCTTCGGGAAGCTCATCGGCCTGACCTTCGATCATGATGACGTCGGTCTTGTTGCCAACGTAGACCAAGTCGAGGTCGGACTCTTCACGTTGCTCGTGAGTGGGGTTGATGACGAACTCACCACCAATGCGACCGACGCGCACCGCACCGATCGGGCCGGCGAAGGGGATGTCGGAGAGGCAGAGTGCGGCGGAAGCGCCGTTCATGGAGAGCACGTCGGCATCGTTCACGCCGTCGGCGGAAAGAAGCACTGCGATGATCTGAGTGTCGTAGAGGTAACCCTTGGGGAAGAGCGGACGCAGGGGGCGGTCCGTCATGCGGCAGGTGAGGATTTCCTTCTCGGTGGGACGGCCTTCACGCTTGAAGTAGCCACCGGGGAAAACACCAGCTGCAGAAGCCTTTTCCTTGTATTCGACAGAGAGAGGAAACCAGCTCTGGCCGGGCTTGATCTTGGTTTGGGAGACAGCGGTGACGAGAATGATGGTGTCGCCGCAACGAACGGTTACTGCGCCGTCCGCGAGTTTGGCAAGTTTGCCGGTTTCGATCGTCATCGGATTGGTGCCGACTTCGATCGTCTTACTATGGATGTTCATGGTTTTCGTTTTCTTCTTTTTCATACAGTCGTGACCTTAAGCCCGATTGCTTCGGGTCACTTCGGTTCGGAACTTCGGTCACAGACGCCGACGATTGACGCTGGATTTTGTTCCACGGCCCGGGGGATTCAATGTCCCGAACCGGCTTACGAAACAGCCACCGGAACCTCCGATGGCTGTTTGCGAAATTGGGGTCAGTGGCGCAGACCCAGGCCTTTGATGACCTCTTGGTATTTGGCTTCGTCACCCTTCTTGATGTAATCGAGCAGCTTGCGACGCTGAGCGACGAGGGCGAGGAGTCCGCGACGCGAAGAGTAGTCCTTCTTGTGTGTTTGCAGGTGATCCGTAAGGCTCAGGATTCTCTGGGTCATCAAGGCGACTTGATACGGGGCGCTACCGGTGTCTCCTTCGTGGAGCTGATAGTCTTTCAGGTTGATTTCTTTGGTCTCACTCATGGGATTCGGGATGAGCCAAGCCGGGGCTGGGCTGTCCTATGTTTTGGTTTGGGGCGCGGAGAGAAACGCCTTAAACTAGATTTGGCAAGCCATTAGGCGTGAAATGTTCTGAAATCCAAAGTTTTTTGGCTTAAATGAGGTCATATTGGCCGCAGATGCCAGCCACGAGACACAAAAAAGCGTCGGGGAGCATCTCCCCGACGCCAGTGAATAGTATTCAGATCATTTCTTGAGCAGCTCGACCATCTTGGCACCCATGGCGAGGCCAACGTTCATGTAGGTCTTGCCGTTGCCACCATAGTGACCACAAGAGCCACCAGGGCCACCCTTCAGCGGGAAAGTGTAGACAAATCCGTTCTTCTCGTCCTTGGCCGCGTGCGCCTTGAGAGCTTCGAGGATCTTGCCGCCGCCGTTATCGACACCCTCTTTATCTTCTCCGAGCGACGCACCGACGAATTTGGCGTTTGGAGCATTGAACTCCTTGCGCAATGCAGCAGCGAGGAAACCAAGGTGTTTTTCATAGCGGTTAAAATAGGCAGGATTGCCACGATCCTTACACCCCTGCCACCAGAAGAAACCGGCAACTTCATAGCCGGTGGCCTCGGGATAGTAGGTTTGGATGTTGGCCAGCACCGCATTTGCGCGACCGATATCTCCATCGTATTGGAGGCCTGCCTTCCAGCCGATGGGTTTGGGCTCGGTGCCCTTTTCCCACTTAGCCGGAGATTGGCCGTAGCCGGCGTATACCATGGTCTTGCCATTCTCCTCAGCTTCCCATGAGGGGCTGCCGGGAGGCAGGAGGTCCCAGCCAAGGCCGCGATTGCCGATGGCGGATTTGAGGATCAGAACCGGCTCGTCCAGGGCGTGGCCCAGTTGGTGACCGATGCCCTGCTCGATGCCAAACTTTTTGCCGGGGATGGTCATCCACATATTGCGGCGGGCACCAACCTTGTTGGGATCAAAACCGCCACTTCCCATGACGTGAACATTGCGCACGTCCTTGCGCTCGGTGAAGCTGCCATCGTCATTGACGGCAAACGAATACATCGGATCTCCCTTGATCATGTCGGCCCTGCCAAACTCGAGGGTGTTGGACTGACCCATGATGAGGAAGACTTTGACCTTCTTGCTCATGTCCGCTGGCTTACCATCCGGCTTGGGGAGTTTGTAGTCTTTGGGCGCGCTCATCAAGGGAGCGACCATCAGTGCTGTTGCGCCGAGTACGGCAAACAGCGTGGGGGCATTGCTTTTACGTATCTGTTTCATAATGATTGGGGGGCTAACCCAATCGTAGACGTTGAGTCGTTTGCCAGGCTATCAGAAATTTTTCTGATCGCGTGGCGACAGCCTAACCATGTTCCGCCGACCGGAGAGAAGAAAAGGCATGTTCTTCGGAAGTATCCAGTTTGACGGCGTCCCCAACCCTAGCTAAGGGGGGGGATGAGATTGATCGCTTTGTTCGTGACCACTGCCCTCATTTCCACGGGCTTTGCCAGACAGAGGGTCTCCGGTCCGGACGGTAAAGTGTACGCGTAT
>JBMYMN010000125.1:0-7765 GCA_049597355.1 Luteolibacter sp.
TAGCGCCCTCGAGCTAATGAAGTTTCAGGCTCTTCCCTCCAGAGGGTGCATTGGGGCCCCAATGGGACTCCTCCCAATGGAACGTTCCATATGTTCAAGGTATCCCCTTCGAACCTTTCCATCAAAGTAGCAATTTACCAACTCAGGGAAAAGATGGCGGTCCTGCAGGAATGCTGCCTGTAAGACCGCCTCGAGAACTCATACGTAACTCTCAATTTTTACATTTTAGGCGCGATGGAGCCGACTACTTTGGTGCCGTCGGTTTTTTCGACCTCGACCCACCATTTCACGTCCTCGGGCAGTGTGGAGGGTGCCATAGTATGGATGTCGTAATCGTCGCTCGAAGCGGCATAGACACCTTTGCCGACCTGAGACAAGGTGCGGTCTTCGGTACCAATCCATGCACGAATGATAGTGGCACCGTCATCCTTGTGGGGCAGTTTGACCACCAAGTGCCCTTCTTTGCCTCCGGCGACAGTGCCATGGGCTTGGGTGGCGGTGACCTCGAGGTCTCCGATCATGAAAGATCCAAGGTCTGTTTTTTCGCCGTGGCCTTGGTCCTCATCGGAATGGTCGCATCCTCCGCATTGGCTGTGATCATGATCATCGCTGGATTTTTTTTCTCCACATGCAATGAGGGCTGCCGAAAGGGCGATAACAGCTAGGAATAGGTATTTTTGTTTCATGGTGTAGTTGGTTGATGTGGTTGTGCTGGTTTCAAGATTGGGTGGATACTTTGGATTTAGTTTGGGGTTTGGAGTCTCCGAGCTTGTGCAGTGCCGCATAACCGGCCGGCACAACAATGAGATTGAGGAAGGTTGAGGAGAGTAAGCCTCCTAGAATGACCACGGACAGGGGGGCCAAGATTTCATTGCCCGGCTTATCACCCTGAAGAACAATTGGCACCACTGCCAGAGCAGCAGTGAGAGCCGTCATGAGGATGGGCACTAGGCGTTCAGCTGAGCCCTGAACGATGGCTTCATACATGTTCAGGGATTCATGTTTCACCAGATGCTGGTAGTGGTTCACCAAGAGAATGCCATTGCGAACAGCGATCCCAAACAAGGTGATGAATCCCACCATGCTTGCAATCGAGATTACAGGTGCAGTGTAATGACCCTTGCCGAAGAGTGCGATGGTATTGCCAAAGAGGCTGGGCGATTCAGTGAGATAGATGGCAGCTATGCCACCAATCAGAGCTAGGGGCAAGTTGATCATCACCAGCAGCGCAACCCGAGTGGAGCCAATCGCGAGTTGAAGAAGAATGAGCATGATGATCGCCACCAAACCGCTGAAGAGCAGGATGGTGCGGCTGGCGTTTTGCTGGGCTTCGAATTGGCCGCCATACTTCACCGTGTAGCCGTGTTTCTGCACGATGGGATCGACCAAAACTTGAACCTCCTCAACCAGGTCACCGAGGTTGTATCCCTCCGCCACATTTAGGCTGACTACGGCTTTGCGCTGTGCGTTTTCTCGCGCGATAAGATTGGAGGTCATCTCTGGGCCCAAATCAGCGACCTCGTGAAGACGGGTCATGGCGCCATCACCTCCGCGCAAGATGAGTTGATCGAGGTCTTGCACGGTGTTGCGTTCATCTTCATGCAGGCGAACTGCCAGGTCATAGCGGCGTATGCCCTCGTTGATTTCAGTCACCCTAACCCCATACACAGCGTTACGGACCTGTTGAGTAGCAGCTCGTGGCGTCAGGCCATGAGCCGCCAGATCTGCTTGGCGGTACTCGACCGGAAGAGACTGGATCATCACCTCCCGGTTTGCTGCCACATCACGGGCACCTGGCAGGGGCTTGAGCACGGCTTCGATTTCCTTGGCAATGACCCGCAGCGTGTCCAGATCGTCGCCATAGACGTTGATGGCTATGGCGGCAGGCGTGCCGGAAAGAATGTGACTGAGCCTATGCTCAATCGGCTGTCCGATGTTGGTGGTGATACCAGGGATTTTTTCAAGAATAGCACTGACATTTTTACGGACCTCCTCCTTGCTGTAGCCGGGCTTCATCGTGATTTCGATTTCGGAGTTGCTCACGGGTTCTGCGTGTTCATCCCGCTCAGCGCGACCAGTACGACGTGTCGCGCTTCTTACTCCTTCAACTTCCAGAAGCTGTTCTTCAAAAGCGCTAGCCAATCGATCGCTGGTTTGCAGTGAAGTGCCAGGAGGAGCGAAAAGCATCACAGTGAAAGTGCCTTCGTTGAACTCCGGGAGAAAAGACCGGCCATAGCTTGAAGCGAGCAGAAGCGAGAGTGCAGTGCCGGCCAAAGCACCGCCGAGAACCAGTTTGCGGCGTTTGATCGCCCAGCGTACCGATGGAATGTAGAATTTCTTAAGCTTGCGCACCAAGGGTGTATCTCTCTCATCGGCTTCGCCTTCTTTGCCCTTCATGAGATAGCGGCACATGGCAGGTGTGACGGTCAGAGCTACCAGGAGTGAGGCGATGATGGATACGCCGAATGCGATTCCGAGTGGACGGAAGAAGCGACCTTCGATGCCCTCGAGAAACATCAGGGGTAGGAATACCAGCACGATAATTGCAGTAGCAAAGACCATGGCAGGGCGGATTTCATTGCTGGCATCTAAAATGACATCCAGGCGAGGACGCTGAGCAGACTTTGGTTTCGCTGCATTCTGATTGAGGCGGCGCAAAACGTTCTCCACGTCGATGATGGCATCATCAACCAGACTGCCCACAGCAATGGCCAGACCACCTAAGGTCATCACATTGATGGTCTGATCCAGCCAATCGAGCACCAAGATTCCAACTGCAAGGGAAAGGGGAATTGCAGTGAGTGTGATTATGGTCGTGCGTGCATTGAGGAGAAACAGCAAGATGATGACCGCAACAATAATTGCTGCATCACGAAGTGCGTGAACCACATTGTTGATCGAGAGATTGATGAAGTCCGATTGTCGGAAGATCTGGCGGTTTACCTTGAGGCCATTGGGTAGTGAAGGTTCCAATTCGTCGAGCATCGCGTCGACCTGTTCAGTCACAGCCAAAGTATTGGTGCCAGGTGCTTTTTGAACGGTCATCACTACAGCTGGGGAGCCACCATCGGCACCAGTGCCACGCTTGGGCGCGGGTCCAAGGCGCACATCAGCAACATCACCGATGGTCAGCGGGAACCCATTGTGTTGCTTGATGATGGTGCCGGCGATGTCTTCAATGGAACGAACCCGACCACTTTGACGGACAGGTAGCTCAAGGGAATCGACATTCGGGAGGTAGCCCGCGCTAAGAGTGCTGTGAGAGGCACCTGCGGCATTGGCCACATCATCGATGGTTAGCCCATAGAGGCGTAGCTCTTCCTGACGAACCAGAACTTGGTATTCAGGCAACTCACCGCCAATTACTGAAATCTGCGATACTCCGGCAATACCCAGCAACTTATTGCGAAGGTCGTATTCGGCGTAGGAGCGCAGCTCCATGTCATTAAGTTCACCGCCCGGCGAAGAAACAGCCAGGAGCATGATCTCTCCTGTGATGGAGCTAATGGGCGTCATTTCGGCGTGAGCACTGGCCGGCAAGTCTTCGCGGACAGAATCAAGACGTTCGGAGACCAGCTGACGGGCTGTCATGATGTCCATGCCCCAGTCGAACTCGACATAGGAGATGCACAGGCCAATGGCGCTTGAGGTAAGAACGCGTCGCACGCCGGGCATGCCATTGACGCTGCTTTCGATGGGGAAAGCGACGTATTGCTCGACCTCGTCAGCCGCGAGGCCGGGAGATTCAGTCATGATGACGACAGTCGGCGCGTTGAGTTCAGGGAAAACATCGACCGGAGTCTGCGGCAGGCGCAGTCCGACCACCGCCAACAGCACGCCTGCCGCAAGTAGCACGAGCGATGCGTTGGTCAGGGAGAATTGAATGAGTCGTGAGAGCATGGTCTTAGTGGTCTTCGGCGTGGAAGGTGCCATCGGCATGGAAGTGTCCACCTTTCTGACTGGTGCCACTTTGCGATGATGCGAGTTTTAGTTCGTAGGCGCCTTCAAGCACCACTTCGTCCTCAGGGCCGATACCGCTCTGAATTTCCACCCAGCGACCGTCCTCGACGCCGAGGTCGGCCTCCACGCGGATAGCCTTGTTCGGATTCATCGGGTCACGTTTGAAAAAGACGTGTTTGATGCCGTCCTTGACCACGGCCGAGCGGGGAATGGCGAGTGCGACACCATCGGTCGATTGGGTCTCCACCTCCAGGAATGCAGATACACCGGGACGCGCCCAGGCAGGACTCTTCTGAGGTTGTGCTATCAGTGTGATCGCACGCTCCCTGGGGTGTTCATCCAGGCCGATTCGCAAGGTGGTGGGTATCCCTGCATTGAGGTTAGCGTTATTTCTTCGATGGGGAACGATGCGCGAGACCTTGGCCTGTTCGAATTTAGGAAGATCGCTTTGAAGTCCGAGCGCTCGGAAGCGTAATTTGGAGGGGTCGACGGTGGTCAACACCAGGCTGGTGGATTCCACATACCCACCATTGGTGACACTCAAAGACTGTACTACTCCAGCTTCGATCGCGCGGGCTTCAATCCAATTGATGCTGCGGTAAAAGGGAACCTTAGCCCCCTTGAAATCGACTTTCTCCAACAAGGCTTCTGGCTTGAGGGCTTCACTTGCCGCTCGATGGGCGTTGAGAATGTTGGTGGCAGTGATCAGTGCTGCATCCAACTCTGCTTTGTATCGAGCGACATCGGCTTCTAGAATTGCTGCTTGGGTTTCGAGTTCCGCGTTTTTGAAGTCAGCCTGCTTCAGGGCTTCAAGGCGCTTTTGAGTCGAGGCATTCTTGAGGCTTGCCTGTTGATACGAGGCTGAGGCCAGTTCGATTCGTGATTGTAGCGCCAGCCACTGCGGTGATCTGAAGCGAAAGAGTAAGTCACCAGCTTCGATTACTTGCAGTTCATCGATCTCGAAGCGTACTTGAGCGGGCATCATCAGGCGATACTCTTGGCGAGCAAGAGGCTGCAGCTCGAAAGCGCCGGGAACACGCAACGTGGATGCCACCTTACGACGTTCGACTTTGACAAAAGTGATGCCGAGGTTTTTGCGCACGGTGGCGGGTATGTCGATGCGGTTGGTGATGGGCTCGACTTGCTCGTCAGCAGCATAGTCTGCCTCGCCACCGCTGTCGCAAGAGACCAGGGTCAGTCCGATGCTGATCACAGGGATGAATTGGATCACTCTGATCCATTCGATTGGGAAGAACTTCATAGGATGAAAAGTTATTTGGTTTGAGTCGCCCAAGGGGTTGGGCCGTGAATGTGTTGGATGTCGTTCTGAGTCCGGCTCTCGTCGAGTCGGGCATCAATCAGGTGGAGTTTGGCTTCGTGGGCACGTACGATGCTTTCGAGCAGCACCATGCTGCCGCCCTCGCCGATTTCGAGTAGGCGCTTGGCGTCCTTGATCTGCTCGTCGACCAAGGGCACCAGTTCGGCATCAAGCGAGCGACGGTGATTGCGTATGCCGGTCAGGCGGTCTTTCAATGCGGCAAGGCGGTTGGTAGTGCTTTCGAGTTCGGTTTCATAGGCAGCTCGTGCCAGTTCGCGTTCCGCGTTGGCAGTTGCAATGCCTCCTTTATTCGAATTGAGCAGAGGAATGGGAATCATGCCTGTGCCCCCAATGATGGATTGCCCTTCGTCTTGCTCGACACTGGGTCCAAGTTCGATGTCGGGATACTGTTTGCGGATCTCGCGTTTCAGCTTCAATTCGGCTACTTCGTATTCTTGCTGCAACCGAATTAGCTTGGTGTTGGAGCCCTCCAAATTGTCTTTTGGCTTTGATTGGGCGGCATAGAGGCTGGGTCGCAGTCCAAGCAGGGCCTTGGGCGAAAGCCCAAGGATGGAGCGGATGGACTGCTCATCCTCGCGCACCTGTCCGCGTAGCTTGGCGATCTCGGCTTTGCGGCTCTGCAGCTCGATTTTGAAGAGCTTGGCTTCTGTGCGTGGCAATTCACCTCCTTCGGCGAGCTTCGAGGTGCTCTCGACGATCGCTTCCAATGAATCAACAAGACTTTCGGTTTCCGACAGGGTGAGGTGGTTGGCAGACCATTCCAACCATGCCTGGCGCAGCTTAAGCACCATCTGCCATTCCTCTTCCGCTACTTTGGCGAGTTCGGCATGGTGCTCGGCCTTGGCGCGCAATTTTTCGACACCGAGACGTCCGGACAGCGGAATGGTCAGGGACAGAGAGGAGCCCAGAATCCACGGATCAGGCACACTTTCCTGGATCTTGAGCGCGTCGATGCCGAGTTGGGGGTCATCCCAGCGGCCGGCATGTTTGGCTGAGGCTTCGGTCACCTTGGCGCGGAGGCGAGAGAGTCTCAGGTCTGGATTGTAGACCATCGCCACGATCTCGGCTTCGGCCAGACTCAAACCATCGGCGGGATTGAAACGTATGGATTTGGAATTTCTTCCATTTAGGCGCTTGGCGAAGTCTCGGACGCTTTCGTCAGAGGTGGATCGTTGGTGCCAGGACTGGAGATGAGCCTTCGGATCGAGCGGCGATGGTCGGTATTGCTGGCAGGCTCCAAGCAAGAGCAGTGAGGCGCAGGCCAGTAGGCGAAGACCATTTCGCTGGATTGGGTGTGGTGTTGGAGGGGTGTGAGTATACATGGAAGTGAATGAAAGTAGGTATGTGCAGACACGAGGGTGTCTGTCGTGGAAGGTGACGTCTCGAAGTCACACGGGAGTATGGTGAGGTCACCATGCAGCTCCTTTACGATCTAACAGAATGACCGCGGGTGGTGTCCCGTGAGCCTCAACCCAACTGGGGAGGCTTGATCAGGCCGAAATAGGGCCCATCGGGACAGGTGTCACGACCAAGCATGGTCGCGTGGCACGATCCCGCGAGTGGGGACCTGACCTTAGCAGGGTCGGAAAATAACAATGGAGAATCGCCGCCCAAGTTTTTTACATGGCAATGCTCATGTGAGGGACACTTGGAGCCGTTGTTCGGGAGGTCGCAGGGATCGGGATACTCGTCACACGGTGAATGGCTGTGGCCATGTTCGCCATCCTTACCGCTGTGTTCGCAAGAGTGGTGCGAGTGATCGTGATCTTGACTCACCTCATGAGTATGGGGAACGTGCACGGCCACATACCCACCGAGGGTATAGAAAGTGCCGACGATCAAGATTAGCAATAATTGGGAAACGGAGCGCACGAAATATTGGCTTAAAAGTTATTGTTGATGAATGAATGGTCAAGGTAAAATTGGATATGTTGATGCGGATTTATCCCTTAAAATATTAACTCAATACTAGTCCGGCGGTTAAGGGTATGCTTGCCCTGCAAGAGCCAGCAATGTTGATTTGATCAATGCCCAGATAACTGCAGCCTCAAAGAGGTAATTCTTCCCTCCAGAGGGTGGAGTTCAGAATTATAATCGCTCCCCCTCCCGGTTCTTAAAGTTACGAGAATTGTCATTTTAGTAGTTTGGGCAGGCCATACTGAATTGATGAGTATGGCTTGCGTTTGTGCTCGTCGCACAGGGCAAGATACTCGCTCAAGGGCATTTCGATGGTCTTGCCAGCAACTGTGGGGATTCCCTTAGAGGATATCGTCACCCTTCGGAGGGTGCACCCACGTGGGTTGTTCTTGGTTTCACCGTCAGCCATATATCGGCGAACGTGCTCTTGGTCCGCTTCAGGGACTTCCTTCCAGCTAAAAGCCACTTCCTCGCCGAGCCGGTCAGTAGCCCAAACCTTGAGTCGAGCTTGTATATCATCACTCATCCCCCCGACATTCATCATGGTGT
>JBMYMN010000126.1:0-7659 GCA_049597355.1 Luteolibacter sp.
CAATGACCACTACTTCGGCACCATTTGTTTCGGTGCCGGATTCTTCCAAAAGCTTGATGCAACCTGCGGGCGTGCAGGGCACGAAACCGGTGGGATCCTCCAGCGCCAGTTTGGCAACATTCTCCGGATGAAAGCCGTCGACGTCTTTGCGCGGGTCGATAGCGCGAACAATGGCCTCCTCATCTATATGCGAAGGTGGCGGTGATTGCACCAGGATACCGTGGATGGCAGGTTCGTTGTTGAGCCGTTGGACCACTTCAAGGAGTTCTTTCTGAGTCGTCTCGGCGGGCAGTACGATCTTGTCTGAGTGGAAACCCAGTTCGCCACACGTTCTCACTTTGGATCCAACATAGACCTTGGAAGCCGGGTCTTCACCAACCAGCACCACTGCCAGGCCAGGTGTCACTCCCTTCGCTTTGAGGGCTTCTGCCTCACTGCGACATTCTTCCAACACCTTGGCTGCAACGAACTTTCCATCAATGACCTGCGGAGCTTGCATCGAAGTCAGCTTGCGCGTCATCCACTTCCGCCACAAGCCTAGCTTGCAGTTTTTGGCGCTGCTCCTCAAATTGTTCAGGACTCAATCCTTTTTTCACGTGCATGGGCACGCCGAAGCTGACCTCAATCTCACTGAAGGGCTTGGGAATCACAAATCGATCCCAGGTTTTGAGCCTCCACGACTTGCAAAATTTGGCATTTAGAGTGACCAAAGGAGCTCCGGTAGATTCGGCCAGCTTGACCACACCTGGCTGCACTTTGTAGATCGGTCCCTTGGGACCGTCGGGAGTGATGCAAACATCCGCACCGTCCTTGAGTGCACGCTTTAGAGCAACCAGAGCCGCAGCACCGCGCCGCGAGGAGGAGCCCCGGGCCGCTTGAATACCGAAGACCCCGAGCGCACGTGCTACCACCTCACCATCCTTACTGGCACTGGTCATCGCCACACAGCGGCGATACCAACCACATCCCTTGGCCCAGGCGGGTGGACAACCGAATATACGGTTATGCCACATGACCAGAATCACCGGCCCGGTGATTGCACCCGGAGAACAGATTCCTGACTCATCGCGGATCGTGAATCTTATGGTTTTCGAAAATAACCACATCAGCCAACCCGCAAGCGTGCCTATGATGACAGTCTTTCGGCTGCTGACGATTTCGTGATCGGGCTTACCCATGGCTTGGCGGAGTCTCACCAAGGCCGTCCAGCTTTACAAGCTCTTCACTGACTCATGCTTCTCAACCCGACGAGCCTAAGCATGGAGAGCATGAAAAGCAGCGAGTTGCACGCGGAGGGGGCATGATGATTGGAACCTCATGTCACCCAAGCCAGCAGATGAAGCAAGTTTCACTCACCATCCTTGTCCCACAGATGACGCATAAAGGGAGCAGAAAGATCTGGAAAACTTCATCCTTGCCAGAGGTAATCCCCCATATCCCACCCTTCGCGAGCGGGTTCACGCACAAAGGCATTGATTTCGGGCCTGTTGGTCACCTTACCAGCCTTGGCATCCCACTCGATACGGGTGTTGAAGCGTTCGGCAAGCACGCCGAGCAGGACAATCTCGGTAAGATTGCCGGAAACATCGAAGTTAGAGCCCGGTTCGGGGCCGCCCTTACAGGCAGCAAGCCATTCTCGGAAGGGTCCACCTTTGACGCGCGCGATGGTCTCTTCGGGTGGTTTGGCCTTCCAGTTTTCACGCAACTCGGTGGGAACAATCATCGGAGGGCCGGCATGTGTGCCACAGCCGAGCAGACCCTTGTCGCCCACCATCCAGCAGGCACGACCCTTGTAAGTGGCATTGTCGGCACCGAAGGCATCAATGCGGCCAACCTTATTCCAATCCTGCGGACCGGAAAACCACTCGAGAGTGACCGGGCCGCGATCTCCTTTGGCCGCAAAGTGGAAACGAAGGTGGCTGCTGGCAGGAATAATACCATTCAATGATTTCGCACGGCCGAGACAATCGACAGCGGTTGGCGGATCGAGATCCAGAGCCCAGACTGGAGTATCCAGCGTATGACAACCAAAGTCGCCTAAAACACCGATGCCAAAATCGTAAAAGGAGCGCCACTTCTTGGGATGATAATCATTGGAAAAATTGCGCTTCGCCTGGGGACCAAGCCAAAGATCCCATGATAAGCCTTCAGGGATCGGCTCCGCCGGTGGTGGCATCACTGTGGGATTGGAGAAATGATTGCCGCTAAAATCCGGCCAACCGTTACGGCAATAGACCTGCTTAACCTCGCCAATAATACCGGCACGAATGGCTTCCACCGACTGACGAATACCCATACCAGAATGGCCCTGATTACCCATCTGGGTTACCACATTGTATTTGGCCTTGGCCTTCTGCAAAGTGCGACATTGCCAGATATTATGGGTCAGTGGTTTCTGCGTGTAGACGTGGATGCCACGCTGCATCGCCATCAGGGTAGCAGCGAAATGCGTGTGATCCGGACTGGAAACGACGACGGCATCGATCTCCTTGTGCATCTTATCGAGCATGACCCGAAAGTCATCAAAGAAGGGACGATCTTCGGTGTCCCAATCCTTCATATTGCCGGCGGCCAGATTGCGATCGACGTCACAAAAAGCCACCAGATTTTCCTCGGAACATCCCTGCTTGTAGGGCTGTTGGGCAATCCAACCGCCAGAGCCAATGAATGCAACATTCAGCTTTTCGTTAGCCGACTTGCCGGACTGACCGATGGCGAATGAAGGAAAGACGGAACTGGCGGCCACCGCCTTGGTGGTGTTGCGAAGGAAGGTTCTGCGTTTCATGAACTGTCGATGATTCTGACAAGGCTACGGCTTCAGGCAATGCAATCTTCCCCGACGTGTCGCTGGCCGCCTGTTTTATTTCGCAAAGGCACTAGCTGAAACTCAACGCATCCATATCGAACACCACGGTCACATCGTCAGGCAGTGAAGTGCGCTCCAACACCGAGCGCACGTGAGCACTGAGGGCGCGCGCACGACTTGCACGCAACATCAATTGAAAACGATACTGGCCATGGGCTTTGACCAAAGGCGAGGGCAACACCTCACCGCAGATCACTCCATCAGGCAAATCCTCCTTCAGCCGCAATTGCAGGGTCTGCATGGTGAATTCAGCTCGACGCTCGTGAGCCGAACGCGAGGTCAGAACTGCACAGTGCACGTAAGGAGGGTAGGCAAAGTGCTGACGGAACTCCATTTCCTGCTCCGAGAACCCATCGAAGTCGTGCTTGCGGGCAAACTGAATGGATGGTGAGTGCGGCGTGGCGGTCTGAACAACCACCTCACCTTCGAGATTTCCACGACCAGCCCTGCCTGCGACTTGGGTGATGAGCTGGAAAGTTCGCTCACCCGCACGAAAATCGGGCGTGTGAAGGCCGATATCGGCATTGAGTATACCCACCAAAGTGACATTCGGAAAATGCAAGCCTTTGGCAATCATCTGGGTGCCGATAAGGATGTCGATCTTGTGGGACTTGAAGGCCAACAGCAGATCACGCATGGCGTTTTTACGCCGCATGGCATCGGCATCGATGCGCGCGATCTTGGCTTGCGGCATCAACTTCGCCATCACTTCCTCCACCCTCTGTGTACCGAAGCCCTGGAAAAGTATGGATGAATCGCCGCATTCCGGACACTTGCGAGGAACAATTTCCTGATAACCGCAAACGTGGCAGATTAGGCGCTCATCGGTCCGGTGATAGGTAAGCGGCACTGCACAATGCGGACACTCGCAAACATGGCCGCAGCTGCTGCATTGGAGGGAACGTGAGAATCCACGGCGATTGAGAAAAAGAATGGCCTGTTCACCCTTATCGAGTCGTTGTTCAAGACCGGTTCTCAGGGCATCGGAAAGTATTGGGCTTGCGCCCTTGTGTTTGCGCGCCTCCAAGCGCATGTCCACCACGCGCACCAAGGGTAGCGATTGACCATCGGCCCGCTGATCCAAGCGCAGTAATTGGTATTTTCCAATATGGGTATTATACCAAGATTCAAGTGATGGCGTAGCCGAACCCAGCACAACAGCACAGGACTGAAACGTCGCGCGCAGCACCGCTACATCCCGACCGTGATAGCGCGGCACACTGTCCTGCTTGTAGCTGTTCTCGTGCTCTTCATCGACAATCATCAGTCCAAGTTTGGGCAGTGGCGCGAACACCGCGGAGCGAGCACCGATGACGATGCGTGCCTTGCCCTTGCGGATGCGATGCCACTCGTCAAAGCGCTCGCCCTGAGAGAGATGGGAATGCAGCACCGCCACTTCCTCCTGCATGTCTGCAAAGCGCGCTTTGAAACGTCGTACTGTCTGCGGGGTGAGTGAAATTTCGGGCACCAGTACCAAGACATTCTTACCAGATTCGATAATTTTCTGCGCTGCTTGGAGGTAGACTTCCGTTTTCCCCGAACCAGTAACTCCCAACAGCAACTGTGGGACTGGCTTGGCCCGATCCACGTTGTCGAGAATGGCATCCAGCGCTTGGCTTTGTGCTTCGTTCAAGTTCAGAGGCTTCGAGGCTATGACCTCCTGCACGCCCTCCGCCTCGGGATTGCGGCGCACCTCCTCTCTCTCAATGCGGATGACACCCGCCTTCTCCAAAGCCTTGATCGGCGCATCGGCCCCCTTGCCGAGGTCCGTCGTCGCCATCCTCTGACCCGCCTGAGACGACAATAACATGAGTACTGCGTGCTGACGGGGTGCTCGGCGCGAGATCTTATCGAGTTGTTCGTCATCGGGAAGCTTCACAAGGACCGCTACACGACGAGTCTTGGCAGAGTTGTCTTCATTGCGGACGGACTCGGGTAGCAGCGAGCGAATGACCGTTTCGAAGCCGCAAGCGTAGTAGTCAGCAATCCATCGCCCCAAACGCAGGAGATCCTCATCCAATAGTGGTTCAGGATCGATCAGCGACAGCAATTCCTTGACTGCAAAGTCCCCCTGCACCTCATCCGATGTGGACAGCACAGTGCCCGTGGCCGACTTCTGACGCAATGGAACACGCACCCGACAACCCGGCAGCACCTCCATTCCAGTCGGCACCGCATAGTCGAAGACCAATTCAGAGGGGCCATCAATGAGCACGCGCACATTCACTCACACAACTTGAAGCTTATGGGCTGATCGGCCAAATCTTTTAGCCGCTTATTCGCGCTTAGTCGTGAAGGGCCTCATCAAGAACTTCGGCGTAGTCCTCAAAGGCGCGCTCGGCGCTACGGCTGGCGCGATACAGAACTCCCGTGATAAAATCATAACCACCCCGCTTGTTGAGTGCCTTGTCGTATTCACGCATGGCATCAAATACGGCATCGACATCCTGATACAATTGACGCTCCTCACGACCAACATAGCGTTCTAAAGCCGCAACCTTTTGGCGGGCCTCCTTGGTCATCTCACCTACAGACAAACGCTTGAATTCACGTTCCTCTGCCAAATCCCATGGGATAGCTTTCACTTGCCCAAGCGGCTGCAAAATCGCCTTCATCTCAGCGCAGAATACCTCACGAGTAATGTTGAAAGGGCGCGCCGCGTTGGCCTGCATGAGGAGCAGTGCCCCGGAAAGGTGCTGGGGCGAGGCTTTCACCACATCCTCAAGTCGCTTGCGAACGTGGGAGTTCACCACAAAGGAGCGCACATTGTTGTCAGGAGCCACCTTCTGAATTTCGGCAAATTTGCTGACAGCCTCACCGATTGCACCCTCCGGTTGTGAGCAGGCGGCGTTGAGCAACTCATCAATATTGGATGCCATCACCACCTCATATTCCAGGAAATAAGAGATCCTGTCCATGGTGAGCATGGCATCGAAATACGGTTTGGATTTTGCAGGCACCACCAAGCGTTGGCCCTTGCCACCACTGAAGGCCTTCAATTGTTGCCACATCTCAGATGACGGCAGGTAGTGACCTTCTGTATTAACTTTGCCGAGGACGATGGTCTCTGAGTCCGGAATCTTACCACGCACGATAGAACCGGCCAAAACAATGGCTGCCGCACTGATGGATTGAGGCTGGCCGGAGCGCAGTGCCTCCTCGAGGGCCTCACTGCTGATGTCAACTCGCAGACCGCCGGGCAATTCGCCCATCGCCTCGTGAAGAGCAGTCGTCATAGCACGACTGAAATTAGTCATCTGCTCATTGAAAAAATTTCCTCCAACCTGCATTCGAAAGGGCTCATGCTTGGCCTCCTCGTCGTATTCCGCGCGCACAAACATCCGACCCGGCTTCAATATCCATCGCTGACCGTTAATGGGCTTGATCGCCGGATACCACATGGGAATGGTGATCTCCGCCCTATCGTGGGCCAACTGGAAGTCTCCGTTGTTCGGTTCGTTAGGAAAGTTTGACCCTGGGTTGTCATCCTTCAGATCAGGGTCTGGAGAATCCTCGTCGAGATAAGAGTTTAGTGAGGGCACTAAATTGTTCCAATCGCCAAGCATACCCGTAATACCGAGTTCGCGATATCGGGGCTCTTTCTTACCCACGCGACTGACCACATCCTTGAGATAGGCTGCGAGCTTAATGGCATCGGGGCCAGCAGCCTCCTGATCGAGCCAAGCAACAATGGCCGCACCGTGAGCCAGCGCATTACCAAGATCAGAATGTCGCCGTGGGATGAAGTTTTCATTTTCCAATGCACGGACTAGTTCACGAGCATCGCGGTTGCTCGGCTCGCAAGCCAGAGCAAGTGCCAAGCACTGAGCAGCAAGCCGGCGATTCTCGGCTTGTTCTAGACTGACCGTGGTCGCCATCAGGGTAAGGCTGTTGGAGAGGCGCCGCATATGGTCGATTTCAAGGGGTATACGATCGCGGCGGAAGGCGGAGGGACCATCCTTGGGGCCGACGAAAGGCCCAGCGGCAATGGCAACAGTGTTACACACCAATGCGATCCATCCGATGAGAACCTTCATATTGATTGGGGAAAGGCGCATTACTAATATGAAACCAAGAATGTAAACAATAGTTACGCATGAGAGTGAATTCAAGCCATGATTGCACGGGCTGTCTCTTTTCTACAGCATCTTCGCATGGCCAAATTTCGTCCTAGCAAGAAAACTCGCGAGGAAGTGATGTTTTTCGACACCGACTGCGGTGCCGTGGTTCACAACATCGCCTATCTCCGTATGATTGAAACCTGTCGCACACGTCTGGCAGCCGAGATGGGCATGGACCTCAACTCCATGTCCAAGACGCAAGTGTTTCCTGTAGTGACCCACACCGAAATCGATTACAAGCGCCCTGCTAGCCTTGGAGACTGGATCACCATCAATGGGACACTGGGTAAAATCGGCAAGGCGCGCTTCACTTGCCATTTTGAGATGATCCGTGAATCCGATGGAATCCTACTGGTGACGGCCCGCCAGTCATTGGCTCTCGTTCAAATGCCCCAAGGAAAACCCCTGCGTTTACCAAAGAAATGGGCTGAAAAATGGGGGGCAAATGCTCCCGAAGGGGCCTGACTTTCCTTGCCAAGCGGCAGTTTGTCCCCTTCACTCCCCGCCCGCGCCCACCAGCGTTTCCACAGACCATGGCTCTCATTGTTCAAAAATACGGCGGCACCTCCGTTGGCTCCCTCGACCGCATACGTAACGTGGCCGCTCGCATGAAGCGAACCCGCGAAGAGGGCAATCAGGTCGTGGCCGTGGTCTCCGCCATGTCGGGCATTA
>JBMYMN010000127.1:0-7563 GCA_049597355.1 Luteolibacter sp.
AATTTGTATGTGCAACGTTGATGGCGGTCTCGGTGATCTTTTTCCCATCGATCACTGGCTTTGTGATCGATGACATCATCCCAGACAAACAGCGCCACAACGAGTTGATGTTTTGGGTGCTGCTTGGCCTTGGAAGCTTCCTTCTCAAAGACGGTCTCAACTGCGCCCGAATCTTCATCAACAACCACTTCGAGCAAAACGTCATCTACGACATCCGCTCCGATCTCTATCGCAAGATCCAGCGCCTACCCCTCCCCTGGTTCGACAGTCGTCGCACCGGTGACATCATGACCCGCGTGGTCGAGGATGTGACCTCGATGGAACGCGTGCTGATCGACGGTATTGAACTGGGTCTGGTCGCCGGCATCCAGTTGCTTGCGGTGGGACTGGTCATGTATATCACCGACTGGGAGGTGGCACTGTGGGCGACACTGCCCATTCCCATCCTGATCGCGGGTGCGTGGATCTACTCAAAGGACGCCCGCCACCGCCACAAAGCGGAGCGCAACGCCACTTCGGCTCTCAATTCCCTACTGCATGACAACATCGCTGGCATTCGCCAGATCAAATCCTATGCCGCTGAGGGCGAAGAACACACCAACTTCAACCGCCTCTCACATGGTATTCGCAAGGCCACATTGTATTTGATGAAATGGTGGGCCATTTACAACCCCGCAATGTCCTTTGTGAGCATGTTGGGTTACGCATTGGTGCTCGGATTTGGGGGTCAAGCCGTAATCAACGGCACGATGGAGCCCGGAGAACTGGTGAAGTTTTTCCTGCTGCTCTCGCTGTTTTATGAGCCAGTTGCCAAACTGCGCCAGCTCAACCAGATGATCTTCTCTTCACGTGCCGCCGGGGACCGTGTGTTTGAGATCATCGACTCAGAGAACGAGGCCAACGCCGCTGATGGCGATACCCTGCCGGAGGATCTCAACGCCCATGTATGTTTCGAAAATGTCAGCTTTGCCTATGGCAAACAGCCGACTCTCACCCGTGTGAATCTGGAGGCTCAACCCGGCCAGACTATCGCGCTGGTCGGCTCCACAGGTGCGGGAAAGTCAACCGTACTATCGCTACTTAACCGCTTTTACGAGGTGACCAGCGGCCGCGTTACCATCGATGGCATCGATATCTCGACCTTGGCCAAACCTTCTCTACGAGAACAACTCGGCTACGTCACCCAAGAGCCCTTTCTGTTCAACGGTACAGTGCGCGAAAACCTGCAACTGGCCAAACGGCAAGCAAGCGAGCAGCAGATGTGGGCCAGTCTTGAAGCCGCCCATGCCGCAAGCTTTGTCAAGGACCTGCCCGATGGCCTTGATACCAACGTCGGTGAGCGCGGTGTCAAACTTTCAGGCGGTGAGAAGCAGCGTCTGTCCATTGCTCGCGCGCTTCTTAAAAACGCACCCATCTTGCTGCTAGACGAGGCCACCGCCTCCGTCGACTCAGAAACCGAGCATCAGATTCAGGACGCGCTAAACACCCTGATGCAGAACCGCACCGCCTTTGTAATCGCCCACCGCCTCTCGACCATCCAGAACGCCGATCGCATCTATGTGCTAGAAGAGGGCGAAGTTATCGAACAAGGAACGCACACCGAATTACTAGCCATGGATGGCAAGTATGCCGAACTCAGCCGCAAGTCGTTCCTTGATCAGCAGGACCAAGTCTGAGCTCTTGAACACTTCCACTACACGGATAGTTCAATTTCATTGCGGTGAGCATTGAAGAACTCAGGGGCGCGTGCGAGGTCGTTTTTTTTTCGCGAGGGGATATCGCGGATTACGAAGTACTTGAAAATCGACTGAACCGAGATGTGATCGCGAGAGGTAGCAGCTGTTGTGAATTTCATAGCCCTATTGCAATCGACGACGGGATAACACACAATCAGGTATTGTTAGATTGTTTTTACCACCCAGAGAAACCTTTACATCACATGGCCAGCGGCCATCGCCTTGTAGATGGGATTCGAGTCACGCAAGTCATTGTGAGTTCCATCTGCCACCACGCTGCCTTGCTGAAAGACCAGAATGCGGTCCGCAATGGTGATGGTACTAAAGCGATGGGCGATAATAAAGGTAGTGCGACCCTTGACCAAATCAGCTAGGGCTAGCTGAACGGCGGCTTCGCTTTCGGCATCCAGCGCACTGGTGGCCTCGTCTAGAATCAGCAGGGGGGCATCGCGCAAAAATGCTCGAGCGATCGCAATACGCTGACGCTGTCCGCCGGAAAGCTGGTCACCCTTCTCACCGACCTCAGTTTCGTAACCATTGGGGAGCTGTCGGATGAACCCGTCGGCATGAGCGCGTCTGGCAGCCTCCTCGATTTCCTCTTGGGTAGCATTGAGTTTACCGAGCCGAATGTTCTGGGCCACAGACCCCGAAAATAGTGATGGCATCTGCGAAACTACAGCGATCTGCTCACGGAGGCTCCGCTTGGACATTTCGCGCAGATCGATTCCATCAATGGTGATTCTACCCTCGTTGGGGTCGTAGAAACGCGGCAGCAGGTTGGCAAAGGTGCTCTTGCCTGCGCCACTTGGGCCAATCAAAGCGACCACTTGGCCTACCTCGATTTCAATATTCACTCCCTTCAACACCAATTCATCATCGTAGGCAAATGAGAGTTCTTCGTAGCGGATAGCGCGTTTCGGCGTCCCCAGAATCACAGGAGAGTCGGGTTCGGGCATGCCGTCGGGCTGATTGAGAATATGCTCCATGCGCTCGAGCGATGCGCCACCCTGGCTGAATTGGGCATACACCGCTCCCAATTTCTTAATCGGCTCGTAGGACATAAAGAGAGCCGTACCGAGAACGAGAAAGCCGTCCCAATCCATTCCGTTGCGGACGCCCATGAACAACGCCACAGCAAAACCCGTAGCCCCAACCACCTCAATGGAAGGAGAAATGACCAGACGATATTTGAGCACTTTGAAATTCAGGCGGATGATGCTGATGATCCGCTCACGAAATGAATGGGTTTGCACTTTTTCCAAATTGTAGGCGCGAATTTCGAGTGCGGACTGCAAGCTCTCGGTAAGCGAGGCGGTCAATGTTCCCGTTTCTCTTTGCAGTAACTTGGCTTTGGCAGACAGGCGCCTGCCTGCTTTACGAATCACCAGCACGCAAAGGGGCACCGTGAAGATCGAAATCAAGGCGACGAAGAAACCATCGGCTGTCATCGCCTTCCAGCCCAGAATACCCATCGCTGCCAAGAGGGTCACCGGTTGCTTGATGAGGTCACTGGAGGTATTCACCAACACAGTAGCCAAAGCCTGGGTGTCGGCAAGCAGCCGTGAAAGCAGGTCACCTGAGCGGTTGCGATGATAAAAAACCATCGGCAAATTCTGCAGCTTGGAGAACATATCCACTCGGATCTCGCCCAACACGCGTAGACCGCAATATTGAATCAGCAAGTTATTGAAGAAGCCGGCACCGGCCCGAACGATGAATACCCCGGGAATCCAGGCACATGTGTATACCAATAGCTTCCAGTGCTCGATACCACCCAGTTGCTGGCGCACCCAGAGACTGACGCCCTCAAGCTCTTTGCCCTCCTCCTCAAACAGAATGGGAAAGACGATATCAATCATCAATGGCAGGCCCGCACCACTGGCCACTGCGTAGATCAGGCCACAAACCACCCCGATGATGAAGGGCCACTTCACCAAGAATAGATGGTTGTAGAACGGCAGGAAGCGTTTCACGAGGAGCACAGGTTCAGCCTCCCTAGGCAATGCATGCAAGCCCCATTCTGTATACCCAACCCGCTTTAATCTTGTGGTATGCGGCCTCACAAGGGAAATATCCGAGCATTCATGGCCGCCCAGCAGAATACAATCGCCCTAGTTTACGACTACGACCAGACCCTGAGTCCAAGCTACATGCAAAACGATGTCCTCTTCCCGGAGTTTGGCATTGATCCCGAACCCTTCTGGAAAAAATGCAATACCATGGTGGCCGAGGAGAAGTGGGATGGTGAATTAGCCTATATGAAGTGCCTGCTCGACCAATTGCAGATGGATGGCGTCACCAACGAGCGCCTGATGGGACTGGGCAAGGGCCTTCACTTCTTTCCCGGGCTACCTGACCTTTTTAATGCCCTACCAGCCGCCATTCTCGGTCCTGAACACGAATTGGCGGGTATTACCGTGGAGCACTACATCATTTCTTCTGGCTTGAAGGCACTTCTGGATGGATCGCGCCTCCAACCCCACGTGAGGGCAATCTTCGGCTGCGAGTTCAGTGAGGAAACAGACGGCCGCATCGGTTTTCCCAAGCGCGTGATTTCGCACACCACCAAGACCCAGTTCCTCTTCCGTATCAACAAAGGGATGCTCGATTACGATCAGGACGTAAATGACCACATGCCGCACGACCTGCGTCCCATTCCCTTCCAGAACATGATCTACGTTGGCGATGGCCCGACCGACGTTCCATGTTTCACCGTGATGAACCGCAACGGAGGCCACGGCATCGCCGTCTACAATCCCGAAGACGCCAGCGGCAATTCCTTCCGCAAATGCTATCAACTTTCCAGCCATGCCGAGAGGGTCAAACACATTGCTCCCGCCGATTATCGCGAAGGATCACACCTATGGCTGCTGTTGAGCGAAATCACCCGCGAGATTGCCGATCGCATACTCCGCGATCAGGCCGAAGAGCGTGACAACTCCACCGTGGCTGCTCCAGGGTTTTAGAGTTGATGGATGGATGCTAGGAATTTGCTTTTTGCCCTAGATGAGAATACCCCCATTGTCCTGCCTTAAGAAGGGGGAGAAGGGGTTGTCCTTCTCAATGAGGAAGTAGATCTTGGGATAGGCCTGTGAGATCATGGCCCAGTAAAGGGCCAATGCGCCCCTGATTCATGTTCTTTTACCGATATACCTGATCCCGTGCTTGACGAATAATCGGACCCAGCGAGGATGGCATAGTCATGGAATGGTATTACCTCAAAGACGGACAACAAACGGGTCCAGTTTCCGCCGAGCAACTGGCCGAGATGAAAAACAGTGGTGGGCTGGCTCCCACCGAATTGGTCTGGACGGAGGGCATGACCGAATGGCAGCCCATCAACAGTCTGGCTGAGTTCGGTGGCAGTGGCGCTCCCGCTCCTCAGGCCCAAGTTCCAGCCCAAACCGCAGCTCCTAGCGGCATGCAACCGAAAATTGACAGCTATTTGTGGCAGTCCATTGTGGTGACCCTGCTCTGCTGCCTGCCCTTCGGCGTGGCCGGCATCGTGTTTGCCGCCAAAGTGGATGGCCTGGTCGCCGCCGGCGACATCGCCGGCGCCCAAGCGGCCGCCGCCAAAGCCAAAAAGTTCACCATCATCGGCTTCTTCGTCGGTTTGGCTTTTGTTATCGGCTACATCGGTCTGGTAATGCTCGGCGCTCTTGCCGGAGCCTGATTCGACCATGGCACTCAAGCATCCATGGCGCGTGCTTCTGCTCGCGGCTGTGTTATTGGTCCTCGGCACTGGAGCCTATCTGCTCTGGCGATTTGGCACCGGCTGGACTCCGGGCTGTCTGTTCTGTAAGTGGACCGGTCTGGAATGCCCCGGCTGCGGCATGACCCGTGCCACCCATGCCCTACTTCAGGGCCGCATCATTGAAGCATTCGCCTTCAACCCTGTAGGAACCTTGCTGTTCCCGATCGCCGGGATCGCCGTCAGCCTGAAGGCCATCGGCTGGGCAAGGGGTAAACCGCTGCCCTACGAAGTTCCGACCGGTCGCTGGGGTGCCACCGCGATTGCCGTGGTCGTGATCGGCTGGTGGATCCTTCGGAACCTGATCTGAATCAAATGCCGCTGAGGCGGCCAACACCCGTCAGCGACAATGCTCCATGGCGATGGCAACACCCTTCCCATAAATCGTGGCCAAAATTTGATCAAGCCTGGCGGCGGGGCAGGAGCAACACGCCAAGGCTGGCCAGTAGAGCCGCGGACGGCTCCGGCACGATGGTCAGGGTGAGCAGGGGCTGAGCGATACCAAAAGAGCCGGTATAGAAATTTCAATCGTCATAGTTGGTCTTGTCGACATCGTAGTTGGTGCGCAGCAGCAGGTAGTCGCCGGCTTCATCCCCGTGGACATCGCATAGCGCATTGATGAAAGCAGTGAGCGTCCCATTCCCCTCCAGAACATGATCTACGTTGGCGATGGCCCGACCGACGTTCCATGTTTCACCGTGATGAACCGCAACGGAGGCCACGGCATCGCCGTCTACAATCCCGAAGACGCCAGCGGCAATTCCTTCCGCAAATGCTATCAACTTTCCAGCCATGCCGAGAGGGTCAAACACATTGCTCCCGCCGATTATCGCGAAGGATCACACCTATGGCTGCTGTTGAGCGAAATCACCCGCGAGATTGCCGATCGCATACTCCGCGATCAGGCCGAAGAGCGTGATAACTCCACCGTGGCTGCTCCGGGGTTTTAGATTGGCGTCTGCGGTGTGATATAGCCTCGCGGCGCCACTCCACAACTTGCTTTTTAGACTATCACGGAAATAGTCACGGTGATCTTAACACATGGAAACCCATAGTATCAATGCGCTTCTCGCGGCTCTCATCTATTCGCTGGCGGCGATTTTCGCCAAAGGCGCATTGCAGACAGGCTGCGGTCTCATGCGGTTCTCATTTCTGATGAACCAGATCTTCGCAGTGGTGTTCGTGTTGGCACTGGCCTGGAAGGCTGAACCCATCACCTGGTCTCAACTACATCTTCCCATCATCTCCGGCGCCCTATTCTTCACCGGCCAGGTGTTCACATTCGGGGCACTTAGGATGGGAGACGTTAGCCTGCAAACCCCAATTATGGGAACAAAGGCAGTTTTTGTGGCGTTATTGGCCATAGCCTTCGGACTCCAAGAGGTAAGCTGGCAAGTGTGTCTGGCCGCTGTACTATCGATGCTCGCTGTTGCACTGTTAGGCTTTTCTGGAGGGTCGTTTCACCATGCAAAATTGACAATCGGGTTGAGTCTGCTCAGCGCCCTCACCTTTGCCGCGTCGGATCAGATGGTCGGCGTCTTCGGGGCAGGCTTCGGCACCCCGTCTTTTCTGGTCATCGCGATGATGACCAATGCTGCCCTCTCTTGGGGCCTCATTCCTTTTTTCAGCGGATCCATCCGCGACATCCCACGGGACAATATGCTCCTCATCGCCCTTGCCTCCGTCGGCATGGCCATTCAGGCGACCATCCTCAATTACACCCTGTCGAACTCCGGAGAAGTCGTCGCCATCAATATTCTCTACAGCTCTCGAGGATTCATCAGTGTCTTGATCGGATGCATCTTGAGCGCGGTCCTGAGGCGCAGAAGCGAGATCATGACCGCTCGCACTGCCGCACTCCGATTCCTCGGTGCCGTCTTGATCAGCGTTGCCATTTTCATTGCACTGGATGTTTAGCGGAGAGGTTCGATCAATCCTTCTACTTGGGTTATTTTGGCCTCGATTTGTGCAAAAAACCTCGTTTTTTCGCCTTTTTCGATCTTTTTCGAATTGCCAGCGGCTGCGGTGGCTCCTAGTTTCCCGCCCCTCGGCTGATCTAGGCCGTCACAAAATTTC
>JBMYMN010000128.1:0-7520 GCA_049597355.1 Luteolibacter sp.
AGAAACTCGCCGTGATCGGCTTTGGCTCACAAGGCCACGCCCATGCCCTCAACCTCAAGGACAGCGGTTGCGATGTCGTGATTGGTCTTTACAAGAAGTCCAAGTCTCGCGCTGTTGCAAAGAAGCTTGGCTTTCAGGTTATGGATACAGCTGAGGCCGTGAAGCACGCCGATGTAATTTTCATCGCCACCCCCGACACCGTCATCCCCAAGGTCTATGAGAAGGATGTCGCCCCCCACCTGACCAAGGGCAAGACTCTCCTTTTCTCCCACGGCTTCGCCGTGCACTTCAAACTGATTAAGGTTCCTTCTGATATCGATGTGATCCTTGTTGCTCCCAAGGGTCCTGGTCACACCGTCCGCTCCCAGTATCTTGCGGGCAAAGGTGTTCCCGGCCTCATTGCCATCCATCAGGATATTTCAGGTCGCGCCCAGAAGATTGCCCTCGCTTGGGCACGCGGCATTGGGTGCACCCGCGCCGGTGTGTTTGAAACCAACTTCCGTGAGGAAACCGTTACCGACCTCTTCGGTGAGCAGGTTGTGCTTTGTGGTGGTGCCTCCGCTCTGGTGAAGTCCGGCTTCGAGACTCTTGTCGAAGCCGGCTACCAGCCCGAGATGGCCTACTTTGAATGCCTGCATGAACTGAAGCTCATTGTTGACTTGATGATTGAGCAGGGCATCGCCGGCATGCGCTTCTCAGTTTCTGAAACTGCTGAGTGGGGCGACGTTTCCGTTGGGCCCAAGATTATCGACGCATCGGTCAAGAAGCGCATGAAGAAGCAGCTCAAAGAAATTGAAAGTGGCCGCTTCGCTAAGGAGTGGATGGCCGAATACGAGGGCGGTTACAAAGTGTTCAACAAGATCCGTAAGGAAGAAGCCAAGCATCAGATCGAAAAGGTAGGTGCCAAGCTTCGTGGCACCATGAGCTGGCTCAAGCAGAGCAAAATCAAAAAGGGTGCCAGTCAGGCTTCCCTTATTTCCGGCTCCAACTAAGATGCCTGAGTCTCACCAAGCCCGTCACTCTCTCAGAATGCTGCCATGAGCCGAGCCCATCGTCTGATTTTTCGTCAAACTGGCGATCCTCGCGACAGCCTTGAAATGGAGGACTTTACGCCCGCTGCCCCAGAAGAAGGTGAAGTGCTCGTGCGTCTATCCGCTTCACCCATCAACCCGGCCGACCTCAACACCATTGAGGGCACTTATGGGGTGAAGCTCAATTTGCCGGCTGTACCGGGCATTGAGGGCTGTGGAATGATTGAAAAAAGCTGTGCGGATGGATACGAGGTAGGTGATCCGGTGATGTTTATTGATCGCGCGGCTGCATGGGCTACTCATGCCACTTTGCCAGCTTTTTCATTGTTCAAACTACCAAAGGGGATCGACCCACTGCAGGCGGCCATGCTAAAGGTCAATCCCGCAACGGCCTGGCGACTGTTGCATGGCTTCGCCAAGCTCGATTCAGGGGATTGGATCGTGCAAAATCTCGGCAATTCCGCCGTGGGCCGCTGTGTGATTCAGATTGCGCGTGATCTTGGGGTCAAGACTGTCTCTTTTGTGCGCCGTAAAGAGGTGGTGGATGAGCTTAAGGAGCTTGGTGGGGACGTCGTCCTCATCGACGATGACCAAGGCCTGACCGCCGCTAAAAATTTGATGGGTGGCGGCGTGGCGAAGCTGGCTTTCAACGCCGTGGGTGGTGAAAGCGCGCTACGCTTGATGAAGTTGCTGGGCGATTGCGGCACCCACATCACATACGGGGCAATGGGTCGTAAGCCAGTGACCATCGGCAATGGCCAACTCATCTTCAAGGGTTTGACAGTCACCGGTTTGTGGGTTTCTCGCTGGCTTGAGCAGGCGCCAATTCAAGAAGTGCGTGCCACCTATCATGAACTTGCTCAGCGCGTCGCAGACGGCCGCATTGTGCAGCCGGTGGATGGCACTCATCCACTTGCCGATTTCAAGGCGGCCATTGAGCGCCTCGATGCACCCGAGCGCCAAGGCAAGGTGCTATTTAGTTGCGTTTGACTGCAATCGGCTTGCCTGCAAGCCAGGTGCGGATGAAGCCTCGGTTGGCGGTCAGGTTGCCGAGCATGCGGTCTTTGGAACGTTGTAGGACGCCGGCATCTTCCGGTGACTCGTCGACGACCTCGTGGGGTGCCGACCCGGAGGAGTGAATGAAGCGAAAGCCGTCACTGCGGTTGATGACAAAACCCACATGGGTATCGAGTCCACAAATGTAAACGCCGACCGGGCTCTTCGCCATGCCCGCTATGAAGATCTCATATTTTTGGTTGTAAGCACGAGTGGTGTCAGCCTCATCGATAAAGGTGAGAATGATGTTGGAGGAGGCTTGTTGGGCAAGGCGGAAGCGGTTTACCTCAAGGCCGGCGTCGCGCAACACGGTGGAGACAAAATAGCCGCATGCGATCTTACCTTCGCCTGGTTTCGCCGCAGTGCCGTTGAAATCCCATTTGGTACCGATCCAACAGCGCATCATGGCAGGTAGCATATGTTCCAGCACGACACGGGCCTCATTCTCGATGGTGGCTTTGACTTCGGCAGTTCTGGCTCGCTCATGGCGTTCGGCGAGCTCGACGCGCCAGATGCGAAGTTGCTCGCAGAGTACATCGTAGCTGGCAGCATCTGGACCAGTGGGTTTGGGCGGCGAAACGCAGTCCGGTATCATGCGCGATTCAATCCACTCATCGGCGGCCACCAACAGGTGAGTACGGTATGATTTGACGAGAAAGATAGCGACACCAATCAAAGCCAGCAGCAGGGCAACCGCGACAAGAACGATCCGCAAGGTCAGTGCTTTCATGTCATGATCTCCAAAAGTTTACGAAAGCGTGGAAGTACCTTGCGGAATAGTGAGTTGTTACCGCCGCGTGAGAGTTGCTGGCCGACCAGATCCCCGGCACTTTGCGGATCAGCTGGCGAAAATGAGCTGGCCTGATGCTCGCCTGCTTCAATCCGACGCTCGATATGGGTGCCGTTTTTACAGCGACGAACCATGGCGACCACGTCACCCATTTCAAGTCTGATGGAGCCTAGCACTGGCCCTTCGTCGCTGGCTTGCATCACGACTTCAACATCCCGACCTTCTGTGGTTTTAAACAAGAATGTAGACAACATTGCGTGGTCCTGCCAGCCGGCCTGCACCGCAAACCATGCGAGCAATTGCAGACCGCAGTTGCGATGGCGGCGGTGATGCGTGAGTTCGATTCGATGAATGTTGGGCAGGGCCTCACGGGCAATAGGATCGTCAAACAGGCTGGCAACACCAAGACGGAACTGCCAACTGCGCGACCACTCGTGATCGTGCAGTGTGAACTCGGAGTGAGGAGAGCAGACGGAGTCGATACGATCGAAGGAATGAGCTGAATCTTGCCAGTCGGCACTGTCGACGATGAGACGGTCGATAACGACCGACAGGCGTTCGCTAAGCAAGTCGCTGATCTCGCCCTGCCACCAAAGGATGAGCGGCAGATCGGAATTGAGATGAGCAAATACTGTATTGCGGAAACGCCCGGTGACTACACCGGTCAGATAAAAAGCAATCTGTTCGCAGCAAACGGTTTTCTGGCCTTCAGCAAGATGGCAGTGTGCGGTAATCCATGCGCGAATGGTTGGTTCCTCGATGCTTCGATCGACCTCGGTGAGGATGGCGCGACAAGCGTGTTCGCGGGTCAACTCTCGCACAATGTTGGAATTCTCCAACAGCGCACCAGGTTGCTCGGAAAATACCATCAGATTCATCAGCGAGGCATTGGTGCGTGCCTCGTCCTTTTCCCATAGTTGGTGCAGGGCCTTGTCGATTTCAGAGACCTTCACTTCCAGGCCCAGTTCAGGGCATGTTGTGGGGATGGTGGCGTCTTCGCTCATGAATGCATCTAGAAAGCCATAGTTCAGAAGAAGGTTCAAGTCACCCCGCGGATGAAGTGCAAGCCTTGCTGATGAAAGTATTGGCCAGCGATGATGGGATGGGTTCCATTGGTTGTAGATGATTCGCGCCATCCTATTAGCCTCCCGTCCCAAAACTCTACCAGCCGCCATAGCGCCTGTGTGGTTGGGCTGTGCTTTGGCATGGAAGTTAACCGGCACTATTGACTGGCTGCTTGGACTTGCCACCCTGCTAGGGGCCATCTTTATCCAGATCGCGACCAATTTTTTCAATGATGCGATTGATGCCCGCAAGGGGGCGGATACGGACCATCGCCTTGGCCCTCAACGCGTCACGGCCAGTGGTCTGATGTCACCTACGAGAGTGATGCGTATGGGGATAGTCTGTCTACTGTTGGCGGCATCCTGTGGTGTGCCACTCACGCTGGCATGCGGCTGGCCCATCATTGTCATTGGTTTGCCTTCCCTGTTTCTCACATACGGCTACACCGGCGGACCCTTCCCGTTAGCCTACCGTGGAATGGGGGAGGTCTTCGTGATTCTATTCTTTGGCCTGATCGCGGTCAGCGGCACGGTATTCGTGCAGACTGGACAGTGGCCTCGTGAATCTTTCTTGCTTGGTGCTCAGCTGGGCCTTCTGTCCGCAGTGCTCATCTCTATCAATAACTTGCGCGACCATGATGAAGATGCCGCTACCGGCAAGCGTACCCTCGCCGTGCGATGTGGCCCCAGGGTGGCCAAAGCTGTGATCTGGCTCGAACTCAAGATCGCCGCTTTCCTCGGGCTTATCTGGGTCTTGTGGGGTCACTCCGAGCTTTTGATCGCCAGTATGCCATTGTTGCTCATCGGCACGCGCATTTTTTGGGGTGTGCTGACCCAACCGGCGGGACCAGTCTTCAATCGTCTACTTGCCTTGGCAGGCATGCAGTTGTTGTTATTTGCCCTTTGTTTTCACCTTGCTGCAGTTCTTTTGAGCACGACATGAGCTTTCCCAAGACCGAAGTCCTGATCTCTCCATATCGCCTGAAGGCGCGAGGTTTTCTCAACTCGATTTCCAAGCGCCGTGAGTTTGAGGGTGTGCTGATTCAGGTTGATGGAGGCTATGCCTGCCTGCATCCTTGGCCGGAATTGGGTGATCCTAC
The DNA here is from genome assembly GCA_049597355.1 of Luteolibacter sp. Taxonomy (GTDB): domain Bacteria; phylum Verrucomicrobiota; class Verrucomicrobiia; order Verrucomicrobiales; family Akkermansiaceae; genus Luteolibacter. Next base: position 5,042 of record JBMYMN010000128.1, read on the forward strand.
CTTGGAGAAATGCCTCGCCGATTTGCAGGGTGCCCGGCGTTGGCCAATCGTCAAGCGGGCCTTGCGTTGCGCCCACTTCGATCGAGCTGCCCGCGAGTTGGAGGACTCACTGTTCGAGGAGTTGGAGGTGCCCGACAGTCATGCTACCCTGCCCGCTATCGACGAGGAGCAGGTGACTGCGGCTCAGGAAAAGGGTTTCAGCATCATGAAACTCAAGTTCGGCTACGATCCCATGGCCGAGGCCGAATGGCTGAATCAGGCCATCGACCAATTCCCGACCCTGCGTTGGCGTCTCGACTTCAATGAAAGCATGGATTCACAGCAGGCCGCCGACTTCCTCAAGGCTCTCGAGGGTCCTGTCCGCCGCGCCATCGACTTTATCGAAGACCCCTGTCCATACTCAGAGAAGGTGTGGGCCAATCTTTACAAACAGTATCGCGTGCCGCTGGCCGTGGATCGGGAATCCTCACCACAAAGTAAGGCGGCGCAGGTAATGGTCATTAAACCGGCTGTCGACGAGCCCCTGCTGCTGGGTGAAGCGGCCTTGCAGCAGGAACAGCGCATCGTATTAACCAGCTACATGGAGCATCCTGTAGGACAGTCCTTTGCAGCTTGGGAGGCCGGGCGCATGAATTTGATGCTGCCGGGTTCAGTTGGTGTCAGCGGTCTGCAAACCCATCACCTTTTCGAGTCTAATGAATTCAGCGAGTTGCTGGGGGATTGGTCGCCGCAATTCAACTCACCCGCCGGAACTGGTATTGGATTTGACGATCTGCTTGCCGCACTGCCATGGACGAATCACTACTGAATCCGGAGATCTTTTGGAACGAGGAGGAACCCGTGGCCATGGTGGCCGAGGGCGTTGAGCGACCCTGTCTGGATGGCGCTCCACCTCTTGTGTATTTCCGCACCTCTGGCAGTATTGCCTTACCTCGATGGGTCGGCTTGTCGCGCAATGCGCTGCTCTACTCCGCGACCATGGTCAATGCCCACCTTCAGGTCACTGCGGATAGCGTCTGGGGTTTGGCTTTGCCGCTGCATCACGTGGGTGGTCTGGGTGTGGTGGCCAGGGCTCACGATGTCGGTAGTGGTCTCCAGGTGTACAACAAGCCGTGGCAGGCGCACGATTTCTTGGACTGGCTGGAACGGATGGAGGTCACCCATACCTCACTCGTGCCCACTCAGGTTCACGACATAGTCGTGGCTGGTATTAAAGCTCCGAAATCTCTCAAGGTGGTAGTCGTTGGTGGAGGAGAATTATCCAATGAGATTGGCAGAGCGGCGCGCGCGCTTCGCTGGCCAATACTCGCGAGTTACGGCATGACCGAGGCTGGCTCACAGATTGCCACTCAGGGACTGGAATGTCTTGATCAACCTTTTGCCAATAAGCCCATAGAAAAGCTACCGCATTGGCGTTTGAAGGTGGTGGGAGACGGCTGCCTTGCCATTGCTGGCCCTGCACTGTTTGAGGGTTGGCTGGTTAAAGAGAATAATGTGTGGCGCTTTGATAGGCGCGAGGGTGAATGGCATGTCACTCGCGACCGGGCGCAACTCAGCGACATGGTGATCACTCCCATGGGCCGCTCCGACCTACGGGTGAAAGTGCTCGGTGAATTGGTTGATCTAACTGCCATTGAGGAGAGGTTGATTTCTCTGTCATCCCACCAATTGAAGCACAACCTCGTGGTTGTCGTGGCCATTGACGATGCCCGCGCCGAGCATCTCTTGGTGCCAGTTTTCGATGCTGCGGTTGAAAAGTCGATCATCGACAAGATTCTTGAGGCCTACCACGAGCAAGCGGCTGGTCCCGAGCGTTTGCAGGATCCCGTGATCCTCTATCCCATGCCCTGCAATGATCTGGGTAAGCCGCAACGGGCTCAGATTAGCACGATGCTAGGCGAGCTCTGACAATTCCTCGCATTCATGAGCTGTTTAGGGCATGTAAGCACTCCGATGTTCATTGCGTAATCATAGTCCAGATTCAGCTCCGCCTGATCACTTTCTTGATGATGAAAGTTGCCAGTTTCGCTCTCATCGCCGCCTATCTGGATGATATTTCCGAAAAATTACGCGACCGCAAAACAAACGCCGAATTCACCATGGCAACTTATCGCGCGTTGCCCTTGAATCAATTGCAGAGAGCCCATGATGACTCGTGGGCCCTCAAGGAAGGTCACGCTGTGGCTCTTGTTGATCGCTCCGGAGTACCGAGGGGGTTGATCTGAAGGTGATCGCCATGGGAGAGGAAATTGGTGTCTCATCAAAGGACAACTAATTTTGCCCAAGCTTGTTCACTCGACAGTCCTGCGTCTCCTCGGCAGCAAGGCGACCGAGGTCGAGATCTTCGGTCTCAGCGTCGATGGGTTACCAGAGCACGATGGCGTTAAGCGCCATCTTGAGTTCGTGCATTGAGTCGGTCAGCGTACCGAACCGGTGACACTGCGAATGATGTTTCCCGGGATCTTAAGCAGACCACAGG
>JBMYMN010000129.1:0-7520 GCA_049597355.1 Luteolibacter sp.
CTTTCTTTTTGTCGCAGTCCTTCTTGCATTTGCAACCTGCGGTGTATGCTTCGCCACTCTGTGCGGCGCTTTGAGGAGCTGCCATTGCTGCGGGTAATGCAAACAAGGAAGCACTGATGATCGTGAGGATGAGTTTCATGGTAGTGGTGTAGGGGTCCTAGATTGAGAATACAATGTCTGTAAATAAGACAAAATCCACCTCAAATTATTCCAAAATTCATGGATTTCACTAGATTTTTGACATTTAGACGGATTTTAACGTGTTTTCCCTAAGCTTTCAGCTTGTTTGAAGACCTGCCATTCCATGCAAACAAGCCGAATGAAATAGCCGCAACGACCATAAAAAGGGAATAAAACTGGCCTTTTGAAAAAAACCAAATCATTGCCGAATCAGGTTCCCGATATTGTTCACCGATGATGCGGAAAATGGCATAGCCCCCAAAAAACAATGCTGTCAGAGTTCCGTGGGGAGCCTTGGGAAAGCGGAGGCGCACCAATAATAAAATGGCGAACAGCAGGGCTCCTTCGAGAAGAGCTTCATAAATTTGCGATGGATGGCGATCCGGTATGTATTTGGCCAAAATATTGCGGATTTCAGGGTTTGTGCGGGCCGCAAGAGCCACTTGTTCAATCGTCATACTCTCACCGAACTTAGCCAGGTGTTCATCAACAGCAGCGCAGGCCATTTTCACTCTGAATTGCACATCCATGGGTTCATGAATCAAAGCCAGCGGAAATTTCACACCCCAAGCTACCCCCTCACAAACCCTGCCATAAAGTTCTCCGTTAATGAAATTAGCTAACCTACCAAAGAACAGGCCGATCGGTGCCACCACCACAACCCCATCACATAGACCAGTCCATGAAACCTTATGCTTGCGTGAATAAAACCAAGTGAAAATGACAATTCCCATGATCCCACCGTGGCTTGCCATCCCCCCGTCCCAGACGCGAATGACAATGAGCGGGTCCGAGAGCAATTTCTCCCAACCCGCGGTTGGCAGATAATAGAGGAAGAGATAACCCAGCCGGCCACCCAGAAATACACCAAATATTGCCAAGGCGGCGATGAAGTCCCCCGCCTTATTCGGCTCCAAAACCCATAACTTGCGTCGGCCCAAGTATTGCAGCAGGAGGAAGCCACCAATAAATCCCACCAGGTATGCGAGGCCATACCACCTAAGCTGGATGGCATCGGTAATCTTCCAGATCACTGGGTTAAGATCGTGTACATAGGTGGCAAACACGCAAACAGCAGACATGATCAACCCGAGCCATACAAGTCGGGAGCTGATCAAATCGTGATTTGCAGGAACATGCGTTTTGAGTTTCTCTTCTGGCGTGGACTACACTGCCTTAATCACCAAACGTCGCGAGCGCTTCTCCGAATTGGAAGAGGCGGTAGGTGATCCCGATTTATTCTCTGACCAAAAGCGCGCCACAGCCATACTTAGGGAACACCGTCAGCTGAAGTCCGCCATCGATCTTTGGGATGCAAAAGAAGACACCGAGAGGCAATTGACCGAAAATCAGGAGTTGGCCAAGGGTGAGGACACCGAAATGGCTGAAATGGCCAAAGAGGAGATTCCCGCACTGGAAGCCAAACTCACCAAGATTGCTGAAGATCTTCAGTATGCCTTGCTCCCTGCAGATCCCGACGAGGATCGCGATGCGATCGTGGAAATTCGGGCCGGTGCAGGTGGCGATGAGGCCTCGCTGTTTGCCGCTGAACTGATGCGTGCCTATGAGCGCCACGCCACCACCCGTGGCTGGAAATGCGAAACTCTCGATACCAGTCCTAGCGAAGTTGGCGGTTTCAAGGAGATTACCGTCCGCTTCAGTGGCGAGGAGGTATTCCGCTATCTTAAATACGAGTCAGGAGTCCATCGCGTCCAACGCGTACCCGCCACCGAAACCCAAGGCCGCATCCACACCTCCACCGTGACCGTGGCCGTGCTTCCAGAGGCCGAAGAGGTCGATGTGGAGATCAAGCCGAGCGAACTGCGCATTGAGGTCTGCCGCTCGGGTGGTGCGGGCGGTCAGCACGTCAACACCACCGACTCGGCCGTGCAGATTTTCCACGAACCAACCGGAATCTACGTCCGCTGTGAGGAAGGCCGATCCCAACACAAGAATCGAGAACTCGGCATGCAGATCCTACGCTCCAAGATTTACGAACAAAAGATGCGCGAACAACAAGAGGCATACTCCTCGCATCGCCGCTCCCTGATCGGTTCCGGTGACCGCTCGGAGAAGGTCCGAACCTACAACTTTCCTCAGTCACGCATCACCGATCACCGCATCAACCACACCTCACACAACCTCAACGGAATGATGAACGGAGAATTGGGTGATCTCACTGATGCACTGCAAAAATCAGAAATGGCAGAGCGCCTTGCTGAGGCAGGTATCTGAGCACAGAGATCGATTTTCTCCAGCATCAACCACAGCAGCCCTCGCCGCCACCGCCACCACAGCAGCCGCCGCCGGTTTCGTGGTCCACTTCCTCTTGAGTGGGAACCTTGCCCATCTCGAGGGTCAAGCCGACGTATTGGCGAACCATATTTTGAAGGCCCTCCAGCTCCTGCTTGGCACTGAGAAAGGTAGTAACCACCACGTTTTCGAGAAGTGCCTCGCGAGCGGTCTCGAATTCGCTGATCTCGGTCTTGGAGAGCTCCACGCCCGAGGCCTGCTTCTGATGCAACTCTTCACCTCGCTGATGAACACTCTGATATTGGAGCTTCGCAGCGTCGTCGTTGAGAAACTCTTCAATTTTACCCTGAAGGGACTTGAAGTGATCATCTTCCACGATGCTTTTGCAGAGATCGCGAGTCTTATCAACGATTGCGGAACTTTCAGCGATGGCGGACATGACCTCTGCCTACCCTAGGGTTCAGCGCCTTGCAACTGCCCATTTCACCCCCCCATCGATCTCTCATCCTCGCAATCCCCATGCAATAGCTCAATCCAGCCGTGACATGCCTCATTTTCAGAGGTTTTATCGAGGTGATGTCAATCGACCCCCTCAAAGACGGTATTCGCTCGGAGGTTCGTATCGACTTTGCCGGCAACGTCCACAAACGGATGCGCGGCTCCCATGTTAATGAGCGCTATAAAACCGAGGTTGCCGTGCTCAAGGAGCTTGAGCGCCGCGGCTGCTCATACGTCCCCAAGCTCCTGGAGGAGTATCCCGAAGAACATTATTTCGTCACCACCAACTGCGGTAGAATTGCCGGACAGGTCAGTAAGAGGAAGGCCGACATGCTTTATGCAAAGCTGGAGCGCGAATATGGTATCCGCCACTTGGATGCCGAGCCTCGTAACATCACTTACAACGACAAAACGGGCTCCTTTAACATTATCGACTTTGAACTTGCAGAGATTCTCCCTCCGCCACCCCACCTCAATCTCGAAGAATAAATCTCTCTCGTGGCCAACAAAACCATTCTTCACTGGCATGCGCAGAGCCATAGCGGCACGCGCAAAGAGCGCAACGACGACTCCTTTCTCGCCTTCGCCTCGGGGCCGGGTGGTGCGAAAAACCTAACGGATGCTGGAAGTCACTCGTTAAGCAACCACGATTTGGTCTTTGCCATTTCCGATGGTATGGGAGGAGCAAATGCCGGGGACATGGCTTCTTCTCTTATCCTAGAAAAAATGACCGAAATCATCCCCGAAACCTTCAAAGCCGCCGCTCAAGGTTTTTTCCCCGATCACCTTGACCACCTCTCCGATGCTATTCAATCGGTCCATGAGCACATCAACGAGGCCGCCACCGGCAAGAACGAGGGCATGGCCGCCACCCTAGCCCTGGCATGGTTCACCCTCGAGAACCTCTACATTACCAATGCCGGTGATTCGCGGATATACAGGTGCCGGAACGCCGAGCTCGAGCAGCTTTCCAGGGACCATACTCTTGCTTGGAGCGAGTGGAAAAGGGGGCGGATCAGCGAAATCGAGTATCGCAACCATCCCCGTCGTTCAGCGCTTTATCAGGTGATTGGCGGAGGTCACCAGAGCATAAGCCCATACTTTGCAGCCATTCCCTACGAGCCTGGTGACCGCTTCCTGATCTGCTCGGACGGCCTGATCGACGGCATCTGGGAGCGCCACATCAAAGTGGCTCTGGCTGATTCTCATCATCCCGCTGAAGCCGTGAAAACCATGTTCAATCGCTCTTTGGAGAACTCTGGAATTGACGATATCAGCCTCCTTGTTATCCACGTGCCCGATTCCACAGAGGGGCGAAGGTCCTGAGGGGGATCAGGGAATGGCACAGCAACTGCTTAGTCAAACCCACCTCTTAATTTTCAGATCATATCACGGTTTCCCCATTATGGCAGCCCTGATGACATGCTCCTGAGACATTAAGCACAACCCATTAACCCATCATCCCACCTAAAACAACACGACCACTATGGCCAAATACAAATTGGAATACCTCTGGCTCGACGGCTACACCCCCGTCGCCAACCTCCGCGGAAAGACCAAGATCGCTGATTTTGATGCGATGCCTACACTCGAAGAGCTACCCATGTGGGGCTTTGACGGCAGCTCCACACAACAAGCCGATGGCGGCAGTTCTGACTGCATGCTAAAGCCGGTTGCCTGTTACCCCGACTCCACACGTGAGAATGGCGTTTTGGTGATGTGCGAAGTGATGATGCCTGACATGGTGACCCCTCACCCTTCAAATACCCGAGCCACCATAATTGAAGATGAAGGCGCTTGGTTTGGTTTTGAACAGGAATATTTCCTCATGAAAGACGGCCGCCCACTCGGCTTCCCTACTCAAGGCTATCCCGATCCCCAAGGCGAATACTACTGTGGCGCCGGTTTCGATGCCGTGGGTGATATTGCCCGCGACATTGTTGAGGAACACCTCGATATCTGTCTCGATGCAGGCATCAACCACGAAGGCATCAATGCCGAGGTTGCAAAAGGCCAATGGGAGTTCCAGATCTTTGGTAAAGGTTCCGCTCGTGCTGCCGACCAAATCTGGGTTGCTCGTTACATCCTCCAGCGGGTTTGTGAAAAATACGGTGTTGCCGTTGAATACCACTGTAAGCCCATCAAGGGTGACTGGAATGGTTCGGGCATGCACTGCAACTTCTCTACCCAATACATGCGTGAAACCGGTGGAAAAGACTACTTCGAAGCACTCATGAAGCAGTTTGAGACCAACATGGAAGAACACATTGCTGCTTATGGTCCTGACAACCACATGCGCCTGACTGGACTCCATGAAACTCAGTCCATCGACACCTTCTCATACGGTGTTGCGGATCGAGGAGCCTCCATCCGCGTGCCCCACAGTTTCGTCAAGGATGATGCCTACAAAGGCTACCTCGAGGATCGCCGACCAAACTCTCAAGGCGATCCATACGCGATTGCCAGTCGGGTGCTCAAGACGATTTCGGAAGTCCCTCTTCCATAAGAAATACCTCCACTTCAACTCCACTTACAAACAAGCTGCTTCCCGTGTGGGGAGCGGCTTGATTTTTTTTAAAATCCCTGACTGCCGGATTGCCAGCACCGGTTCATTGATCACGGCCAGACGTAAACGGTCTCAACCCTCAGACGGCGCCCAGGTAATGGAGGAGTGATGCAAAGAGATGAGCACCTTGCCATCCAATTTATGGTAGGCGAAGGTGTAATCCGCCCGAGTTGGATCGCCTTTGTCATTCACAAAAGTGTATTGACCCATATCCTTGTAGCTTAGTCCGCCAGGGTCGGGCAGCGGGCCAGTCTCACTCTGAAAATCGATTTGTTTCCAATTATGGAATAGGAAACCACCATCGTGGGGGAAATTGGAGTTGCCCCCAACAAAGTAAGAACGGGCACCAACTTCATCGGTGCGGATGACATCCGCGAGCGTCGGCTTAAACAACAGTGGTTTGTCACTTGTTCCAAAATCATAAAGGCCAAGTAGGCCGTCGACGTCCTGCTCAATCACCGCCTTGGTCCAGGCTTGCTGAGCGAGGATCACATCGGCCTTGGTCATTGGTTCGTATTCTTTCATCATGCTAGGTAAGGATGCTTCGTTCGAAATATTTGCAGCAGCCGATTCACCAAGTCAAGAGGTGCGCCAGACGGATGTGCAAGAGCGCTAAAACGGTTCCTACAAGAAATACCAACATCTTTGATTTGTCCCATCCTACCACATGTCTCGATGTTGTGATGCAGCAACTGAATATTATCCCTTGCGAATCACGCCTGAGCGAGTCGACAACGGCAAGTCTATTGGCGAGTCCTGCCCCGTGAACGACACCCCAGTCGACGGTTTCGCGAGATCTTTTTCTAAACAAAAACAGCTCAACTTGGCAGATTACGGCAAAACTACGGAGAAACCCTTATCCATGGGACTCTCCGCTTGAAATGACCAGCACTGGTGGCTACCTATTTGCGTCCTTCGCACGCTATTCTGCGAAGCGCTTCCTACGTATCCCCCATGAACGCACTGACCCGTTGCCTCAACCTTTACTGGTCCTCCTCTATCGGCAAAAAGCTCATCGTTGCCGTCACCGGCGCCTTTTTGGTCCTCTTTCTGGCAGGTCACCTAGTTGGCAACCTGCTGATCTATGCTGGCCCAGAAGCCTTCAACGAATATGCCTACTTTTTGCATCACATGCTGCACGGAGCCGGCATCTGGATTGCCCGCGTAGGTCTCTTGGCCACCTTCGTCATCCACATCGCTGCAACCATTGCACTGACCAAGCAAAATAAGGCGGCACGTAAAAACTATCAATATCACGCCACCATCCAGGCCAGTAAGTCATCGCGCACAATGATTTGGTCTGGTCTGACCGTTTTGGCTTTCGTCATCTACCACATTCTCCACTTCACGGTTCGCGCTGGCAACGAATACAATAACTCAGAAATTTACGGTTACTCAATCGACGGCAACGAAGCCCATAATGCGTGGCTCATGGTCATCCATGGCTTTTCTTGGTGGCCCGCTACTCTCTTTTACATCCTAGCCATAACCTTGCTTTGCAGTCACCTCGTTCACGGTGTTGGGTCGATTTTTCAGACCCTAGGCTGGCGCAATAAGAGGAACACCGACCTCATCAAACACATTTCCATAGGCTACAGTCTGGTCATTTGGGTCGGCTTTGTCTCGATTCCCGTTTGCATCTTCCTTATCCCGGGCTTTTTTGAAGTGCTGGCTTCTGCCGATCATTAAGAATTTCCTACTACCACTGCCATGTCCATTCAACTCGACAGCAAGATTCCGACGGGTCCACTTGATCAAAAGTGGACCAAACACAAGATGGATTCCAAGCTGATCAACCCCGCCAACAAACGCAAATATAGTGTGATTGTCGTAGGTTCAGGGTTGGCCGGTGGCGCTGCTGCCGCCTCCCTCGCCGAAATGGGATATCAGGTGAAGTGCTTCTGCTACCAGGATAGTCCTCGCCGCGCTCACTCGATCGCTGCTCAGGGTGGCATCAATGCAGCCAAGAACTATCAGAATGATGGCGACTCAGTGCGCCGACTCTTTTACGACACCATCAAGG
>JBMYMN010000130.1:0-7270 GCA_049597355.1 Luteolibacter sp.
CCGCAATGCCGCTTCATGACTGAGATATCTATAGAGCGTGATCGACTTGCTCATATTTGTGCCAACAGTGTTATTGACCGACAGATCGAGTTTGGGCGGATTACCTCGACAGGTCGAGGTACTCAGTTATGCCGACTTGAGAGGGCATAGCTCTACGCAAGTCGTTCATGGCTTACGTTCTAGCAAGTCGATGATGGCAACTCAAACTCAATTCAGATGGTCGTGACTCTTTCGGGAACGGTTATTCGTTCTAGGATACTGTTACTTTGGGATTCCAGGTATGGGTGCTGGGTGGCAACCAAACCCAATATGTCCACTGTCCCGCTCTGCTATCGCTGGCCATAAAAGGCTGGCGATCATGACAGATCCAGTGGGCTGGGTGCCCCGGCACCGGGACGTCGCATTACATGAAGATAAATCATTGTGGTGGAGACATCCTTATGACCCATCAAGTCTTGGACGGCCCGTATATCAATTCCTGACTCCAACAAATGGGTGGCAAAAGAATGCCTTAGGGTGTGGGCAGTGACTCGCTTGGACAGGCCGGCTCTGTTACGACCCTCCTCATGTTCGGCGCACGTAAGGGTAGTTGCAGAAGAAAAAGGGACAGCCCCCTTTATTGGACCAATCCAAAGCCGGGTCACGGAGTCAGCGTTGACCCAGTCGTGTCGTGCAGCGTGACCGTAAACGGAGAGGCGGGTAATCCCTCCTTGTTAAACAGGTCCATCACCGGAAATGCGGCGTATGCATAGCGCACGGTTTCGGGTTCTGCCAGGCCTTTGCTGGAGACCTCGATGGTGTCGCCAACGATCGACACATCAGCTTTAACGAACGCCTTGTCTTTTCCTGCGATCTCAAATGAACCGAGCTTGGGGCCTTTGCAGACCAAACCGGAACCCACATGGTCGAATGCGACCACAAGTTTGTTGCCCTTTTGTCTAACCGATTTGCACATGGGCCCATAAGCTGGTCCTGGCTGGCCATACTCTTCCACGCACACAGCGTTGGCCAGTCGTATCCCGATCGGTTTCTTCACCTTGGGATGAATATCCTTTAGGTCGCCACACCCCTCGGAAACCACCATGCCGCAATTGGGGATGGCTCTGGCACAGTCCAGTTGGGCCTGTCGGAAGTGAGGCCACTGTTTGGCATTAAACGGCGGTAACTGGACAAAATAGAACGGAAGCTTCGGATTCCCCCACGTCTTTCGCCAGCCCTTGATAAAGGCTGGGAAAAGGGTGCGGAACTCATCATAGCGCCAAGAGTTCCCCTCTCCCTGATACCAGATCACGCCTTTGATGCTGTATGGCTGAAGCGGCTTGATCATGCACTCATACAAGCCTGAAGGACGCTGATAGGCTTTGGGACCAAGCGGTGCCATGGGTCGATTTCCGCTCGACCAGCCGCCCTTGGCTTCCCACTCCTTTACTTTGACCAGGAAGTCCTGATAGGCGGTTTCGTAGGCCGCATGATCCTTGAATTTGCCATACTCCTTATCGTATTTATCGAACAGATACTTCAGTTTCGGTTCGTTCTTGATGGACTCCGGCGTCATCCAATTCTCGTTCCAGGTTCCGCCACGGTAACTGCCGATGATTCCCACGGGGATCTTCAGCCTTTTCTGAAGTTCGGTGACAAAGAAGTAAGCCACCGCCGAGAAATTGGGTGTGCTGGCCTTGTCATAGATCCGCCATTTCAGATGTCTGCGATTGATTTCACCGAACTCGGTGACCGGGATTTGCAGTATTCGTATGGCTGGATTCGGTTTGGAAGGAAGGTGCTTTTTCCAGTCTTTGTGCGACCGCAGGGGGAATCCCATGTTGGACTGGCCGCCGGCCAGCCAGACCTCACCAACGAGGACGTTCTTCAACTCCAGCGTCTTACTGTCGAGAGTAGACGAGATTCGCAGCACTTGCGGTGTGGAGTTCGCAGACATGGGTTTGAGGCTTGTTCGCCATTCTCCATTCTTGTCGGCGTTGGTCTTTGCCGTCTGTCCGGCAAAAGTGATGGTGATCTCGCTTTCCGGTGCGGCATCGCCCCAAATTGCAACTGGTGCGTTACGTTGCAGTATCATGTCGTCGGTAAAGCAGACCGGCATTCTGATTTGCGCGTGCACGCTCAGAGTCGCAGCGATACAGGCAATGATTACAAGCGCTGAAGTTCTGTGTGTCAGCATGGTCATTCTGCTTTCAGCTTTAACGAGTTCGGGGTTACGGTTGATTCGGCATACTGTATTTCTGACAGGGCTTTCAGTATTATTCCACCCTCTGCTTTTGCGTTCCATATGCGCGGCTGTTCATCTGTGTCATAGGTCCAGTAAAGGAAACCGGCAAAACCAGCTTCACGGGCCTCCCGCACATATTTGATCATGGCATCCACAGCTAACTTTACGGAAGGATAGCTATGCTTGAACGCCCCGAACTCGCCCATGAGCAGTGGCTTTCCTGCATTTCTACAAGTTTTACGCACGGCATCAAACTCAATACTTTTGAGGTCCTGTTTCATGTCGTTGGGGCCGTGCGGATAAAGATGGATGTCCAGGTAGCTAAGTCGCGATTTCGCTAGCGCAAGAGGCCTTGCGGGGACGCGCTTGTCATTCGTTGTGTCAGTCCTGAGACCGTTGGGGCCGTCCCGGCCGACCCCTTTGTAGGTAAAGACATTCATGCTGACAAGTGCCTGTGAATCTACAGCTTGCACCGCCTTAACGCTCGTATTGCACCAGTGGACAGAGACATCATCCATCAACTTCTGGATCTGCTCATCTGAGGAAAGGTCATAGGTCGCACCCTCATAGCGAAACCGCCCCTTCTTCAGGGAGAGTGGTTCAGCATTAGTAAAATAACAGAGCTCGTTTTGGGGTTCGTAGGCGAGCACAACTGGAAGAAGTTTCGAATCATGTTTCTTGATTGCTTTCACGACCTCCGCTAGTAGAGCCGCGCGTGTGTCAGCCGCACCCGATCGAAAGTAAAGTCCGTTGTGCGAGGAGACCATGGGAGATTGTGCGGGGCCACGTTGCAGCCATGACGAGTTTGGCCCCCACATACTGAACGAAACGACCACATAGATGCCATGGTTCCCCGCTCGCCGCAGGAAATCGTAGACATTGCTCATGTAGGCGGGTGAAAGCCTGTTTGCCTCCTTGGACTCGAATAAACTTCCCGTCTTGGAAACGGGATCGAGGAACACGCGCACTGTGTTGAATTCATGCGACTCGAGATCCGCAAACATCTTCTCGACCTTCGAAGAGTCATAGACTTTCGGGTCGAAGGTTGAATGTGCGAGCATTCCCTCTGCCTTGTCGCGCAGTCGGCAGAAATTGACCCCCTTTGGAGTGAATACTTCACCGGTTTTGAGCGAAACGAAGAACCCATCGCGAATTCCTATCCGCGAGATCTCACCCTCCGCAAATGCAGAAGCAGCTTGCCACAACATGCCACAAAGGATGATGAATTCCAGCAAAGTGTTCCTATGAAGTTTCATGATAGTCATTCTCCTTGCCGAACGATTGAGGTGTAGCGTCGGCGACAGCCGTCGCCACCACCGACTTGTTGATCCTTTTTTGGCTTATGCGTGTAAAGCACTCAAGACCGCCTTGGGCTGTTTCTCGACAACCCGAAGTAAGGCCTTAGCCGGGCCTTCAGGCTCTCGCCTTCCCTGCTCCCAGTTTTGGAGCGTCTTTATACTGACTCCAATCATTCGTGAGAAATCTGATTGGGTGAGGCCAATTTTTTCACGCAACCCCTTAACGTCGATGTCACTCAAAACGACTTTTCGGTGAGGAATTTTCTCACCCTGCATGATGGAGCCCATCTGCTTGACGCTGTCTACTAGCTTTTTGAAATCTTTGTCATTCATGATGTATATCCTTCGATCAAATCCTTGAGCAACGTCGCTTGTGTTGCCGTGAGATTCTCTTGTTTACTCTTTGGGTAAGCGAACAGCATGAAGGCTGTATCGTTGTGCCATAGGTAGTATATGACACGGATACCGCCCCTCTTTCCTCTTCCTGAACCAGCCCATCGCAACTTTCTTAAACCTCCGGAACCTTTGATGAGGTCACCACGTTCCGGCTGCTCTAATAGGTGCAATTGTAGCTGGCGGTGGTCCTCCAAGCACAATGAGTCGTCGATCTGCTCAGTGTAGATTGGCGTCTATATGAATTGGAGTATCACTGCCTCAATGTACCCCAATGGAGGACTACGTCTATGGCGTATTTAATTTTCTAGCTCAACGTCATAGGCCACCAACCTACTACTGAGGGCGGACGTTGACGAAGGAGTTAAAGGATAAAGTGATCATAAAGCTAAACTGCGTAGCAGGTAGTAGGTTGGGTGCGCAGACTTGTTAGCCCCCATTTTTGGCTCTGATAATTTTGATCTCCAGTTTATTATCAAACTCAGGATTATACGGGTAAACCAACTCCACACACTTCTTTACCTGCTCAGTGACTTGCTCCAAAGTAAACGGGTAGCCAGCCGGGACTTTAGCCTTGGTAAGGTCTATAATCGCTACAACGTCTTTGGAGTTCTTTTTATATGTACCTGATACCACTATTCCATACAAAGTAGCCAAATTCACATCACTGGCATCCCTCCATGAACCATCTGTAGGTGGAATAAATGGCTCCGATATAGCATTGAAAACCCACTCTGGTGCAGCGTATGCACTAACAAAAGGAACATCTATAATCTCCATCTTAACTTCCGTATCCGAATCGTGAAGATATACAACCTGCTTCACCCAGCCTAAACCCAAGTGTGATGCATACATAGGGGAGGTCAGTATTAATAAAAATGTGAGTGCAGTTTTCATAGTGTTAAGTGTTGTTAAGTGTTGTTAAGTGTTGCTCAGTGTTGCTTAGTGTTGTTTAGTTACAGGTTAGTATTTGAGGCGATACTTAAGCGGTTGAGTTGTGCGATATCGCCCAATCAGAAGTGACTACCTCATGGCAGATCGTCTGTAGCTTGGAGCGTTATCAAACCGCGATAGTGGTCAAAACAAAATTTAGCTTGAGTAATGGTGGGTAAAGGACGTCTGCTAGCGAAACGATGAGTTATAATAAAATTAATAATTTTGTATATAAAGGTATAATTTTGTAAATAATTAAGGATCTGAACTCGGCCAAGCTCTAAGCTTGCGTTGTAGTGTTTTTTTGAACAGAATTTACTCACATGAGCGCCAAAGCCCTATTGGCACAACCACACGAAGCCCTACAGAGCCACTTTGGCTTTGATGGCTTTCTCAGTGGCCAGCAGGAGGTCATTGAGCAGATCGTTTCGGGGCGGGATGGACTGGTGGTCATGCCCACAGGTGGTGGCAAGTCGCTGTGCTATCAGGTGCCCGCCCTGTGTTTTGAGGGAGTCACGCTCGTCATCTCCCCGCTCATTGCGCTAATGAAGGATCAGGTAGATGCCCTCACGGCACGCGGCATCCCCGCCACCCTCATCAACTCCACCCTCACTTGGGAGCAGCAACAGGAGCGACTGGATGCCATCCGCAGAGGAGAATACAAACTGGTCTATGTGGCACCCGAACGCTTCCGCGCCATCAGCTTCATGGAGGCTTTGCGGGGTATCGAGATTTCACTCTTTGCCGTCGACGAAGCCCACTGTCTCAGCCAATGGGGCCATGACTTCCGGCCCGATTATCTGCGCTTAGGCAAAGCTCTTGAGCGCCTGGGCCATCCCCAATGCGTGGCCCTCACCGCAACCGCCACGCCAGTGGTGCGCCGGGACATCAGCGAGGTCCTGCAACTGCGCGAACCCTTCGAGCAGATCAGTGGATTCGCCCGCCCCAACCTCTCCCTGCGCATCCGTTCGGTGGAGAATGTGACCGAAAAAAATCACCGCCTTCGGCAAGTCATTGGCGAACACCGCACCGGCATCGTCTACTGCGCCACCCGCAAGAAGGTGGAGAGTGTTTCAGAGACTCTCGCCAACTGGGGCCTGAAGTGCATTGCCTACCACGGAGGCATGAGTGACCAGGAGCGCGAAGAGGCACAAAACGCTTTCATCCGCCGTGAGGCCGACATCGCCGTGGCCACCAATGCCTTTGGCATGGGTATCGATCGCCCGGACGTGCGCTTTGTCATCCACTACGAAATCCCCGGCAGCGTGGAAGCCTACTATCAAGAGGCTGGCCGCGCAGGCCGCGATGGTGAGGCCGCCGTATGCGAATTGCTCTTCAACTACGCCGACACCCGCACTCAGGAATTCTTCATTGAAGGGACCAACCCCGGAGCCACCATCATCCGCTCACTCTACAACTGCCTCAAGCAAATAGCCGACGATCAACACGAAATCCACTGCAGCTTGGAGGAGCTCACCGAGCAGGTTGGCAGCAGCAATGGCATGGCGGTGAGCAATGCCCTGAGTGCCCTCATGCGCAACGGTTGCATCGAGCGCTTCGATGTAGCCGGACAGCGCCGTCGTGGCACGCGGCTGCTCAAGCCGCAACTCGAAGCCGCTGACTTGGACTTGGACGAACAGTCTCTCCAAGAAAAAGAACGCCGCGACCGCGACAAGCTCAAGGCCATGGTGGAGCTCTGCTATGCCCATCAATGCCGCCAGCAGTGGATCCTCTCTTACTTTGGAGAAAAGGATCACGGCACGTGCGGCAACTGCGATGCATGCCGCAAAGAAGGCCCAAGCGAGCTCAAGGCGCCCAACGATCAACAGGCTCTAATCGTGCGCAAGGCGCTAAGTGGAGTGGCGCGGATGTCACAGCGTGGAAGCAACGGCTGGCAAGGCCGCTATGGCCGTGGACGCATCGTGCAGATGCTCGCCGGCAGCAAATCCCAGGAGATCCTCTCCGCTGGACTCGACCGACTGAGCACCTATGGTCTCCTGCGCGAGCAGGGGGCGGGTTTTCTCAACCGCCTCATGCGCAGTCTGACTGAAGCAGACCTCGTGAGAACCGAAACCTCCGGTGACTATCCCCTGCTCACACTCACCACCCGCGGCGACCAAGCCATGCGCGGTCATGTGAATTACCAACTCGTCTGGCCAGAAAGCCATAGCAGCAAGCCCATCGTGGATCTCAAAGATGAGGGCTTTGACCCAGAGCTCTACAGCCTCTTGCGCGACCTACGCAGCAAATTGGCCAAGCAGAACCAAGTGCCACCCTACGTCATCTTCGGCAACAAGACCTTGGAAGCCCTTGCCCGCTACCAACCCATGGATGCCGCAGGCGCCCTGCAATGCCCCGGCATCGGCGAGGCCAAGCTCGCCCGCTATGGCGAGCCCTTTCTGGAGACGGTCCGAATGTGGAA
>JBMYMN010000131.1:0-7098 GCA_049597355.1 Luteolibacter sp.
CAAGGACTACCTCAAGCACGGTGTGGAAATCAAACGCCTGCATCCCGAGCTACTCGAAAAATACGATATCAAAACACTTGCCGAGGCATTTGATCCCACTGCTGACCTCGACTTCGATTATCTCGGAATCCAGACCCTCTATGACCGCTACCTCGTGGTTGACAAAACTGGTGCCAAGCCAAAGCGCATTGAGACCCCGCAGTTCTTCTGGATGCGCGTGGCGATGGGCCTGTTCAAGCACGAGAAGGTAAACGCTGAGCAGTGGGTGATTCGCCTCTATAACCTCTACAAGGGACGTCGTTTCTGCTCCTCCACACCAACCCTGTTCAACTCTGGCACCCTGCACTCGCAGTTGTCTTCGTGCTACCTCTACAAGGTGGACGACTCCATTGAGTCCATCATGATTCGTGGTGTGGCTGAAAACGCATTTCTAAGCAAATGGGCGGGCGGCCTCGGTGGATCTTGGACTGCCGTGCGCGGCACAGGCGGATACATTCAAGGCACCAACGGAGAATCCCAAGGCATTATCCCCTTCCTAAAACTACACAATGATCAACTGGTAGCGGTCAACCAAGGTGGCAAGCGCCGCGGTTCGGGTTGCGCCTACCTCGAGAGCTGGCACAACGATATCGAGGACTTCCTCGAATTACGCAAAAACACCGGTGATGAGCGCCGCCGTTGCCACGACATGAACACCGCGAACTGGATTCCCGATTTGTTCATGAAGCGCATGGAAGATCGCTCTCACTGGACCCTCTTCCGTGCCAACCAAGTACCCGACCTCCACGATCTATACGGCAAGGCCTTCGAGCAGCGCTACGAGGAATATGAAGCCTTGGCCAAGGAAGGCAAAATCTGGTCGCGCGAAATGCCCGCCATCGATCTCTGGAAGGGCATGCTCAAAATGCTCTTCGAGACTGGTCACCCATGGATCACATTCAAGGATCCCTGCAACCTGCGCTCGCCTCAGGATCACTGCGGTGTCATCCACTCCTCCAATCTCTGCACCGAGATCACGTTGAATACTTCAGACGAAGAGACCGCAGTCTGCAACCTCGGTTCGGTGGTGCTGGACTCCCACATCACCAAGGACGGAGCCATTGATCACGAGATGCTTAAGGAGACCATCACCGTTGCCATCCGCGCCTTGGATAATGTCATCGATATCAATTTCTACCCCACCGAAGCCGCAAAGACTGCCAATTCTCGCCACCGTCCCATCGGCATGGGTGTCATGGGTCTGCAAAACGCTCTGTATAAACGCGGCATCAGCTTTGCCTCGGATGCGGCTGTGGAGTTTAACGACGAAATCATGGAAGCCGTCGCCTACTATGCGTACAGCGCCTCCTCTGACCTCGCCGAGGAACTCGGAACTTATTCGACCTACAAAGGCTCAAAGTGGGATCGTGGCATGATGCCCCAGGACACAATCGACCTACTCGAAGACGAGCGCGGTCGCCCGATCGACGTTCCCCGTGGTGAAAAAATGGATTGGTCCGTGGTTCGCGAGAAGATCAAGAAGCACGGCATGCGCAATTCCAATGTGCTCGCCATCGCTCCGACCGCAACCATATCCAATATCATGGGCACCACCCCGTGCATCGAACCCAATTACAAGAACTTGTATGTGAAATCCAATCTCTCCGGTGATTTCATCGTGCTCAATGCCACTTTGGTGCGTGATCTCAAAAATGCCGGTTTGTGGAATCAGGAAATGCTCGATCAACTCAAGTATTTCGATGGCGAACTCGAGGACATCGACGACATCCCCGAAGAGATCAAGGCAAAGCATAAGACTGTATTTGGTATCGACTACCAATTCATCATTGATGCCGCAGCCCGCCGCCAGAAATGGATCGATCAATCGCAGTCAGTAAACCTCTTCCTCGCCACTCCCGATCTAAAGACACTCTCCCACATGTATCGTCGTGCTTGGGATAAAGGTCTCAAGACCACCTATTACCTGCGCACGCTGCAGGCCTCCAACATCGAAAAAGCAACCGTCACAGTGAAGAAGGACTTGCGAGGCGCGATGGCCGAGAGTGGAAAAAATGAATACACTGAAGCCGAAAAGAACGCATGCAGCCTCGAAGCCATGATGAACGGTGGAACTTGCGAAGCCTGTCAGTGATATCCTGAAATAGATACGGTATGACAAAAAAGGAGACCGTTTCGGTCTCCTTTTTTTGTGCTTTTGACATCTTACTCTGATTCATTCGCCGCGAGGCATAGAATCGCTCAACGATCAAAGCGATCTCCCCAAGCACTCACTCAGGATCCAGGGCTAGCTCCAGTCCCTGAGCCAATAGGTCATAGTCTGCTTGGTTTCCTCCTCGGCACCCACCTCCTTCCAGGGAAATTCAATTTTGAGATCTTCGCGTTTGGTATAACCTCGCTTGCACCAAAACCCATCCAGCGGCTGATATTTCATAGGACGCATCGGATGTTCTTGCTCGCGCTCGACAGCACAGAAAGCCGTGATTCGACAGCCGATTTTTTGAGCATGAGCTTCGCGCCGGTCAAAAAAAAGGTGCCCCAATCCTTTGCCCCGTAAATGTGGCTCGAGTAGACTTTCGCCAAAATAGCACACGTCCGAAAGCTCCATGCTGGAAGTTAGAAAAGGCTCTTGGAATACAAATTCCTCTTGGATCATGGGAAGGCAGGTCGACACACCCATCACCCGGTCGAGTCCATCAAGCACCAGTAAAATGAGTGCGTCCTTCGCCTCGAGGTAGCGACTAAGATAGTTTCGCTCGTAAAGAAAATCGCCATCATACAAGTAGGGAAAATCACGGAACAAATCGATGCGCAGTCGGCTGATCTGATCTAACCATGGTTCGATTGCCGTGCCAGAGAGTTCCTTCAATCGGCATGCACTCATACCGGGCGACAAATCACAAAAGGTGAAACAACTAAGGCTTCGAATTGAACGGCCTCTTCACCCACCTTGTTTTCCCATTGCGCGGCATGGAGGGCTTCAACCTTCACGAGGTCTCCCTTCTGCAACCAAGCCTCAACCTCATCTTTGCGGTTCTCAGTAAATGCTAAACCAACCTCAACCAAAGACAGCTGAGGATCGACGAAATAAAGTGATCCACTTTTATAGTGTGGTGCAAGGTAGCTCCAGTCCACCTCGCCCATGGATTGGGTGAGCTTGTCCTTTTCGGTTAACTCACTGCCTCCAAATATCGCATATTTCATAACATCTGCGTCGGGTTGATCAGGAGTCATCATGACACGAAACAATTACCATTCTGTGGTGAAAAGTGAAGCTGGCAAACCTTCCCCATTCACGAGATTCGAGCCAGCCGGATTAGCGGCCCAAGCGTAGCGGACTGCCTTGGGGTTTTTGACTTCCTTGTGTGAGACAACCACAACTTCACCTTTTATCACAGCTTCAGCCCAATACCATTTGTCTGTCTCACTCTGAATCTCGAAATGTTTGAGAGGCTTGCCATCGCGGCTCTTGAGGCCGTTGGAGAATTCAAAGCTAACGATCACCCCGCTACCCTCAACCTTGTGGGTCTGGTAAAGTGGTCCGGACTTTACCACATCCTTGCCGTAATCATCGGCAAGCGCCCAGCGTGCCAGACGCTCACCCACGTCCTTCTTGTTTTTGGGGTGGATGTCTTTGGCGTCGCCAATATCGTTGATTACAGCCATGCCCGTCTTGGGAAGACTCAGAGTGCGTCGCTGGTACTCCTGCACCACAGCCCAGCCATCGTTCGTCCCAGGCTTGGTGACAGGTTGGGTGAAGTCAGCAAGTTGGACCCAAAGATAGCGAAAATCATCTTCCCAGACCTCGCGCCAGTCCTCAATCATCGCAGTAAAAAGAGAGCCATAATCGTCGGGCTCATGCCGATTGGATTCACCCTGATACCATATGGCACCACGCTGGGTATAACCTGCCAGTGGAGCCACCATACCATTCCAAATGGTGGCAGGTCGCCCTGCAATCAGAGCGGGATTCTGTGGCGCACGTGGACGGCGTGGTAGCTTACCCACGCGCTCAGCTGGGGGTGTAGCTTCCCATTTTTTCTTATTTTCCTCCCATTTTTTCATCTGACTGATGAAACGCAACCTATCCTTGGCCTCATCGTAATCGGCCACAGACTTGTCGTGCACATTCAGTCGTCGTTTGCCACCAGGGATAGCAGCAAGAGCTTCGCGTCGGGTAAAAGTTTCCACCGGCTTACCACCCCAAGCAGTCTGAACAATACCGACAGGCACATCCAATTCCTCATGAAGCTTAAGAGCGAAGTGATATGCCACTGCGGAGAAATTTGCCGAGACCTCGGGATGACTCACCCTCCACGCCCCACCGACATCATTCTGCTCGCTGGCGGCAGTGGTGAGGTTGGCTTTAAAAAAACGGATGGCAGAAACATCAGAAGTTTTTATTGCCGCCTCACCCTGCTCACCGGTGTGGCGCAGAGCCCATCCCATGTTGGACTGGCCGGAAGCGTGCCAAACTTCACCGACAACTACGTCCTTGAAAACCAGCTTGCCCTTCTTGGTCTTTACCAAAAGTTCACTTCCTTCGGATTGATACTTCATTTTTGGCAACACCATCGACCAATTTCCTGTCGTATCCGTTCGGGTGGATGTTTGATATTCGCCAAAAATAGCGGTGAGTTGATCGTTTGGGTTCGCCTTTCCCCAAAGTTTCACTGGCTTACCACTCTGCAATACCATGTGGTCGCCGAAGATATTGGGCATAGAAAGTTCACCGAATAAGGTGCTACTTAAAAAGGTGCTAAAACAAAAAGTAATGAGTTTCACGAGCAAGAGGATTAAAGAACCTGCTTAGGTTGGTATTCTAGTTACTATTTCAGCAAGGAGGAAGTACACCACTCAGTATCTTTACGTGAGATCATGCTTGGAGGCTGACGATGCCTGCAGACTTGCTCCATGCGAACCTAATTCAATAGTTTCTAAATGAACCACCGGGTTATACCAATGCCCAACCCGCGATTGATCAGACCAAACATGGCTAAGCGTACGTCCAAGCTAACCCAATCCCTACGCGAGTTGGGTGACATTCAGGTCAACGACTGGCAGTTGCCGAGCTTCCTAAACAAGGAAATCTCCGAACTGGAATTTTCCAAGGCAATACAAAGGTTGGGTCAGATACAAGTCACCGACTGGGATATCAAGGAAGTCATGCCTGCGCTCAAGCGACTGGCCAACCGTGATGTCGATGTGGTGGAACTGCTCAAACAAGCAGCAAGCTACAAGGTCAATGAGTGGGACATTCGCAAAACCATACTCCGTTCACGGGTTAGCAAAACCAAGCTTAGTAAAGGCGAACTCAGGGCGATTACTGAAAAGCTTACGCGTTATCTGCGCTTTATGATCGATAAGCTGGTTGATGAACCCCAATATGCCAGTATCATCACCGATGAAATTGCTCCGCAGGTTCTACGCTTTCGTATTGTGCTCAAACAGCGCGATCTATCCATGCTTATCGGCATGAATGGCTTCACGGCAAACCCAATTCGCCGGATCCTTAAGGACACGGCACTGCATTCGGGTGTTTACGCTATCCTCCAAATTCAAAGCCATGAGGAAGCCACCCGCACCGACGGCGACTGACTCAGCACAACCCAACCTCGTTGCCTCTTCAGCCATTGCACATCAAGGACTTAGACGCATTTTTGCAAAATCCGTGAACGGGAACAGGCAAAAAAGTATGGGTGACTCGTAAGGAGTCACCCATCTGTCATTTGATGTGATCAGCGAGTCAGCCGAGTCACTTCTTTTGTGGGAAAACGGCATCTTCACCGAGTTCCTCTTCAATTCGCAGCAATTGGTTGTATTTCGCAATACGATCCGAGCGGCTCATTGAACCAGTTTTGATCTGACCACAGTTGGTGGCGACGGCCAAGTCGGCGATGGTTGCATCTTCGGTCTCACCGGAGCGATGACTCATCACTGCGGTGTAAGAGTTGATTTTGGCAAGTTCTACAGCGTCGAAAGTCTCGGTCAGTGAACCAATCTGATTCACCTTCACCAAAATGGAATTGGCCACGCCCAGGTCGATACCCTTCTGAAGGAACTTGGTATTGGTTACAAATAGGTCGTCACCGACGAGTTGGATCTTGTCACCGATCTTGTCAGTGAGGATTTTCCAGCCATCCCAGTCGTTTTCGTCACAGCCATCCTCGATGGAATCGATGGGATATTTGGAACAAAGTTCTGCAAGGTAGGCTGCCTGTTCTTCGGAGTTGCGCCGGGCGCCACCATCACCTTCAAACTTTGCATAGTTATAAATACCGTCATCAAAGAATTCGGACGCCGCACAATCTAGGGCAAAGGTGATGTCCTCACCTACTTTGTAGCCAGCTTTCTCAACAGCCTGACAAACGGTATCCAAAGCATCCTCTGTACCGTCAAAGCTGGGAGCAAAACCTCCCTCATCACCGACTGCGGTGGAAAGACCACGATCGTGCAGGACTTTTTTGAGGTTGTGGAAAACTTCCGCGCCGTAACGCAAAGATTCACTGAAGGTGGGGGCACCCACTGGACGAATCATGAATTCCTGGAAGGCGATAGGAGCATCGGAGTGTGAACCACCGTTGATGATGTTCATCATCGGCACCGGAAGCACCTTGGCATTGGGGCCCCCGAGGTATTTGTAGAGAGGAATGCCAAGTTGTGAGGCCGCAGCTTTGGCCACCGCCATCGAGACACCAAGTACGGCATTCGCACCAAGTTCTTTTTTGTTGGCGGTACCATCCAATGACAGCATCGCTGCATCAATAGCTGCCTGTTCGGTAGCGCAGTAGCCGAGTATTTCGGGAGCGATTTTGGTATTCACGTTCTCGACGGCCTTGGTCACGCCCTTACCGAGGTAACGACCTCCATCACCATCACGAAGCTCAACAGCTTCGTTCTCGCCAGTGGAGGCTCCCGAGGGAACAGCTGCTCGTCCAATGACGCCGCCTTCGAGATGAACATCGACCTCAACGGTCGGGTTGCCGCGAGAGTCAATCACTTGGCGGCCGCGGATTTCAACAATGGTGGTGTAGTCCATGATTTGGGTGGTGGGTGGGGTAAGAGATTAGGTGGTGGGTGGGGTAGGAGGCCTGGTAGCGG
>JBMYMN010000132.1:0-7012 GCA_049597355.1 Luteolibacter sp.
GAAAGTGAGCACCTTTGGGGCTCCAGGAAGTTGCATAGATGGCGTGCAGCGGGTGATCCTTGCGTGCCTCACCGGCTTTTTTCTTAAACCAACCACGGTCAAGGCCCTTGGCATCGTATTCGTCCGCCCCGGTGAAGCGCCATCGCTTGCCATCGTGAATCTCTACCCAAGTGTGGTTGCCACGCTTATCCGGCCAAAGGGGAATGCCGGCGGCGCGCGCGGGGATGCCAACCGACCTGCATGCGTTGACCAAAATGATGGAGAGACCAGTACAGCTGGCCTTGCCAATTTTCATGGATTCCTTGGGGCTCTGGTTGGCCCGTTTGCGACCGGTATCGTAATGGACATTGATTGTATTGAAAAAATGCTGATTGAGTAGTTGAACTGCCTCCTCAGCCGTTTTGGCCTCCTTAACGATGGGAGTTGCCAGTTTGAGAAACTCGGCACGCCAGGGGTCACGGGGCTCGTCCATTACGGCATAGGGAACTACGTCGTTGATAAAGAGTTCATCGGAGACCTCTCTGGCCCAGCGAAACTGGCCGCGGGCCTGAAACGCGAGATCGATATTTTTCCCCAGAAAATCTGCATTCAATTGCTCCCGGTCGGAGTTGGGCATGTGCTTTAGCAGGTGGAGGGTGGCGTGCTTTCCCAGATCTCCGTGTTTGCTCTGAGCCTGAGCGACCAAGGCATCGAGGCTCGGAGAAAACAGCGCTGAAGTAGCGCTGTTGATGGCTGTCAGGCTGAAAAAACCAGCGATAATCAGCAATTTCATGTTTTGAGGATACGTGACCCATTTCAAGGGTCTATTGGAATGTGGGATCTTTTGCGCGATTGACACCATGGTCGGTTTTACTTGCGACACGCTGTGGGCTTGGTTGACTCCAGTCGTGGGTAAACTCTTGATCTTAAAATGTCTTGCGGCATCGCTACTCGTCATCTTCATGACGAGCGCCTCCCCACGTAGCCAGATCATGATTAACCTCGCCGACGGATTCGACTTTCCCGTGGGCAAGCCCAACGCAGATGGGTATTACAAAGCCCGGGGTCTGCGCCTGCGCCCGCCCCGCCACTTTGGTGAAGACTGGAACGGCCGTGCAGGTGGAAACTCCGATTACGGCGATCCGGTATACGCCGTGGCCGATGGTATTGTGACCATCGCCCACGATTTTCGCCGCGGTTGGGGAAATGTCATTCTAACCCGTCATGCCTACCGCGATCCCAAGTCCGGCCAAGTAAAGTATGTCGATACCCTCAACGGCCATCTTGCGAAAATGCTCGTTAAGCAAGGCGATAAGATCAAACGCGGTGACAAGATTGGCACCATCGGAAGTAACCGCGGCATGTATCCCGCCCACCTTCACTTCGAGATGCGCCACAACGTCAACATCGGTATGCACCGAGACAGCGTGCCGCCGACTCTTGAGCATTGGATGGTGCCCACCGATTTCATTAACAAGCACCGTCGACTCAACCGCGAGTGGCGTCCTGTGATGGTGCCCAGTGGTACCTACAAGGAATACGACGGGGTTAAGGGGCTCTGATTTCAACTGGTGGCTGAGGAACCTGACATCAATAAACACGAGAAGGTGGAGGACTTGGAGTCCGCCGCTGAAAAGGTGTCCGCCAAGGGGAGCGCCAAGATACCCGGTCTGCGCGAGGATCTGGGCACCCTAATGAAGGTGCGCCTCAATATTTTCGTCCTCATTACCACGATCTTTGGCTTCATCCTGGCCTCGATGGGACAATCCTTGGACTGGATGCTTTTGCTGCACACCATCATTGGTGTGGCCGCCGCGGCCTTTGGTTCCGCGGCTTTTAATCAGTTGATGGAGATCGATCTGGATGCGCGGATGAAGCGCACCATGGATCGTCCACTGCCTGCGCGTCGGATGGATCCGTTGGTAGCGTTTGGTGTGGGCTGGGTGCTCTCTGCACTCGGCATCATTCACTTGGCGGTGATGGTAGGCGACATGCCGGCCTACCTCACGGCTTTCACCATTGCCGTCTATGTTTTTGCATACACGCCGCTTAAGCGAGTTCACTCGGTCAACACCTTTATCGGTGCCATTCCCGGTGCGGTGCCACCTATGATCGGCTGGTTTGCCGCTGGAGGTGGCTGGGGCTGGGAGGTTTGGTTCCTCTTTGCCGTGCTCTTCTTCTGGCAACTGCCACACTTCATCGCCATCAACTGGCTGTGTCGCGAGGAGTATGAGTTGGTGGGCTACAAGATGTGGTCCAATGGGGATGTTGGCGGGCGCAAGAGTGGTGTACTCTCCGCCATCTACAGTGTTTGCCTTGGTGCGGTGTCGCTGATTCCCGCTCTGGTCGGCTTCGCCAACATAGTCTGGACCTTCACAGGGCCCATGTTGGCCCTCTTCATGATGGCACTCGCAATCAAGTTTGCCAGTGATGGCGATCGCAACTCGGCCCGCCGTCTTTTTCTATTCACCCTGCTATATCTGCCCACAGCATTCCTACTCTTGGTGATCACTTGGAAGTCATGAGTCAGTCGATTGCACAATCCCTGATTGAAGTCAGTCAGCGTCTCAACGATACCCTGCGCCCTCTCGAGTTCAGTGCGCCGTGGACATACCGCCCACTCGACTACGCTTGGGCACCGCAGGAAACCTACATCCGTCGCTTTGGCAATTCGACCAAGCGTGTGCTGATGCTTGGTATGAATCCTGGGCCTTACGGCATGTCTCAAACGGGCATCCCTTTTGGCGAGATCCCTTCGGTCCGCGACTGGATGGGCATTGAAGAACCAGTCGGTAAGCCGGACCCTGAGCATCCCAAGCGTCCGATTGAGGGTTTTGAATGCCAACGCTCGGAAGTCAGTGGTCGCCGACTTTGGGGGCTTTTTTCCAAGCTTTATCCCAAAGTAGAGGACTTTTTCGCCGAGCATTACGTGCTCAATTTCTGTCCTTTGGTGTGGATGAAGGAAACTGGTGCCAACATCACACCAGACAAGCTGCCTGCTGCAGAAATGGAGCCGGTGGAAGAGTGCTGCATGAGGCATCTCAGGGAGGTAATCGGGCTGCTGGATCCAGAGTTTCTTGTCGGGGTGGGTGGGTTTGCGGAAAAGCGTTTGCGACAAGCTAGTGATGAGATGGGTGGTGGAGCGATTGTTGGCCGGGTGCTGCATCCATCTCCTGCATCACCCGCCGCCAATCGTGGTTGGGCTGAGGCGGCAACAGCCCAACTTGAAAAGTTAGGCGTATGGTAGGGACGATCGGCTTATCGTTCGCAGCCGCCGAAGGCGTAACCTTGAAGCGTGTTGGCTGCACACCTCCATCATTTTTCCACCATTTACACCAGTCCATCCTTACGCGCCTGTTTCCAATACGCGTACTCCGAGCGGTTGAAATCCACGTATTCGGGCGAGAGGTCGCTGGAATACATGATGTAATCAGCGCGGCCTTGGTTGAGGTCGATGGTGATGTCGAACTCAGGCTCGGCAACGATGGCGCGCAGCTCGTCCATGGGGGTCTCCGCTTGTAGGCCACCCAGGCAGGCGGCTTCACCACCAATGAAGATGTCGATGAGCTCTTCGCGGATGCTTGCGCGTGAGTAGCCGATGGCGTGGATGATGCGGCCCCAGTTCGGATCGCCGCCGTTCCATGAGGCTTTCACGAGTTGGGACTTGCAGACGGCTTCGGCCACCTTCTTGGCGTCGAGGTAGGTGCGCGCACCCTTGACCTTAACGGTCACAAACTTGGTTACGCGTTCGCCATCGCGCACGATGGACTTGGCGAGTTCGGTCATCAGCCACAGTAGGGCCTTGCGAAACTGTCTGCACCGTTTGCCGTTGCGTCGGACGGGAGTCATGCCCGAGGCGCCGTTGGCGAGTACGAGCACAGTGTCGTTGGTGGACATGTCGCCGTCGATGGTGATGCGGTTGAAACTTTCTTCCACGCATTCCAGGACAGCTTTTCTAAGGGTGCCGCTGGGAATGTTGGCGTCGGTAGTGATGAAGCAGAGCATGGTAGCCATGCTCGGGCAGATCATACCCGCGCCTTTGACGCAGCCACCCAGGCGCACGCGGGTGCCGTCCAGATCGAAGGAAATCGCGAGTTCCTTCTCGTGGGTGTCGCTGGTGATAATGGATTTGGCGAAGGAGTTGCCGTTGCGCCGCTCAAGGCTGTCGATGAGCTCCCCGTATTTGGGTTCAATGCGCATCATGGGCATGGGTAGGCCGATCACGCCGGTGGAGCACACGCCCACTTCGTTTCGGCGCAGGCCGAGGGGTTTGGCCACCGCCTGGCACATCGCTTGAGCATCGTGCAAGCCTTCAACTCCGGTGCACGCATTGGCGTTACCGGAATTGGCGATGATGGCGCGGATTTCACCGCGGCGCAGAGCGTTCTGGCAAACCTTCACCGGTGCGGCCTTCACCCGGTTGGTGGTGAAAGTGCCGGCGGAAGTGCAGGGCTCCTTGGAATAAATCAGACCCAGATCCAGACGCTTGTTCTTCGGATCTTTGATGCCACAGCCGACCGCGCCGGTACGGAAGCCGCGTGCGGCGCCGACACCACCTTTGATACGAACGAAGGGGAGATCCATGGGACGGATAGGGAAGAAGGACGGCGATGCTGATTGCCGATCAGAAATTTTGCAATCCCTCTGTTGGGTTCAATCCATACATTAGATTGAAGCTCTGGATGGCCTGACCGCCTGCACCCTTGCCGAGGTTGTCTTCAGCGCTGGTGAGGATGACCCGACCGGTGCGGGCATCTTGGTGCCAGCCGATGTCGATGAAGTTGGTGCGCGAGACATTCTTGGTATCAGCGCAGACACCCTCGCCCAGCAGCCTAACGAAATGGCAGTCGGCGTAGGCGGTGGTCAGGGCTTTGCCCACAGCAGTTATGTCGGCGCTCTCCTTGAGTGTGGCGGTGGTGGTGGTGGCGATGCCGGAATTCAACGGAATCAGATGGGGAATGAAGGTCAGGGTCACTGCTTCGTCTGCGGCAATGCTGAGCTCCTGTTCGATTTCAGAGAGGTGACGATGCTTTGGCAGGCCGTAGGCACGCGCGCTCTCGTTGCACTCGACATAGAGGAACTGAACCTTGGCGTTGCGGCCCGCTCCACTCACGCCGCTCATGGAGTTGGCGACGATGGTGTGGTGCTCGATCAGTCCGGCCTTGAGCAAGGGGATGAGCGGTAGGAGGATGCTGGTGGGGTAGCAGCCGGGAGATGCCACTAGATTGGCTTCCGAGACCGCTTCGGGACGGGTTTCGACCAGGCCGTAGACGGCCTCCTCGAGCAGATCGATGGCAGGGTGGGGGTGGCCGTAAAACTCTTCGTATACCGCGGGGTCGTTGAGCCTGAAATCGGCGCTGAGGTCGATTACCCGCAAGCCTTGCTCGAGCAGCGCACGCGCAATTTCAGCCGCCACACCGTGAGGCAGTGCAAGAAAGGCGACTTGGGCGCCGCTGGCGGAAATTTCGTCGGGATCGGGCTCGATAAAGGGAAGTTCGGCTGCCTCTGCGCCTTGAAATCTTGGAAAGACCGAGGCGATGGTGTTGCCGGCTTCAGTACGTGAAGTAGCCGCCACCAACTCGACCCCTGGGTGGATAAGCAGCAGGCGCAGCAACTCCATGCCGGTGTAGCCACTGGCTCCAACGATGGCGGTCTTGATGCGGTCCATGCCTTAGGCAATGGCACGATAGAACCGTAAAGTAAAGTGCTAGGGACGTGGATTGGCTAAAGAGCGACCGAGTTGGTCACGAGCGATGAGTCATGGGCTGCGAACTGTGGTTCCATAAAACCACCTCCTCATTTAAACTCCAACTCGGCCATAGGCAACTCGTGGCTGGCGATCTTATCGCCATCGGGGTTGATGAAGGAGAGCACAACCATCTTTGAGGCCCAATCAATCTCGATCAGCCCCGCGTTGATCACAGGATGAGCTTCACCTACGCGGAAGCTGTTGGTGGCCTTGGCCCAACCTTTGTGAGGATGCGACATGCCGCTGCTGGTCATGTCGTAGAAGGGGTAGCCATCAACGACCATTTTCGAGAGCTCACCGAAGTGCACATCTCCCGATATGAAGAGACTGTGATGGGCCTTGTGCTTTTTGAGAAGACCGAAGAGGCGTTTGCGCTCATGGGGAACATTGCCCCAGTTCTCCATGCCCTTCTCCGCAGCGATAACCTGTATGCTACTGGCGATGATGCGCAGGTCTGCGGGCACTTGGAGTTGCCCCTCTAGCCATTTCCATTGCTCTAGCCCAAGTTGGGTCATGCTGGTGTCGTCGGTGGGGCTGTACCAGCCCACTTTATCTGCGGTCTTTTTTTCGGTGGTGCGTGGCAGGACATCACGGAAGTAGCGGGTGTCTAGAAGGATGATTTGGCAGGTTTTACCTGCCGACCCGAAGGCATAGGAGCCATAGATGCCCTCCCGCTGACGCCGAGGGGAGTCTGCGGGGTCTTTGAAGAAATCCAGAAAGATTGCGGCCGACTCTTTACGCATTGTGTAGGTGTTGCCGCCATCGTTGATGCCATAGTCGTGGTCGTCCCAGGTGCCAAGCACCTGAGAGGTTTCACGCAGCTTGACGAAGCCGGGAATGGCATCGAGTTCATCGTATTTCTTCTTAAGGAGCTCCATGTCTTCGGTGTCGCCATAAATGTTATCGCCGAGAAAGAGGAACAGATCGGGCTCCTGCTTAAGGATGCCGTCGAAGATCTCGAACTTTTTCTTTCTTGGGTTAAAGCAGGAGCCGAAAGCAATGGTATCGATTTCCGCGGGATCCGTGAAATCTGACTCGGGGGCGGCTTGGCCCGACAAGATCAGGCCGCTTAAAAGGCAGAGGGTGATGGCTGGTTTCATGGTCATAAGTGGGCAGGCTACGACCCTGATAAAGCCCTTACCAGCGCAGACAACTAAGAACGGAACCTTTTGTGTTTGCCATTCCACTAGCCCCCTGCTTTTTTGCCCATCCGTTCACGGAAACGGGCTGTAGCGCAGTCTGGTAGCGCACTTCGCTGGGGGTGAAGGGGTCGTCGGTTCGAAT
>JBMYMN010000133.1:0-6843 GCA_049597355.1 Luteolibacter sp.
AATCCATGCGGGAGCGGATATCTGTCCCCATTGCGGTTTTTCGATGGAGATTGCAGACCGCCAGTTTGGGAGTGATGATTGGCAGGTGCGACGCCTGACCGACAGGGCCGGCGTTCTGCGCCACGATGACCGTGAGAAGGTGCAGTTGGCCATGGGGCGATTCTCTAAAAAGTTTCCACAGCTCTTTCTCGCCGTTTACACCGATACACTGGACCGTCCCGAGGACCTCAGGCCCTTCAGTTTTTGGCTACTCAATCGATCTGCTTTTGATGACGTGCCAGTCGATATGCCCAATGAGAACGGCATCCTGCTCTCTA
Organism: Luteolibacter sp.; assembly: GCA_049597355.1. Classification (GTDB taxonomy): domain Bacteria; phylum Verrucomicrobiota; class Verrucomicrobiia; order Verrucomicrobiales; family Akkermansiaceae; genus Luteolibacter. Next base: position 318 of record JBMYMN010000133.1, read on the forward strand.
TCGATCCGCAAAGTCGGGCCGCCTGCATCATGTATGGTTACTTGCTAGATGAATACCTCAATGAGGAGTTGACCTTCGACTGCCTGGCACGCGCCCATGGGCACTGGCTCGAGGAGCGCTTTGCTGAAGGCATTTTGCGTGTGATCGATCGGCTGGAAACTTTACTTGTTGGCCTGAGTCGTAAGGCCCTTCGCCGGTCTCGAAATAGGAACCAGCAAGCCATGACCCGTGGCAGGATGGATATGGTCAAACCCCTGCGTGATGGCCATCGGTCGTCGATTCAACAACCCGGGGATGAGCCATGATTTACAGATTCATGCTGCTTCTTTTGATTCCCTCACTGTGCTGTGCACAGTCTGAGGCGGAGGGTTTACTGCCTCTCTCAGATCGCCTGCAGAGCATGTATGCTGCATCGAGTACGGACGGTTTTTTGATTGATCCCCAGAGGCTTCTGTCACGGAGCGAAGCCCGCGAGCGGCGGGACTTTCTCAGCTATCATGCCAATGATTCATTGATCGATCTCTATGTGGTGCTTTTCAAGGGTGATCAGATACTTCTTAACCCGGGTGATTTGTCAGGGTATCATTTGAATTCTCGGACGGGTTCAAAACCGGCGGTAATGATCCACTACTTCATGGGTGATCCGGAGCGGTCGAAACTTTATCTCGCCTCAGATCTGCAAGAATTGGTCCCGCTCGCCGAACATGGCCGAGCCTTGAATCGTGCCGTGGAGCGTGCAAATACCGGGGTCTCTCCTTTGGATCAGCTTGAGAAGTTCATGGTTCAAACATCCATTCAGATATATCGCATGGAGCAACTTTTGCGTGAAGGAACTGCAGAACCCAAGCCATGGATCCCTGAAACACTCGAAGAGACAAAATCCCAGAGTGCTGAGCGAGATTCCCTGATGGCAGCCATCGGAGCTTTTTGGGCCCATTGGAAATACCAGTTGGTCGGTGGAGTGGTTTTGTTAGTCGGCGGTTGGATATTACTTCGCTGGTTGCGTGGCAGTGCGACCTATGAGTTTCCGGATACCGAAGCTGCCGAGCGTTTGGGTGGTGCTCATGGTGCAGGAGTTGGCGGGGTAATTGAGTTCGGCAGGAAGTCGAAACCACCGGCGGCTCAGTACGAAAAGCTGAAGTTGCACTGAACAAAAAAACGCCGAATGAGAAACTCATCCGGCGTTTTTTGAGTCATGGGTGGGCAGACAGCGCACCGAAGAACCGAGGATCAGTCCTCTTTCTTCTCTTCTTCGCCTTCGGCTCCGGGAGTCCATTCCTCGGAAGCCGCAGCAGCAAGGTTGAAGGCTTGCTCGAGGCCGACCATCTCGCTGGAGGGGCGCAAGCTTTCGAAGCTGGCACTCTCTTGTTCGAGTTGCTCCTCGGAGTAGCCAACTGCCTTGATTGAAAGACCAATACGGCGCTCCACCTTATCGACCTTGATCACGCGGGCTTCGATTTCGTCACCGACCTTGATGATGTCCTTGACCTTCTCCACGTGTTCTTCGCTGAGTTGCGAGATGTGGATGAGGCCGTCGATGTCGCCGTCGAGACTCACAAACGCGCCGAAGGAAGCGATCTTGGCAACAGTGCCCTTGACTAGGTCGCCCACCTTGAAGCGATCGTCGATAAGGCTCCAAGGATCGGTTTCGGTCTGCTTGATACCGAGCGAAACGCGCTGGTTGGTCTTGTCGATGGCAAGCACGAGGGCTTCCACCTCGTCGGCCTTGTTGAGGACTTCGGAGGGGTGGTTGATCTTGCGGGTCCAGGACATGTCGGACACGTGGATCATGCCGTCGATGCCTTCCTCCAGTTCAACAAACGCGCCGTAGGCGGTAAGATTGCGTACGGGGCCCTTGATGGTGGCACCCACTGGGTAGCGGAGTTCGATCTCGTCCCATGGGTTGGCTTCGAGTTGGCGCACACCCAAGGAAATCTTCTGCTCTTCGATGCTGATGCCCAACACGACGGCTTGGATTTCCTGGCCGATCTCGAGCACGTCGCTCGGACGGGTGATGCGCTTGACCCATGAGAGTTCCGAGACGTGCACAAGGCCTTCGACGCCGCGCTCGATTTCGATGAAGGCCCCGTAGGGAAGGAGCTTGGTGACTTGGCCTTTGACCTTCTGGCCCATGGGGAACTTGCGTTCGATGTCTTCCCAAGGGTTCTCGGTCATCTGCTTTAGGCCGAGTGAAACGCGCTCTTTCTCGCGGTCCACGTCGAGGATGATGACTTCCACAGACTGGCCGATGATAAGCAACTCGGAGGGATGGTTGATGCGGCCCCACGACATGTCGGTGATGTGGAGTAGGCCGTCCATGCCCTGGAGGTCAACAAACGCACCGAAGTCGGTGATGTTCTTGACTGCGCCGGTGACCTTGTCGCCGATTTTGACGGTCTGAAGGAATTGCTGACGCATTTCGGAACGCTCAGCCTCGATGACTTCACGGCGCGAGAGAACAATGTTTTTGCGCTCGTCGTTGACTTTGACAATTTTGAATTCGAAGACCTTGCCGACATACTCGTTGAGATCTTTGGGAGGTATGATGTCCACTTGGGAGCCGGGCAGGAAGGCTTCGACGCCGACGTTGACAGTCAAGCCACCTTTGACAACGGATTTGATCTTGCCGCGGACCAGGCCGCCATCGTGGTAGACTTTGACGATTTTGTCCCAGTTTTGTTTGTGGGCGGCTTTCTCCTTGGAGAGGATGACCATGCCCTCTTCGTTTTCCAGTTTTTCGAGGAGGACCTCAATTTCGTCACCAGCTTCGATTTCCTCGTCTTCGAATTCGTTGATGGGGATGGCGCCTTCTGACTTGTAGCCGATGTCGACCATCACGACCTGTGGTTTGATGTCGAGAATGGTGCCTTTGACAATCGAGCCTTCGCGGAATTCGACGAATTTCGAATCGATCAGCTCGTTTAGTTCTTTGTTTTCGGGTTCTGCGATTGCGGAACTCATGATGTTTATGGGGTTAGGGGTTCGGTTAGTTTGGTTCGTTTTCTTTCCGGCGTTGCCCCAATGGATAGACTCTCAGGTAACGGGGCTCCAACCACCTGAAAGACAAGAAAAACGGCCGCGACTCTAGTCGTCATGGCCCGACTGACAAGGGGAAAGACCTTCATAACAGGCTAAAAACCCATGAATCGGCAGGAAAACACCCCAATCACTCCAATTTGTAATGATTTTAGCTGGAATTTGAGGTGCTGAATACTGCCCCGACCGGATGTTAAGCTTAAGCTGTGGCTGATAGAATTTCCTGAACAACCCAACAAGATCGCCCATGCCGCTGACCGCGCCGTTGTCTTTTTTCAGCCGAATCACATTCACGATTGGCAGATCATCAATGCATGTGTTTATATCAATGCATTCTGCCCTGATCTACCGATTGTAGTGGAAAGCTCAATGATGTTCGCCACCTGCTGAGCAAGCATGGTGAATCCGGGCTTGGAGGCTTGCCTCCATAGGCAGGAATCGACCATGCTGCTCGCATGAAGTTGACCCGCCTCTTGATCTTGCCAGCCGCTCTGCTCATCAGCTCCTGCGTGACTCAGGAAAGTCTCCAGAAAAAATCGTATCAGGCTAGGGCCATGGGTGTTGGTAGTAAAGTTGCTTTGTATAACGGCAAGGACCTTGGCAATTGGACTCCCGATGTACCCAAGGCCGACAACAATCCCGGACTCGAGCCGAGTTTCATCGTTCGAGACGGCAACCTGGTCAGTCTTGGCAGGCCTCTGGGTCATCTGACCACCAATTCCACCCACTCAAACTATCGCTTGGTGGTTGAGTATCGATTTCCAGGCAAGCCCGGAAACTGTGGTGTTTTGGTGCACAGTTCCACGCCAAGAGTGCTCTATGATATGTTTCCCGCATCTATCGAAGTGCAGATGCAGCATAAACATGCTGGCGATTTTTGGGTGATCGGTGAGGACATCAAGGTTCCCAACATGAAGGAGCGTCGCAAACGTAAGGAGGGTCAAAAATACGGTGGATTCAGGGGAGACGCGCGCCACATTCTAAACCTGACTGATGGTTCCGAGAAACCTCTTGGTGACTGGAATCGCATGGAAATTATCTGCAAAGGCAGAGAGATCATCGTCTGGGTCAATGGTGATCTGGTGAATTATGGTTACGGTGCGAGCGTTCAGTCTGGTAAAATTTCTCTGCAAGCGGAGGGCTCCGAAGTTGAATTCCGCAAAGTGAACCTATACCCGCTCGTCGCTGAGTAATTTCGATCAGGCTGCATGTCCGACAATTTTTATCAGCAAGCCACGAGTGCTCCGGATTCCGATTTCGAGGTGTCATTGCGTCCACCTGAGTTCTCCGAGTTCATCGGCCAGGAGAAGGTGAAGGAGCGTCTGCTCCTAATGCTTGAGGCGGCAAAAGGGCGCGGCGATGTGTTGGATCATGTGCTGTTATCCGGTCCTCCAGGCCTTGGAAAGACGACACTGGCCAACTTGCTCTCCAAGGAAGCCGGCACTCAGCTTCACACCACCTCAGGTCCGCAGATCGAGAAGGCTGGTGACCTCGCCGGCATACTTACTAATATTCAGAAAGGAGACATCCTTTTCATTGATGAGATCCATCGCCTACATCCCGCTATCGAGGAATATCTCTATCCTGCGATGGAGGATTATCGCCTCGATATCATCATCGATTCGGGCCCGTCCGCGCGCTCCATTCAACTTAACTTGCCACGTTTCACCTTGGTCGGTGCCACTACTCGCTCAGGTATGTTGACCGCGCCCCTGCGTTCGCGCTTCGGCTTGATTAATCGCCTTGATTATTACGGGCATGCCGAGCTTGCAACCATCATCGAACGCTCCGCAGGTTTGTTATCCGTGCCCATCGAGAAGGGCGGAGCTCTTGAGGTTGCATCGAGAGCTCGTGGCACCCCTCGTGTCGCCAATGCTCTTTTGCGATGGGTTCGGGACTATGCGCAAGTTCGGGGAGGCGGCACGATCACGCGAGATGTGGCCGACGCGGCCCTCGGTATGATTGAGATCGATTCCCAAGGTCTTGACGAAATGGATAAGCGCCTGCTCGAAGTGATGATCTATAAATTTGGTGGTGGCCCGGTCGGACTGAACTCCCTTGCGGTGGCGGTGGGAGAAGACGCCGCTACCTTGGAGGAGGTGCATGAGCCATTCCTGATCATGGAAGGCTACCTGATGCGGACTCCTCGCGGTAGGCAGGCCTGTCAGTCTGCGTATGAAAAAATCGGAGCGCCGATGCCACCGCGCAAACCAGACGATCCCCAACAAGAGTTTTTCCAATGATCAATCAGGCCGAAATCATCATTACCCGCTTGCAAAAGAAGGGCATGCGTAAAACCAAGGCTTTGGTAGAATTGATTCAGACTCTGCTCGAGGATAATACGCCACGTACACTGGCAGAAATTCACTCATCCAAGCGTTTGATTGAGCAATGTGACAAGGCCACTGTTTTCCGACTGCTGCAAAAACTGGTGGTTCATGGAGAGGTTCGCCGCCTGGGCTTGCACGAGCGCGCGGCTTACTTTGAACTGTTGATGTCAGGGCAACACCGCGACTATTTGGTCTGCACCACATGCGGTAGCATTGAGCCGATTGACGCCCCGTGTCCGGTAAGCAAATTGGAAAATGAAATTCGTCTTAAGACGGGCTATCAAAACCTCCACCACGAACTGGAATTTTTCGGAATTTGTCCGTCTTGCAAGTGAGCGATAGCTGCTAGGACATGACAGTTAGAGCTGAATCAAGGTGCTGCTGAGCTTTGTGACTTCACGCACCCAGTGAGATATTTCCTCCGGCTGTAGCGGCTTGGAAACCAAGCTGCCGACTACCCAGCCGCCATTCGGGAGGTCCACTGGAATGATCTCCAGAATCTGATCTGGGCCGACCTTGATGTGAATATGACCCTTTGGTAGCCCTCGGCGTTTGCTGTGTTTGGTCAGACTTTGGGCAATGAACTGAAATTGTGGGTGGTTTTCCTTACCGAAAACAGTATGGCCGTTGCGGTTGAGGATAAAGATAGGCCCTGAGCCATACTGATGCTGCATATCGCTCTGTAATTGCAGGCATTGTTGCTCAGGTTCATTGGATGAGGTGGCTGGAGCGACCAACTGGGCAGATTTCTCCAAGTGAATCGAGGGCGCTGACGAGCGGGACGAGCTAGGGTGAGTCTCGATTGACTGAGGTGTGGTGGTGACCTTCGCCTGAGTTGGAGCGAGCGATGCAACTGGTCGGGCAGGCTGGGGTGCAGAAATCAGTTGGGAAGCAGGAGGTGTTGATATCTCACGGGCAGGTGGTGGTGAGATTGGCTCCATGGGCTTGCCATTTGAAACCGTGGATTGCTGCTCAGGGGGGGCAAACGTGGATCTCTGCGTCGCCGGCACAGCGGGAGGTAGAGGTGCGGGCGGGGCGGTAGCACTCTGAGAAGCTGCAACTGAAGCGGGTTTTGGGGTAGCCACACTTTGTGCAATTGCGGGCGTGCTGGTGGCCGCGGCAGGTGGGGGATTGCTTATGGGTTTCTCCGAACCGGCAAA
>JBMYMN010000134.1:0-6816 GCA_049597355.1 Luteolibacter sp.
GGGAAAATATCGTCGGTAGGCCGTTCAAGCCTCCGTGTAGATCTGGGCGCCCTGTTCTCTGAACTCCTTGGATTTGTCGGCCATACCCTTTTCAAGAGCTTCATCCTCGCTCATGCCCTCGGCAGCGGCGAATTGGCGAACTTCCTCACTGATCTTCATGGAGCAGAAGTTGGGACCGCACATCGAGCAAAAGTGGGCAGTTTTGGCCCCTTCCTGAGGTAAGGTCTCATCGTGGAAGGCGCGGGCCTTTTCGGGGTCGAGGCCGAGATTGAACTGATCTTCCCAGCGGAATTCGAAGCGGGCCTTGGAGAGGGCGTTGTCCCTGTACTGTGCTCCGGGGTGGCCCTTGGCGAGGTCGGCGGCGTGGGCGGCGAGTTTGTAGGTGATGACGCCTTCTTTCACGTCGTCGCGGTTGGGCAGGCCCAGATGCTCCTTAGGGGTGACGTAGCAGAGCATGGCGCAGCCATACCAGCCGATCTGAGCGGCACCGATGCCGCTGGTAATGTGGTCGTATCCTGGAGCAATGTCAGTGGTAAGGGGACCAAGGGTGTAGAAGGGCGCTTCTTGGCACCATTCGAGCTGTTTAGCCATGTTCTCCTCAATCATATGCATAGGTACGTGACCAGGGCCTTCGTTCATGACTTGGCAACCCTTGGCCCAGGCGCGCTTGGTGAGTTCACCCTGCACTTCGAGCTCGCCAAGTTGGGCTTTGTCATTGGCATCGGCGACAGATCCAGGTCGGAGACCGTCACCGATCGAGAAGCTGACGTCGTATTGGGCGCAGATGTCACAAATTTCGTCCCAGTGAGTATAGAGAAAGTTCTCCTTATGATGGGCCAGGCACCATTTCGCCATGATGGAGCCTCCACGCGAAACGATCCCAGTCATGCGGGCAGCGGTCATGGGCACGAAGCGCAGTAGGACCCCTGCGTGAATGGTGAAGTAGTCCACGCCTTGCTCGGCCTGCTCAATAAGGGTGTCGCGGTAGAGTTCCCAGGTGAGGTTCTCAGCCTTGCCGTTTACTTTTTCCAGTGCTTGGTAAATTGGCACGGTGCCGATGGGAACGGGAGAATTGCGCAAAATCCACTCGCGGGTGGCGTGGATATTCTTGCCGGTGGAGAGATCCATTACGGTGTCTCCACCCCATTTGGTTGCCCAGCGCATCTTTTCAACCTCCTCTTCAATGGAAGAGGCGACGGCAGAATTGCCGATATTAGCGTTGATTTTCACCAAGAAGTTGCGGCCGATAATCATCGGTTCGAGTTCAGGGTGGTTGATGTTGCAGGGAATGATGGCGCGACCTGCGGCGACTTCTTCGCGAACGAATTCGGGAGTAATTTGTTCAGGGATGCGCTGGGGGAAGCGGCCAAAGATGCTAGGTGTGTAAGGACTGTTTGGAGATTGATGAGAACCAGCGTGCTGCTTGTCGAGGTCGTTGCGCAAGATATCCTCCTTGAGGTCGGCGATCTCTGCGCGTCTCATGTTTTCTCGGATGGCGACGAACTCCATCTCGGGAGTGATGATACCGCGGTCGGCGTATGCCTTTTGAGTGACGGGTTTGTCGATTGCACGAAGTGGTTGGCGGCGCTCAGCAGTCAGGCCGGGGAACTCGACCAAGCGATTGGAGCGTTCGGCCTTGGAGGCGAACTCGGCGTGCTTGTCGCTGAGGTAGCCATTGTCCTGAGGTTGCACTGGGCGGCCGTCGTAGGCTTCGACATCACCGCGCTTGAGTATCCAATCGCGGCGTAGGGCGGGAAGGCCCTCCTCAACAGTTCCAGTAAAATTTGGATCTCCCCAAGGACCCGAGCAGTCGTAAACACGGATTGGATCATTGACTTCTACTTTACCATTGATGCCGTGGGTGTCGGATTGCGAAATTTCACGCATTGGTATGCGGATCTCCGGGTGAACACTGCCACAAACATAGACACGTTTGGACGCAGGCAGTTGGCTGCGAGAGGCGTCATGAGATTCTTCTAAAGGTGAGCTAGGCTTGTCGTCTGGTGAGATCATGGTGATGGATTTGAGTATGTGCAAAAAAGGCCACGCTTGTGGCGCGACCGCAGGGGAGTGAATGATCGAATCAAATGATCGACTTCCTACGGCGGCACGACCCGCGTCAGGTTCTTAGGGTTTGATCAGCGCGCCTGATACATCTCAGCTCCACGGTCGTGAAGTTCCCCTGTCGTTTCTAGAATGAGGCGGCTTGAGATGAGTTCAAGTGGGAATTGGAAATTGAGCCCTATGAGTTGTCCGGCAGCAATTTGGTTGCCAGTTTACCCAGTTGTGCAGCGGCCTCTATGACCTCACGGTCTGTTTCATCGCTGCGACAATATACGCCGAGCGTGAGGGCATGGGGTATTGGGAATTCGAAGGCTTTTGTATGACTCAGGTCCTTGGCGTCCGGTCCGATACGAGGGATGGCATCTCCGGGGGACAAGAGTATTCCCAGTCCGGCAGCGGCTGCGCTGGCGGCTTCTGCTTCGCCAGAAAAAGTTACAATGTTGGCAGGTTGCATACCATAGGCTTGTTCACACCAGTTGTGGATGGCATCCCGAAAGTAGGGGATCTGGATGTCATCGGGTATGAGTATGCTGGTGCCTAAGATGTCCGGAAGACTGAATTTGCCTGAATCAAAGTGATAAAATTCAGGATTCCATGCCACCGTTATCCCTGCCTCACGTTTGATCAGAGCTTCTTGTATGCCTGCGGACAAGCCTGTGTGAAGAAATCGGCAAGTGAATACAACATCAACCCGTCCTGATTTTAAGGCCTCAACCCAATTGCCAGTGAGTTCAGTAAATAAGAGATTGCTACACGCTGGAGCTTTCAATTTGTCTTTGGCGCTGAAGACGACCGAGCTGTAGTAGGATCGATCCAATGCGATAGTGACTTGATGATCGATTCGGCGGCTGAGGACTCCGATTCCGTCGACCATTTCAAGGTAGGCATCGCAGACCCCATCAATGCGATCGAGCAAGCTCAGACCATCAGCAGTGAGGCAGGTAGTATTGCCTGAGCGATCCAGTAAGATGATGCCCAGAGAGCTTTCGAGTCGGTTTACCATCTGGCTCACCGTGGGCTGGGATATGTTCCATTGCTTGCCGGTTTCCGTAAAACTTCCGCATTTCGCCAAATGACGAAAAACCAGCAGGGATGGGAGGTCGATTTCCATGGGTAGTCTTTTTAGACGCGGCTGGCCCGTTTGAGGCGGTTAATGAGTTCTGCGTATGGATGCTGTTTTTTCATGGCGGCGGAAAACAGGAATGTTGGCCACTTGTTTTGTGGATCGACCAGTCCCATGCGACTGGGTTCTGCACGGAGCAGGATTTCATCGTCCTTGGGAATCTCACCATCCTTAAGAATGCGGCCTCCCTGAGCACCTGCCGTGAGGAGTTCATCCAAAACAGTTTTCGAGCACTCGTTATCACCAACAGGTTCAATCACCCATTTGCCACTCGTTAGGTCGGAAGGCTTGGTGGGCTCTTGCGCGGAGTAATTCGGACTTGGGTGAAAACTCCAGGGAACACGTTCAAGATCAATGAGTTCGAGACGCTTTGAAGTTGAGATGCCAACACCAAAATAGATGTCACATTCCGAACTGAGGAGCGCGGCTTTGAATCGGTTGGTCTCAATGCGATAGTAACAAGGTCGGTAGAGGTCCTTCACTTCAATCTGTTTCAAAGCATAAGAGAAAGAGCGCCCACAAAAAAATTCATCACTGGCTGCTAGGCGGAGGATCAGTCCCTTGCGCTGTATTGAGTATATGCCCTCTCTAAGGTGGATGAAGTTTCGAGTAAGCGAGGCAGACATCGCAAGTAAGTCAGTGCCGAAACGACTTAGAGTGAGAAGCTTGTCTTTATCTTCTATGAAAATCTCGTGGCCAGCCTCTTTTTCCAAGTTGCTGCAGATTCGTTTGACGTTGGCTCGGGTGATGCGCAGTTCATGCGCGGCATTCGTATAGCTCCCCTCGCGTGAGACCATCTGCAATGTCTCCAGTTGACGAAAACTGATATTAGGAAGGTCTTGGAGGACGCGCTGGTGCTGTTGGTTGAAGCTAGTCATCACTGCCCAAGCATCTTGCCCTTTGGTTCGGTGAGTTCAAGAAATTGCTGGATCGGAGATCACAGTGAACTCATCACCTTCTAAACTCAGCCAACTGGAACCTTTTCAAGAGTGGTCGGGGCGGCCAGATTCGAACTGACGACATCCTGCTCCCAAAGCAGGCACTCTACCAGGCTGAGTTACGCCCCGTGACTGGGCGAGAATCAAACGTGGGAGCGATTGCAAATCAAGCACTTCTTACAGTTTTGAGGTCAGAAAATTACTTGCAAATGAGATCAGGCACTACTCCACGCACAAGAAATGGTTCGCTTATCTTCTCCAAATTCATTGATGCGTGAATAGATAGTGATAAAATTTTGGGTGTTATGTTCAACCATCCCAATGCCAAGTGCTGTAAAGTTCTTACTCTTATTGGACATTCTTATCTACTCGCCCTCCTATGGAGAGGATGGTAGCATTTTGCTTGGCTGCTTCTGCTTCGGCAATGTTACCGTCTTTTACATACATTTGAGAGAGGCCGGTCCATGCCAATAGATCATTAGGCTTCAGCGATACTGCCTGTAGGCCGCAGCCGATTGCTTCCTTGATTTCACCATTTTTCATCAGGGCCATGCCTAATGCGTGCCAGCCATCAAAGTGATTCGGGTCCGCTTCGACGCATTTGCGATACATGGCGATGGCTTGTTCCAGTTCGCCAAGGGCCAAATGGCCGTTGGCATCATCCATGAGCAATTGCACTCGGCTCACTGGCTCACATAAAGACGCTCCACGTTGGCGCCTTCAGTTTGGAGTTTCAACCAGTCGGCAAATGTGTGCATGGCATTTTGGTCAGCACTGATGCGGAGCTGGTTGGCGAGTGCTTCCTTACTGTTCACACCTTCATCGATCTCTCTTTTGGCAACATAGATAAGATATGCGTAGTCACCCTGAACGATGGTTTCAGAGATATTACCGGGATTGATGGCGCGAGCGAGCTGGAAGAGATTGTTGGGGAAAATCAAATTTGCAGGCCGGGATGTCGGGCCGGTATCAGCGAACGGCTCGACTTTGGTCAGACCCGCATCAACCGAGGCATCCGTGAAGCTCTTTCCCTCCTTAAGTGCTGTAGCAATGTTAGCTACAGCTTCGTCCATAGCCGTTTTGAGTGCTTCTGCAGCTTTCTCGTTAATGTATTGTTCGCGCACCTGATCGCTGGCTTGCTCATAAGTCATCGTCTCTGAAGGAACCCGTTCGTCGAGTCGGGCAACCAGCCACTGACCTTCGCCAACCGCCATGGGTTGTGAGAACTTGGAAAGGGGATCACTGGTGGTGGTAATGCGAAACAGTTGCTGGACGGCGTTGCCTCCACGGGTATTGGAGCGAAGCTTGAGATCAAGCTCCTTTGGAGGATTGCTGGAATCAAAGAGTTCAGTCGTTTTGACCTCCCACTTGGGTTTCTGTTTTTGATCATCTTCTTCAGCGGCCAGCTTTTCGAAGCCCTCGCCATCAGCCTCTTCGAGTCGAAATGTGAAATCGTCAACCAAGCTGTCGATCTTACGCTGAGCCTCACGCTTGGCATCTGCGAGCTTGGCAGCTTTGGCCGCTTCCTTTTCCGCCTTCTGCTTTGCAGCGGCAGCTTTCTGCTCATCGGTCATGGCGGCTTCAGCGAGAGTTGGCTCTTTGTCTTGCTCAATTGACGCCTCTTCCTTGACGGGATCTGGGCCGACCAGAATGTAGCTGAAGCGACGCTGTTCTTCGGTTTTGAAGGCATCTTGGATGACTTCCCAATATTCCTGCAATTGCTGATCGGATGGTTCAATACTCTCTATGAACGGCGCCAACTCAAGCCGGCCAACAGAACCACTGATCTTTTGTTGATCGAGAGCAAAGCGGGTGGAAACAACTTGAGGGTTGGCCTGCAGACCGCTGCTGATGATGGAACGCAGATGGCTGGTAGCGATCATATCTGAGATTAAATCACGAAAATGATGTTCGCTCATGCTCATACGGCCAAGACCGTCTTTGATGAATCTGGCATACTTTTCCGGGTCGAATTCCTGATTGGCACCGCGAAACGCCGTAAGACTTCGAGTGTATTCGTCAATTTGATCATCGCTGGGATGCACGCCGTAGTTCGCCTTTGCCTGTCGGATGAGCATGCGGTTGATGAAGAATTGTTCCGTGCTGTCTTCAGGGCTGGCAGCAAACATGCTATCGGGGGCCAAACTGAATAGGAATTGGTACATGCGCTGGAAATCACCAGACTGGGCAAGATTGTCTACGATCTCACGACCATTCATGCCAAGTTGACGGTATTCGGTATCGGTGTAGGTGCGGGCACCAACCTTGATGTAGGGCGCCCCTCCGGGGCCACCCATGGATCCGGTTTGTAGCCCGATGACCAGCGCAGCGGCCACGACCACTAAGCCGATGATGATCACGATGTTGTATTTGCGGATATTTTCGATCATTGGGGAAATCTTGGAGGCAGGGAGTTAAGGCAACCGGGGGCGCGGCTTCAACCGTAATTCTTCGATTATGCCGATTCTCAAAAGCACACAGCCATCAGGGCGGGTCTAAAATCGGAATTTTGAGAAGTGAGCTAATGGAGTGTTGCGCCCGCGATCACCGCTTACAGCACTGTATTTTTGTTGATGCCGCTCATTACGACCCTCCCAATGGTTCAGTGTCTGATAAACCCTGATTCACATTTTTTTGACCGAATAATTCAGACGGTCGCTCGGGTTTGTATGGATTTTAAGGTATTTCTAC
>JBMYMN010000135.1:0-6737 GCA_049597355.1 Luteolibacter sp.
TGTGAAGCGATCGAAATTAATGAAGCTTATGACGCGCCCAAGGGTACGCCGGCAGCGCTCACTCCGGTTGGTGAATTCTACATGCCGATGGATGGTCTCATTGACGTCGAAGCGGAGAAGGCCCGTATCAGCAAGGAAATCGGCAAGATCATGGGCGAGGTAAAGAAATCCGAAGGGAAGTTAGGCAACGCCAGTTTTGTCGACCGCGCTCCGGCTGAGGTGGTGGAGCAAGAAAAAGTCCGTCTCGAGGAGTGGAGAACCAAATTGGAACAACTCAAAGAGATGCTTGGAGCGCTGTCCTGATTCCCGGACCTTGCCATTCAGGCTCTATGGAGCCAATATGACTGCTTCAGAAATGAGTGACTCCAATCAGTCTGAAAAGTCTCAGGAGCAGGCGATTGCCGTCGACTATGAACAGTTCGACGAGGTGCATGATATGCTGAAAAATTCGCCTTTGGCGATGCCACTGTCGGTGGAAGATCTAAATAAGCACAGCGTGAAGGTCTCTGATATTCCGAAAGGCCTACTCCTCAGTGAATATGTGGGTGATCTTGAAGTGCGGGTTGGCAGGGCTGCACCCATGGTCCGCCACAAGGCTCTGGATTTAACCCCCAGAAAAGAAAATACAGCAGAAAAGGATGTGGACTCGTGGATGAAGTCCAAGTCCCTACTCATCAGCACACCGCGTAGCAATACTAACAGAAGAGTCAAACCAAGTTCGAGATTCTTTATCCGGGGTATACTTCATCCCAAACCATTTAGTTTCTATATTGGTGCGGTAGCCACCTTCCTTATCGTGTGGCTGGTGCCGGCTGCGCTGATTTCTGGGGGACTCTTGATGCTCGCTTCAAAGCAGCCTGATGATTTCGAATGGGTCTCATCTCAACTTTATTGGGTAATAGGTGCTCTGTTCATGATGGTGGTTCTCTACATCCGCTTTGGTTTTGTTAGTATGTGTCCAGTCTGCAAGCAGCGCCTACTAATCTACCGTTCCCGCCTGATCAATAATCAGCACCACCACCTTCCAAGAATAGATGGCTTGCTGCGACTATGCTTGCACGTCATGGTCTTTCGCTGGTTTCACTGTAAGCATTGTAACACGTCTGTCCGGCTGAAGAAATGAACTTTGTCCGATCGACCGGCTGCGCATGGCTGCTCCTGCCGTGGTTGAACTGCTGTACGCCACAGGCAGGTGATACCATAGCCTTCGGTCAGGATCCCGGGGCGCCAAAGTTTACGGGGCAGGAACACAAAGGCGTGGATGTGACGCCCAGTGGAAACATCCTCGACTACAATCCAGAAGGCTTCACCGCAGAAGAAAATATTGTTTTTACCGATCCCGATAACCCAGATGCTGCCATCCCTGAACTCTCAGGAATACTCGGTGATCAGCGCAATCAACGTGGTCCTTGGGAGCAAAATATCTGGGTGGCCCGTAAGAAATCCATGCGCGAGGGTAAGCCGACCTTGATCTGGTTTACCAAACTGCGAACCAGCCCGCGTTGCAAGCAGTTGGAGAAGGAACTCTTCAGCCAGGCCAAGTTTCAGAAGTGGGCCAATGAGCATCTGATTCGCGCCCGGGTGGACGAGAGTATGGAATTTGGCGATCGGGACCTGAGTCTCGATCAGGAGCAGACCTTGCGCATTGAGTTCGCGAAGTACGTCCGCAAACTCAAGAACCACTACAAGGTGCTCGGCTACCCTTCATTGATCATGGTGGATCCGCAGGGTCGGGTGGTGGGTCGTTACCGTGGTTACACGGCCGGTCAGGCTGAGCTGACTTGGGGCATGCTACGCCAAGGAGTGGCGGCTTCGGCAGCATCCTACAAAGCATGGAGTCAGCAACTCACTGCGCGCGGATATCGCGAATGGCGTGATCTTCAAGGTCGTAAAATTGTTGCCAAACTCGTACGCTACGTGGACGGGACACTACATCTTGTCGAACCGGATGGTACGCGCTCGAAGGTGCATGAACGCACGCTCTCGGCGACCGACCGACACTGGATCGAGGAGCAGAAGAATCAGCAGAGATGAGTGTAGGCCAGATCGATTCAGCCGTTTCTGGCTGATAGCGATGCCGTCTGTTGCATTCGCAGTCGCGGTTACAACAGGCAATGTGAGTGCAAAAGTCTGTGAATAGAGTTCTGCATAGAGGCCGCTTGCATCTTGGATCGATCGTAACGAGACTGGTCCCTAATCATCGAATTCGACCATCCATTGGTGCCTGCGACGAAAGCGCCAGACAAGTGGTCGATATGTCGCTATCGGCACAAACTGCGATCGGGATCTGATGGCTACTCTTCGTTTGCCAATGGTAACGCACTAAGGCGCTCCTGATAGTGGCGCTCATCGAAGCAGCGACCACTCTTGAGCATGCGGTCCATGGTCTTGCCCAGGCAAAACGCGATTTGGTGCTTGGCTTCGTCTTCCTCCAGACGGGCTTTCACCAAACGCTTAAGGGTTTGACTGACATAGGCGGTTTGCTTGGAGGCGAGCTGTTGTTCAACAGCCTCCAGTAATTCGGGAACGATTTCGTAGTCGTCAGACATTATTCTTCGTCTTCTTCGCTCGCGCCTTTGACCCGGACCTTGCCACGGAGTTTGGCTTCGATGAAGGCATCGATTTCACCATCCATCATGGCTTGGATGTTGTTGGTTTCCTCGCCGGTGCGCAGATCGAGAACCTT
Source organism: Luteolibacter sp. (assembly GCA_049597355.1). Lineage (GTDB taxonomy): Bacteria > Verrucomicrobiota > Verrucomicrobiia > Verrucomicrobiales > Akkermansiaceae > Luteolibacter. Next base: position 2,687 of record JBMYMN010000135.1, read on the forward strand.
TTGGTAGGGTTGAAATACGTAGGAGCGGATTTGATTGCCCCATGATACGTCGCCCTTCTCACCGTAGGCGCGATCGGCTTCGGCCTTTTGCTTCTCTTCCTCTAGAGCATACAACTTGGCCTTGAGGATCTGGAAAGCCTGCTCACGGTTGGCGCCTTGGGTCCGCGAAGCGGTAGAGCGGATGAGGATGCCGGTGGGAAGGTGGCGCAAGAGCACTGCGGTCTCCACCTTGTTGACGTTCTGGCCACCCTTGCCGCCGGAGCGGGCGGTGGTGATCTCCACATCCTTGTCTTCGATCACGATGTTGATCTCGCGATTGATTTCAGGTGTGGCATCTACGGAAGCAAAGGAAGTGTGGCGTCGGGCGCTCGAGTCGTATGGTGAGATGCGCACCAACCGGTGCACACCGCGCTCGTTCTTGAGAAAGCCGTAAGCGTAGTCACCGGTAATTTTGATGGTGGCGGTGCGTAAGCCCGCTTCATCGCCGTCTTGCCAGTCGAGAGTCTCCACGCTATATCCTTTGCTCTCGGCCCAGCGGGTATACATTCGATGGAGCATTTGGGCCCAGTCACAGGCTTCGGTGCCGCCAGCACCCGCGGAGATGGCGAGGAAGCAGGCGGAGTCGTCATCCGGTTGATTGAGAAGAGTGAGTAGTTCATAAGAACGGATGTCCGCTTCGAGTTGACCTGCGCCCTCAATCGCCTCCTTGGCCATGCCGGCGTCGTCGAACTCTTTGGCAAGATTGATGCCCTCAGCAACGTCATTGGCGCGAGACTCCAGATCGAGAAAAGTTTCGAGCTTCTTTTTCAGGCCGGCCGCTTTGGAAGAAATCGACTTGGCCTTTTCCGCGTCGTCCCAGAATTCCGGGGCGCCCATGGCTTCCTCGAGAGTCTGAATTTCACTTTGTAGAGTGGGTACGTCAAAGATACCTCCTGAGTTTCGACAGGCGGCTTTGAAAGCCATCAACGTCGATCGCCAGGAGGTCAGCGGTAGGGAGGTCGGACATTAGACCGGCAGCGAAACGCATGGTGGAGTTTTAAGCAAGACGGAACGAATGCATGATGAACCAAGGATTCGTTTATTCTTTTGCACACCGCAGAGATATTTGGCCGGCTCAGCTTATGGTATAGCAGGATTTGGCGCAGTCATGACCGAGATCATGAGCCAATTTCTCGTATGATCCCACGGTTATGGTCACCTCGCAGCCTTCTGGGCTGATGATTGAAGCTCGCTTGTTGAGCGCAACTTCCAGACTTGGGTCTTGCAAGATCAGCGTCGGGCACCTAGCTCAAAGTGCGCATGGACTACCAGCACGCATATGAAAAACTACCTCTCTTTGGGGTGGGCCTGACACTCGGTGTTTTTTTGATTGTCTCACATGCAGTGGTGCTGATGAAGCGTGAACAAGCGCAGGACGTGCTTGTGAAGTTCCAGCGCAACTCCAAAGTCGGCCAGATCCTGCTTGCCATAGGCCTGGGCTGGTTCTGGTTGCTGTGTGCGCCGACCAACCTCGGAATGCTCAGTGCGCTGGCCATGGATTTTGGCGAGTTCAATTCGGCTAAGCCATTGCTGCGCATTCTTGTGCCGTTGGTGGTAGTTGCGGTAGCCCTCAGTGTGCGAGACTTCCTTGCGGTACGCGCCCTCGGTCTGCTTGGCCTGATGGTCGCAGCACCCATTCTACAGGCGGCGTTTCTAGAGGAACCGGTCAGCCGTCTTTTATTGCCCGCCTACGCCTATGCTCTTCTGACCACCTCCTTATTCATGGTGGGCAAGCCATATTTATTCCGCGACGCACTGGATTGGGTGAAGGCCGATGGTGGACGTTGGCAGGCCTTTGGTTTGGCAGGCATGGCCTATGGGTTGGCCACCGTTGTCTGCGCGCTGCTATTTTGGCGTGGTTATTGATCTGGAGTAGGACCTCCGCCACCAAGTGAGCTCTTGATGTAGCCATACTCGGCGAGAGTGTCGCGCCATGGATCGATGATAGCAGGATTGCGGAAAATACGGCCGGCACGAGCAATCCAGCGCTCAGCCTCCGTGTTTTCCTCTTTTTCGAAGGCTAGAGAAGCCATAGCGAAATAGTAAAATGGTGTGTCATCTCGGTAGTCATATTTCATGGCAAGGATTTCGGCATCCTGTTTTTTGCCAAGCTTAAGTTTACAGAGCATGAGCTTGAACTCGCTGATTCGAACAAGGCCGACATTCTCCTCGGGAACTTGTCTGATCAGGGCATCAAATTTGTCGTGCGCTTGTTGCCATTGTCGGGTCACGAAATAGACCTCGGCGATGTTAAACATGATCAGGCTGTTGCCCTCCGCAATGCTGAGGGCCTTACGGTAGCTGGTCATTGCCTTGTCGAATGCACGGAACTCAACGTAGCAGCTGCCTCGCAGGTTGTGTAGATCCGGGCTTTGATCGAAAACCTTTTCCGCGAGTTTCAACGATTCAAGACTCTCGATGATGCGCTTTTCAGAGTAGAGGCGAGCAGCCTCCCGCTGGTGTTTGATGAAATCTGTACGCTTGTTGAGAGGCAGGTTGGCAAATGCTCTCTGGTAGGGCGGCAATTTCTCGACGTTGGTACGCGTATTTCCCTGACCGCTTAGCATGGGGACAACGACAAAAGTCGCGACAATGAAAAAGATGAACAATCGCATAACTTTTTATTATAGTGGTTGGTAGTGCCCGTCAATCGTGAGACCCCGTTTACCCAGCCTTTCTCACGGTGGCTTTCATCCAGATTTTCGACTTGCCAAAGGAACCAACTTACGTTGTTCTTTAGAACACTGTTCATAAGTCAATGTCTGAAGAACTTACTAAGCGCCAACAAGAGATTTTGGATTACCTGCGAAAGGCCCACAGGGAAACTGGCATCATGCCCTCCACCCGTGAGATTCAGCACTATTTCGGTTTCGCAAGTCAAACCGCTGCGATGAGTCACCTTCGTGTGCTTGAGCGCAAAGGCGTCATCCAGCGCCTGCCGGGTAAGGCTCGCGCCGTTGTATTTCCTGAAGATCTCGATCGTGGGGAAATGTTGGATATCCCGATATATGGACAAATTGCCGCGGGCATGGGGCAAGACGTGGACCCTGATCCAGAAGGTAGTATTGCCCTAGATGCTGCGGCCTTTGGCGTGAATGGGAGAAACAAGACTTTCGCGTTGCGGGTCCGAGGAGATTCGATGATTGACGCCCACATCTGCAGCGGTGACACCGTGATCCTGGAAGTCCGTGAGCCGCGCAAGGGAGACGTTGTGGCCGCACTCATTGATGGTGAAACCACGCTTAAGCGTTATGTTGTGAAAGATGGCAATCCATACTTACAGGCGGAAAATGAGGAGTATCCGGATTTAGTGCCAATCCAACAGCTCGTTGTTCAGGGAGTCATGGTTGCTCTCTTGCGGCAGGCCGCCTGACGGTCCACAGAGACTGCAGGCCAACAAAATTACTGCGGAACAGAGGGAGTATTGTTGGAAGCATCGCATGCCGAATTGCTCAGCTCTCATGGGGGTTGCTCAAGTATGCCCGGTCGTTCTGTGTGATTGACTGCAGTGAGATCGCTTGAGACTCTATTCCATCGGCATGGAGGAGAGGAAAATCATCTTCAAATGTCCGGCGTGCGGTATTCGGCTCTCAATTGAAACGGAGCTAGCCGGAATCTCCGGTCCATGCCCCAAATGTGGTGCGACCATTCAGGCACCGCTCGTAAGCGAGCCAGAACTATGCGCTGAGCTATCAGCCGAGCCAGATACTGATACTGGCGTGGATGCGATTCAGGAACCTACACGTTCCTCGCCCGAGATGGGGCCTGAGTTTGAATCCGACTTAGAGGCATTGAATCTTCGCAAACTGATCTTTTCGAATCCAGCTAATGAATTTTCAGAGTCAGAGTCAGCGCGAGAGCCACAGCCAGAGCTGGAGTTAGAGCCACTGAATCTCCGCAAACTAATCTTTTCGGACTCAACCGATCAATTTGTAGAGCCGAAGCCAGAGCCAGAACCGAAGCCAGAGCCAGAACCGAAGCCAGAGCCAGAGCCAGAGCCAGAGCCAGAGCC
>JBMYMN010000136.1:0-6697 GCA_049597355.1 Luteolibacter sp.
ATACGAAGCCAAATGCAGCTCGCTGTGATTGGAAAGGCTAGTTTGGGCGGGGAAACAGCGTCAAGCGGGAACACCCTCAGAACCTCTTTACGACTGGCTTGTTGCAAGGACCGGGCCGGTAATGATGAAAAGTGGGCTAATTGCTGGCCAGACGGGGCATACCAACCCTACATCAAGGGCATGCCGAGCCATCCGCTGCACCAACTATCCCGGGAGCCCATCCCCGGCGAACTGGTGCCCGCGCACTACTTCCGGCCGCTCAGCTCCCACGAAATGGGGCGCCCGGGCCACCCGCTCGAAATCGACTTGGGCTGTGGCGATGGGTCCTTTCTCATGTCCATGGCCAAACAATATCCCACACACGACTTCATCGGAGTGGAACGCCTGCTTGGTCGAGTGCGCAAGGTCTGCCGCAAAGCGCAGCGGCAGGGACTCCACAATATCAAGGTGCTTCGCCTCGACAGCAAATACCTGGTCGAGTGGCTACTGCCACCCAAGAGCGTCTCACGATTGCACCTGCTTTGTCCCGATCCGTGGCCCAAGGCCAAGCACCATCGCCGGCGCCTGATCCAAGTGGAATTTCTCAAGGCGATCAAACGCTGCCTAACTGACGACGGCGAATTTCTATTCATGACCGACCATCCGGAGTATCATGAATGGACGCATGAGGTTCTGGGTGAGTTCGGCGGCTTCGATCTGCTCGACTGGAATGAGGACAGCTTCTTCTACCCCAAAACCGATTTCCAGTTGCAGTGGGAGGCAGAGGGCAAGTCGATGATGCGCACCCGTTGTGTCAAACCAACTACTTGATTCGTCGTACATTATCGCTGAGAAAGCTCCTGATCACCCATGCATTGTTTTCAGGCCGCAGGCTCACGGCACCCTCCTCAGATTGGCGAATCACCATAATGCCCGCGTCTCGCCAATGCTGTATCTGCCGCGACCCGGGACCAAGTGATTCGGGGTGATCGGTGTCATCCATAACGATCACTCGGGGTTGCACGGCCGCAACAAAATCGTCTCCCAGCGAGAGATCACTATCATGACATCCCGCAACGATCACATCGGCTTGGAGGTTCCGGCCCGAATCCAGCATCGCCTGTTCAATAGCCGACCCGGCATCACTCAACCACAGGATTTTCAACTCTCGCCAATGCAGGCGCATGACCAATACTCGATGATCGGCAGCAAGATCCTGAGACTGAGAATCGGGCAGGTGGAGCCACTCGATTCGAGTTCGCTCAGATAGTGGCAAACCGCTGAGTTGCCCGGCCTGCAGTAGTCTGACCCCATCTTTGGATGCCTGTTCCAGCCAATTCCGATACGAGGGACTACGAGCCCGCTCCACCGGCAAGACCACCTGCCGTATGGGAAACTTTCGCCATACAGGATGGCCACCTCCAACATGCCCACCATCCGGGTGGGTGAGGATTACTGAGTCCGGAGCGAGACCCAAGCGATTGAGAGAAGCCTGCAAGGGATATGTAAAGCTATTGCGGCCACCGCAATCGATGAGTATTCCGGCCGCATGCTTCTCGGGCACCCAAAGCGCCGCCGCATCGCCGTGGCTGAGATCACAAACCCATAGCACTGGCCCCGCCTCGTGTCCTGCATGGAGATGGCCACCCGGAACCTCTGCCATAACCTCTGCGACCTTGGCACAGCCACCCGCAAGCCATCCATTGAGCCGATTGATTCCACCATTAAGCTCACCGATGGGGCTGAGCAGAACCGATACCATCGCCAACGCCATGACCCCGAACACCAGTGGCAACATCAGCAGTGCTGCAATCACCGAGATGGGTGTTACCAAACCGAAATGCCATAGAGTTAAGGGCGCAGCACCGATAGATGCAGCACAAGACACCGCGAAGGTTGATGCCATCCATTGGCGCAATCGCCACCACCACAAACCCAAGCCCTTCACCTCGGCCACTGGCACCAGCATGGGTGCAGCTGCGAAACGGGAAAACCATCGCGTTGTCCATGGTAGTCCAAAGGCGATGGTGGTCACCACCCCATAAGACAGCTGAACGCTTGGCTGCAGCAGATAGCGCACATCCCACAACAACAAAACCAACAGAACCGCACCAAGCGCATTGGCAAGATCGGGCCGTCGGCGGAAGCAGAAAGCGCCGAGGAATACTGCTGCCATCCACGCCGCTCGCACTGCCGGCGCGTTGGCCCCAGTGAGCCAAGCATACCCAAAAATCAGAACAATCACTGGCAACGCAAGCCAACGTCGGCTCACTCCAGAGCAAGCCGCAATCGTCCACACCAAGACCGCCACCATACCCACGTGCAGACCGCTAACAGAAAACACATGCATCGAGCCACTGTGACGAAAATCCTCAAGTAGCCCCTCATCCTGTCTTGGCTTCTCACCCAGCACCACCGCTCGGATCACCTTGGCTGCGGTCGAATTTTCATCCAGACCACGGGTGATGGCCTGACGCATGCCCGCTCGCGCGCCGGACATAGCCCTGGAGATGGCACCTGTCTCAACCTCAGCCTGCCCATGGAAATCCTGACGAAAAATCGCCACCAAGCCCTGTTGTTTCATCCACTCGCGGCGGTTGAACTCGCCGGGATTGCGTGGCTCCTGCGCCAAGCCATAGCTACCTGTGCCGCGCACCCGACTCCCCTCCACTGGCATTTCTCCGCAGCCCTGCCACCACACCTTGGGGCCGCGCCCATGCAAGCGGACCGGAGCCTGCCAAAAGTCCACACTGCCCACCGCATCGGCCTGTGCCACCCCTTCGGCCCAACCACCTGCCGATGTGCTGAGTGCCGTCCGGTCGGCGTCATCGCGGGCCTGCCTCCACTCACCAATGGCCAATGCCAGAATTGTCAGCAGCAGGCTGATCAAGCCCCACCTCAGCAGACGCATTCGATAACTTGCCACCAGCACGATGAGCAGGACAGCGCCAAGCAGGAGAGGCTCAAGTTGCTTTGCAACGAAGCCAATGGTCACCACCAAGGCCACCGCAAACAGCGGGTGACGCAGCACCCAGTGACCTATTCTGCCCGAAGGCGCTCCCCTCTCCCGCTGCATGATCGGTAAAAATCAGCCCACTGAATTTCCGTCGGTATCTATGCGGCCCCGTTGCTCCATGAATGCCTTTTCCTCTTCTTCGCGATCCCACTCTTGAATCTTGTGGGCGGCATTGGCCGAATGCCGTGAGTCGGGGAAAGTGTCAATGACCTGCTGCATGAGAGCGCGTCCGGTGGCGCGATCCTGCAAATCCTCGTCATAAATATCGACCAAACGAAAGAGCAGAAAGGCAGCATCCTCCTCATCCCAAGCGTGGGCCTCAATGGCGTCACGCAGTACTTCAATCGCGCCATTGGAATCATCCAAATTCGTGCGCAGCACCTTGGACATTTCCCACCAAGGCAGGCGGTTGTCCGGGTCCTCATCAACCACCTTGCGATAGGCTTTCACTGCAGCCTCAAATTCGCCTTGGGCAATGAGTGAATGCGCCTCTCGCATGCTGTCTTTCTCCAGCATCTCTCCGCTGTCATAAACCACATGGGTGGCCCGCTGGGCGAGGTAGGGCAGCAGGTATGCCCAGACAAAGATGCCTGCCACACTGGCCGTGCCGATGGTCAACAACAGACCCAAGATCATGCGCCAGCTCTGGGCACTGGTGATCTCCCCCTCGATAGAGTCGGCCTCGTCCTTGGGGTCTCCCATTTGCTCGACCTCCTCGAGGCGCTCATTCAGGGCTTCAAGATTCTTACCGCTATCCAAGAAACCCTTCCAGAGAGAGAGGGCCAGCAGCAAAAGAATGACATGAAATGCATGCTTCACTGATCTCAGCCTGTGGCATGAGAACTGGCAACTAAAGCAAAAAGACCTCAGGCTCTTTTGGCGTTGCGGCCCTCATCAATCAAGTTCCAGAAGTGCTTGGACTCGGCGAGTTGCTCGTCCTCACCCAAAGGCATCTTCGAGCGAAAGAGGAAATCCGAGAAGGTCCCCTTGTGCAGAACCCGGTGAACAACTACCGAATCGTCCTTCACCTCAAAGTAGAAACGATACTCCTTGGCGCGGTAACGATAAAGAACTGTGCCATCGCGCTCGATCTTACCGAAGCGCTCATCGTCGAGGTTTTCCAAGTCTTCCTTATGCACCTTGAATTCCTCCAACAACTCGAGTTGTTCGAGCGTGCCAAGACTGGAAATTTCAGCGGCACTGATTTCGTTAAAGACAATCTGGAACACGACCAACTTTTACGTGGCTACGATGACTGAGAAAAGGTCAAACGACCGGTGGCGCGTAAGGATCCGGCGAAATCTCCCAGCCCTCATTCTTATCCTCAAAGGTTTTGATCGCCCATTCGCTTGGAAACAGCGCCACCAGCCAGCCGTTGGAATCGCGAGCCAATGATACGCCAAGCGAAAGCGAGGGCCGGGCATCTGGCGCGAGTGGATCTCCCTCGATGGGCTTCAGCCAGCGGGCCAGGCTCCAATTGGCATGTTCCAAGCGGGTCTCTGCCTTGTATTCCCCATCCAGGCGGTGCTGCAGCACCTCGAACTGCAGCGGACCCACGGCGCCCAACAGGGGAATTCGGGGGCCATCGTTGTCGAGCAACTCGAACTCACTGGCCACTCCCTCCTTGAGAAGTTGCTCCAAGCCCGAACGAAAGGCCTTGAACTTGGCGGTGCTGCGGTTGTGCAGAAAGGAAAAGCACTCTGGCGCAAAGCGCGGGATTTCCTGAAAGGCCACACCCTTTCTGGATGCCAGCGTATCGCCAATGAGCAGGTCGTGGTTACCCACCAGGCCGACCACGTCTCCGGCAAAGGCATCGTTCACCGTCTCGCGATCGCGAGCGAAGAGTCGCTGCGAATTGCCCAAGCGCATCTTCTCGCCACTGCGCAGGTTGATCACGTTCATGTCGCGCTCGAACTTACCCGAGACAATGCGAATAAAGGCCACCCGGTCGCGGTGTTTTGGATTCATGTTGGCCTGAATCTTGAAAACGAAGGCCGAGAATTCCTCGGAGGCCGGATTGACCTCAATTTCTTCGCCTTTGCGCGGCAGTGGCGGTGGCGCGAGTTCCAGAAAGCGGTCGAGTAGCAATTGAACCCCGAAGTTGTTGGCGGCACTGCCAAAAAACACCGGAGTGAGTTCACCGCCCGAAACGCGGGCCGTATCGAACTGCGCTCCCGCTCCTTCTAGCAATTCGAGTTCGTCACAGACCTCGCCATAGGTTTGATCGTCGATGGCATCCTTCACCGCCTGATCCTCAATACCCGTAACCTCCACCGGCGCCATGTAGGCACCGTGTACTGTGCGCTCGAAGAGATGCACCTGTTTGTGTTCGCGATCATACACACCCTTAAAGCGCGGGCCATCACCCAGCGGCCAATTGACCGGAAAGGCCTCGATGCCCAGCACGTTCTCGAGTTCATCCAACAAGTCCAAAGTGGGCTTAGCCGGACGGTCGAGCTTGTTCATAAAGGTGAAGATCGGCACACCGCGTTTGCGACACACCTCAAACAGCTTGCGGGTTTGGCTTTCTATCCCTTTACCGGCATCCACCACCATCACCGCGGCATCCACTGCGGTCAGCACGCGGTAGGTATCTTCCGAGAAGTCCTTGTGGCCGGGGGTATCCAGGATATTGACCACGCAATCCTTGTATTCGAACTGCAGCACCGTTGAGGACACCGAGATGCCGCGCTGCTTTTCCAGCTCCATCCAGTCCGAAGTGGTGGCACGCTGGTTTTTGCGTGCGGTCACACTGCCGGCAAGGTTCAGCGCCCCGCCATACAGTAGAAACTTCTCGGTAAGTGTCGTCTTGCCAGCGTCCGGGTGGGAGATGATTGCAAAAGAACGCCTCCGACTAACTTCGGGCTGAAGAGACGGGGAGGCTTGGGCGAAGGGCGAGTCCGACATCACGCGAGAGCGGTCTAGCCCCGCCCACGCTCGGTCGCAAGCGTGTAATCCACAGGCTGGCTTTCCCCGCCATGCCCAGACCATGGCTCCGACGGGCGCCTGATGACGAGCACCCGCCGGCCATGGGTCTTAGTGATCGCCATACACGGTTGATTGGGGAGGGAACCTGACCGGCATCGCAGATCGTTAAGTTACATAATAAGCCATTTCCGACACAAAACCATTCCGCGAAAGCGTGTGATGGATCCACTTCGCGCTTTGCCTGAGGACGGATCCGCGAAATGCTGCCGTGGTCGAGAGACTCACCCCAACCACACATGGACGACTCCACCCGCCATTGGATCGATCAGGATCACACGCATGGCTGGCACCCATTCACCCGCCAGCAGGATTGGTGTGCCCAGCCGAAAGACACCCTGGTCATCACCAAGGCCGAGGGTGCCTGGCTGTGGGACAGCGAGGGCCGACGTTATTTGGACGGCAACTCCTCAATCTGGACCAATATCCATGGTCATAGCCACCCCACCATCACCCGGGCCATCCAACAGCAGGCAGCAACCCTCGACCACAGCTCCTTTCTCGGCGCCACCCATCCGGGAGCCGTCGAACTGGCCACCAAACTCTGCGCCCTCTTTCCCGAGCAAACCCTCGAGCGCGTTTTCTTCTCCGACAATGGCTCCACCGCTATCGAGTGCGCGCTGAAAATGGCCATTCAGTTTCATCAACAAACCGGAGCCGGGAAACGCACCCGCTTCGCCGCCTTTGCCAACAGCTATCACGGCGACACCTTGGGGG
>JBMYMN010000137.1:0-6663 GCA_049597355.1 Luteolibacter sp.
GGGTTTTTCGTGGAAACGAGTTGGCGAATGAGATCGAACGCAGTTCGAGCGACCGAAGGATCGGAGAGCGCAGCGAACCGACAAATCCTCATAATCGGCCCCGGCGGGGGCCGCATCCCTCGTAGGGCGAGCGGAGCGAGGCCAATCTCATTGCCCAAGCCTCAAACTACCATGGGCGGTCGAATGTAATCTCATCAGAGGAATTATCATAGCATTCACCTCCGCGTTCAGAGCCAGCTGCTCAACCAAAGCTATTAATCCAGTTCCCCTAACTGACTGATTGACCCTAAGCCCTACCCAAATCAGCATCATCCCGTGCACCTCTGGTCCAAACTCTCCGCTGCCAAATGGATCGACGCCTGGGAGGAACGCTTCTCCGGCAACCCTAATCTCGTCATTGAATACCTCAAAGGCGGCAAGTCCATCCGCCTCAAACTCTTCTGTAGCAGCCTCAAGGAAGCCGAGGCCGTCAAAGAGCAATGGGGTGGCACCGTGCGCAAGGTCTCCGGCGACTGGAAAAAGCCTATTGCTCTACCCCCACCCATCAAGATCCGTGACACCTTCCTACTTACCCAGGAGTCCAAGGCCAGCGAACTCAAAAAACTCGCCCTGAAACACCCCAAGCGTGAGGTCATCTCTATCCCGCCCGAAATGGCCTTCGGCACTGGCGACCACGTCACCACATCCACCGTCCTGCGCCTGCTCGTGGACATCGCCCACGAGCGCAAGGATAAGAAATGGAGCCTTGCCGACCTCGGCTGCGGCACCGGAGTCCTCGCCGTCGCTGCTCACAAACTCGGCTGCACGGACCTCTTCGCCTGCGACTTCGACCCCTTCGCCGTGAAGGTCACCCAATACAACACCGAGCGCAACAAGACCCCCGGCATCCGCATCAAGGAGCAGGACGTGCTCAACTGGCAGCCCCGCAAATCCGGCTATGATGTCGTCTTGGCCAACATCTTCTCCACGATCCTCATTCAGGCATGGCCGGTGATCGCCAAATCCCTCAAACCAAGAGGCGATCTGGTGGTCTCCGGCATCCTCGCCTCACAAGCCTGGGACTGCTTCACGGCCGCCGCCGAATCCGGCCTCGGCTTCACTAAGGTCATCAAGAAGGGCAAGTGGGTGACGGCCCGCGGCGGTCACCTCAAAGACCTCGTCGCCAATCAGGACTGACACTTCGGGCACCAATAGGTCGCTCGCTGGCCCATGACCCGGTGCTTGATGCGCTCACCACAGTTTCGGCACAACATGCCATCGCGGCCATATACAAATAGACGCTGCCTGAAGTAGCCGGGATTGCCCTCTGAGTTCACGAAGTCCCGCAAGGTTGTGCCTCCCTGCTCAATGGATTCGGTCAGCACTTCGCGGATCACCTCCACCAACTTGGCGAGCCGAAGCTTACTCAAGCGCCTCGCCGCGATGCCTGGTGAGATGCCTGCGCGAAACAAGGACTCGGAGGCATAGATGTTGCCCACCCCGACTACCACCTTGGCGTCCATGACCACCAACTTGATCGCCGCACTGCGTTTGGCGCAAGCGACCTTGAGATAGTCGACGGTGAAATCATCGCTCAGCGGCTCGGGACCAAGGTTCTTGAGGAGATCGTGCTCCATCGGATCGCCCTTGATCCACAGCATCAAGCCGAAGCGACGCGGATCGTGGAAGCGAAGCTGCTTGGTCTTGCTCACGGTGATGCCGACGTGGTCGTGCTTGCGCCATTCTTCATCCGGCTTGGTGATGCGCAAGCTGCCCGACATGCCCAAATGGATCAACAAATGGCCGGCGTCTTTCAATTCGAAGAGCAGATACTTTGACCGCCGCTTAACGTCCAGAATCCTCCTTCCTTCGATGGCCCTGATGCCCTTGGTGATGGGCTGACGCAGGTCGCGACGGCGCACGATCAACTCGGCGATGGCCTTGCCCTTCACGTGGGGCAAAACACCAAGTCTTGTCGTTTCTACTTCGGGAAGCTCCGGCATCTCTCCAGATGGATGAACTCGGATGCGGCTCTTGTCCAGTATGAGAGTTTTCTGCTTTGCCATCATCCAAGCAGGCCCGAAGGTGTCAACGGTGACTCCATGGTGGAACATATTGGCAGCGGGTGCCTCCAACATCTCGCCGCTTTTCGCGCTACTGGCCCTGGTGCTGGTCTGCGCGGTTCTGGTGTCGCTGATTTTCTCCCACTTCAAACAAAGTCTCTTGGTCGCCTACCTCCTCACGGGGGTCTTGATCAGCAACATGGGCGGCATGTCTGCGGATAATCCGGTCATTGAGAATCTGGCGGAAATCGGTGTCATCCTGCTGATGTTCACCCTCGGGATTGAGTTCTCGCTCACTGAACTTCGGCACATGTGGCGCACGGCCCTAGTCAGCGGCGGCCTGCAGGTGGCCATCACCGGCATCCTTGCCGGCGCCATCGCCTGGCTGTTCAAATTTGATCCCGTCGACTGCCTGGTCCTGGCCATCGCCATCGCCCTCAGTTCCACCGCCGTGGCTATGAAATCATTCCAGGACATGGGCCAACAGACCAATCCGGGGGCGCGATCGAGCCTCGGCATCCTGCTGTTTCAGGACATCCTAGTCATCCTCGTTTTCCTGCTGTTGCCCGCCCTCTATGGCTCGGGCAATTCCAGCATCGGCGCGGACCTCGGCATGGCCCTGCTCAAGGGAGTCGGCTTCCTTGTCGGCGCCTTTCTGCTCGGCCAATACGGCCTCACGCCCCTGCTCCACGCGGTGGCACGCACCCGCAGCCGCGAGCTCTTCACCCTCACCGTCATCGGCATCTGTGCGGGCATTGCCTATGCCGGCGGCGCTCTGGAACTCTCGCTCGCATTGGGAGCCTTTGCCGCCGGTCTCGTGGTCAGCGAATCCATCTACAGCCACCGTATCCTCTCGGACATCCTCCCCTTCAAGGACCTCTTCCTCGCCATCTTCTTTGTCTCGGTAGGCCTGATGATCGATGTCTCTAAAATCATCGAGTTCTGGCCTCAAGTCCTGATCGGCAGCGTCGTGCTCCTAGTCTGCAAGTGGCTGATCGCCATGGGCGTCCTCAAACTGATGAAACTGCCATCACGCAGCGCCGTGCTGGCCGCCTGCAGTCTGTGCAGCACCGGTGAATTCTCGTTGGTTCTGATGAGTCAGGCCGGCGTCTACAAGGCCTTCGATCCCACCGTCGAACAAATCCTTCTGGTCTGCACCGCGCTCACCATGGCGGCGGTGCCCACCTTCATGCGAGGGGCCACCGGCTTTGCCAAAAAGCTGGAGAACATCGGAGTGCTCAAGGCCCACCAACACTGCCCGGAAGCCCTCGACCTCAAGGAAACCGTCAAGGAGATCAGCGATCACGCCATCATTTGCGGCTACGGCCCGGTGGGCAAAGCCCTCAACGAAGGCCTCAAAAGCAGTGGCGTGGAGACCCTGGTGATGGAAATGAACGCCAACACCGTGATGGAGCTCAAGAAACAGGGTCAAGCGGTCATCTTTGCCGATGCCACCCATCCCGAAGCCCTGGACCTGGCCGGCGTATCGCGCGCCCGCCTTATGGCCTTCACCTTTCCCGCCATCGACGCCACTTGTGCAGCCGTTCCCCTGGCCCGCGAACGCAATCCCGGCATCGTCATCTTTGCCCGCGCCAAGTTTGGCGATGAAGCGGAACGGCTTCGCGGTCTTGGCGTGCAGGCCATCCACGACGAACGCGAGAGCGCCGTGGCTCTGGTTCGCTCCGCCCTCACCTCCTACGACCGCGGCGATATTGATCCCATCCAGGTGGTGCGTGAGGCCATCGATGAAACCAACTGACGCATGAGCACGCTATTGGCCATCGAGTCTTCCTGTGACGAAACCGCAGTCGCCATCGTCCGTGGTGAGAGCGGAAGTCCCTGTGAGGTTCTGGCTTCGGTAATCTCCTCGCAGATCAAGCTGCACCGCGAATACGGCGGCGTGGTCCCCGAACTCGCCTCGCGCAATCATTCCCTCAGACTTCAAGGCATCGTTGAGGAAGCACTCACACAGGCTGAGGTGGCCATGAAAGACATCGATGCCTTCGCCGCCACCAGCGGCCCTGGCCTTGCCTCTTCTCTTCTCATCGGCAGCACGGCTGCCAAGGGCATGGCTTGCGCTTTGGACAAACCCTTCCTGGCGATCAACCACATAGAGGGCCATTTGCTTTCGCCCTTCATGGACCGAAGCCAGATTCCACCTCATTTGGCCCTCATCGTCTCCGGCGGTCACACGCTCTTGCTCGATGTTCAGGGTGCGGGCCAATACGCAGAGCTCGGTAGCACTCGCGACGATGCCGCCGGTGAGGCCTACGACAAGGTCGGTAAGATGCTAGAACTCCCCTACCCCGGCGGCCCGGAAATCGAGAAGGCCGCACGCCAGGGTAACCCAGGGGCCTATGACTTTCCCCGCTCCATGCTGAGCGAGCCACATCTCGACTTCTCCTTCTCCGGCCTCAAGACCGCGGTGCTCTACACGCTACAAAGGGAAAAAGGACGGATCTCCATTCCCGACCTCGCCGCATCCTTCCAACAAGCCGTCTTGGACATCCTCGTCGGCAAGACCATCAAGGCCGCCGAGCAATCCGGCCACACGCTTGTCGCTCTCTCGGGCGGGGTCAGCATGAACCGCGCCCTGCGCACTGCCCTGCAAAGCGCCTGCGATACACGTGGACTGGAGCTGGCCATATCTCCTCCTGCCTTCTGCACCGACAACGCCGCAATGATCGCGTTTGCTGGGCTCTTGCGTCATCTTGCCGGTGAATCCTCCGCACTCAGCGAGGACATCCACCCCAATCTTCCCCTCGTCAAATCTACCCATGAAGCCCCGCCTCATCGCCTTTGACTTCGATGGCACCATCGCCGACACGCTGGGCGAAATGCAGAAGATCCTCAACGAGATGGCCCCAGACTTCGGTTTCCGGCAGGTCAATTCTGAGGAGATGCCTCGGCTTCGTCAGATGTCGATGAAGGAACTGCTGAAGGAACTCGGCGTGTCTAAGCTCCAGGTCCCCAAGTTACTCACCCGTGGCTTGCGAATGCTGAATTCGCGCATCGATCGGGTGGAGATGATCGAGGGCATGAAGGAGACTCTCATCGAGTTGCAACCCAAGGTGGAGCACTTCGGAATCCTTACCTCCAATAGCAGCGAGAACGTCGAACTCTTCCTCAAATACAACGGGCTCGACCACCTTTTTCAGTTCATCTCCTCCAAATCCAAGCTCAGCGGTAAGGCCAAACACCTCAAATCCATCCTGCGCACCTTCTCGCTCGAACCCGATGAGATGCTTTACGTTGGCGATGAACTCCGCGACGTCAATGCCTGCCAGAAAGTTGGCATTCCCATCGCCGCCGTCACCTGGGGCTTCAACGCCAAGGAAGCACTCGAGAAATCGAAGCCAGATTTCCTATTTGATGATCCGCAGCAATTGCGCGATTTGGTCGATTAACTCAGTAACTCCTGCAGCTGCTTTTCAAGCATTACGGTCAGGTCGCCAGCGGCCCCCTTGCCCTCGAGCGTACCGTCCGCCAAGAGCTTACTGACATTAATCGGCTCACCCGCCATCACTTCGGCACGGCGATCAACGGGATAATTGGGGTAGCCGAAAAGATCCTCTTCCAACTTCATAATCATCTCGGCAGTGCGGTCGGTGGTCGGGTCGATGGAGATGTAGTCGCCAATGTAACTGTGCGCCTGAAGAGCGGTGAACACCCGGTCCAAGTCATCGAGCAGGACTTCGCGTTCCTCGTCGGAGGGGGAGGTCTTCTCATCGAGCAGGCGGCGGCGAATACGGAAACGTAGGGCACGCACACGCTCCGGTGGCGTGGTCGCCTTGCCGTCCTTTGGATAGCGACTCTCCACATCGCTCAATAGATTCTCACAGAGCTGGGTCAGACGGTCTTTGATCTCACCGGTACAAGCCACGCCGAGAAATTCAGTTTCTTTCAAGGCCAATACCCCCGTCGCAAGGCGCACCACGCGTTCGACTACCGACAACTTCGGTTTGGGCGTCCAACCGATGCGATCCTCGAGCTTAGACAGTCGTTGGTTGAAGGTCGCCTCGACCTCAGGGGGGTGGAAGAAACTCATGCCCACTGGAACCAAATAGGCTTCCTTGCCGTCTTTCAAGCGCTTGGCAGCCTTCAGCAGAATGGAAGCCACCCCATCGTTGAGTGGATCGATACGCCGGTGATGGTGGTAGATCTCCCCTTCGGGGAACATCACCAGAGGACGCTCGGCGTCTTCAAGCAAGCCGATCGCAGTCTTGATAGCGGAGAGATCGGGACCATCGCGATCCACGGAAAACACGCCCGAGGCCTGCAGCGCCCAGCAGTTGAGGGCACTGACCTCAAAGATCTCGCGTGCCCCCATAAAATGCGGATGCAGTTCGTGGCGGGCACAGATCTCAATGATCACATGTGGGTCGGAATGATCCGAATGATTGGGCGCGAGGATCACCGAATGGCCTTCGCGCTGCAATTTGGCTACTCGATCAAAGCCACGACCGACCACTTCGCTGATTCGGTAGGATTTGCGTAACTGGCAGAGGCGGTTGAAGAGCAAAATCACCGGCCTCAGCCACAGGTTCATTCGTGGCGGCCGGAAGGTGTAGGGAAGATCGTTGCGCAAGCGACGCATAGGATATGCCTATCAGTTCACCCA
>JBMYMN010000138.1:0-6646 GCA_049597355.1 Luteolibacter sp.
TCGGTTGGGGACTCCCCCGCCCTTGGAGTGAATGTAGAAACCGAGTTCTCCCTTTGGGTTTTCGGCAGCGAAGTAGACTTCACCAGCAGGGGCATCGATACCCTGAGTCGCAACGATAAAGTGGTGAATGAGCTCTTCCATCGACATCAATACGCGTTCTTTTTCAGGAAGCATGCTCTTGGAATGGGCGAGATTGACAGGTCCTTTGGGCATAGTATCAAGAACCTGTCGAATAATGCGGATCGACTGGCGCATTTCCTCCATTCGAACTTGGTATCTAGCGTAGCAGTCACCTTCGTCAGCAAATGGCACGTCAAACTCATATTGCTCATAGCCGAGGTAAGGGTTGTCCTTACGAAGATCGCGAGCGACTCCCGAACCGCGGAGGTTGGGACCGGTAATACCCCAGTCAACAGCGGATACACCCGTGATCACACCGACATCGACCATGCGATCCAGGAAGATCTTGTTTTTATCCAGTAGCTTGGAAACTTCGTTGATCGTTTCCTCACATTCGTTGAGGAAATTCAGAATAGTGACCTCTATGCCCTCGGGCAAGTCACGCAATTGACCGCCAACCCGAGTGTAGGAGGTGGTGAAACGCGCTCCGGTGAGTTGTTCGCACAGGTTGTAGATCTTCTCACGTTCAGTGAATGTGTAGAGAAAGACGGTCATCGCACCAACATCCATCGCACAAACACCCACGCCGAGCATGTGGGATGATATCCGAGCAAGCTCACAACACAGCACTCGCAGAGCCTGACCACGCGGCGGCAATTCCCAGCCTAGCAGCTTCTCAACCGCGTGGGCATAGGCAACATTATTGGCCAATGGCGCGAGATAATCCAAGCGATCTGTGTATGGCACAAACTGGTTGTAGTGCATGTTCTCGGCAATTTTTTCGTCACCACGATGCAAGAACCCAATGTCCGGCTCTGCCTTGCAGATCACCTCGCCATCCAGCTCCAAAACCAGGCGTAACACTCCATGAGTGGCTGGATGAGAGGGACCCATATTGAGCACCATCCGGTCCCCAACCAAATCGCGAGTCTCTGCCTGGTAGTGGTCAGCAGCGATAGCGGCCCTAGCCATGCTGTCGGGGGCCTCAAATTCTTGGGTCGATTTGCTCATGGAACTCCTGAAGGAATAAGCACCCATACTCCCCCCCTTCGCAAGGGGTTATTTGAGATTTTCCATTCTCGAAACGATCAAATTTCCATTCAAGACACCTTACACAGTCTCAGGTCTATGTAGATTTTGATTCTTTGGGGCGACAAATGACTCCCGTGCCCGTGGCTCACGCCCTAGGGCGATTCTAATACACCTTATGCATATACTTGCTCTGAACTCAGGAACCGCCGACCGAGAGGTCTCAAACTCAGCCACCGCAATACTCATCGGCAGGGCTACGGCACGGATTCGAATACAGGTTCTCTCTCTGATGTAGTTTTCGGTAAGGCGTTACCTGCCACTCGAATGAGTCTGATAACGAGCGTGTTTCACCGTTGGCAAGCCGGCAGCTCTCTGTTCTGATTCTGTTATGAATTGCGATCTGATCATGACCGTGCTCGGCAACGACCGCCAAGGCCTCGTCAATCAATTGGCCCAGACTGTCGCTGATCACGGCGGCAACTGGTTGGAAAGCCGCATGGCCCGTCTTGCCGGTCAGTTCGCGGGTGTAGTGCGCATCCAATGCCCGGAAGGCAAGGTTGATGCACTGGTTGCCACCCTCAATGAAGCCGGGCTCAATATTCGCGTCGCCCGCGAATCCGCAACCGAATACCCAACCTTGCGCATCATACAGATTGAAGTCATGGGAAATGACCGTCCGGGTATCGTCCGCGAATTGACTACTGCCATCTCACAGGCCGGTGGCAACGTCGAGGAATTCTCAACCGGTCTAGAGAGCGCCCCAATGAGTGGTCACCCCTTGTTTCGTGCCACGGGTAGTGTGTCCATTGGCATAGACGACAGCCTGGACACACTACAGCAGGCCATCGAGCAACTGGGTGAAGATCTCACAGTGGATCTAAAGACCTAGGCGATCGCCAAACGCAATTGCCAGTATTTTCGGTAAAATCAGAATTCCCAAAAGACTGGAATGAGTGTGCAGCCAATCACCCAGCAGATCACATTAAGTGGCAGACCCACTCGAAGGAAGTCAGTGAAGCGGTAACCCCCCGGGCCATAGATCATCATGTGAGTTTGGTAACCCATAGGCATGGAGAAGGCACAGGATGCGGCGATAGTTACCGCGATGATCAAAGGTCGCGGATCAATTCCCAATTCGACCCCCAGAGTCACTGCGATGGGGATCATCATCACCGCGGTCGCGTTGTTAGAGAGCATTTCTGTCAGCACCATGGTCAGCAGGAAGATAAGCCACAGCATGACAATGGGAATCAGGTGGCTGGGAACAAAACCCTCGGCAAACCCAACCAGTCCCTTCGAGAGCCAAACTGCAGTACCCGTGGTCTGCATCGTGATGCCCAGACCCAGCAACCCGTAGAGCATCAGCAGAACCTGCCAGTCGATACTGGAGTAGGCGTCGCGCGGTGTAAGGACCTTAAGCCACATCAGGGCCAGTGCCCCAACCATGGCGGCGTAATGGATGGGAATCTTGGGAAAGTCCGGGTTCATCCGGTGCAGAAAGTCAGTGAGAGCCGCAGTCGCCACCACCCCCACGAGGGCTATCCAGGCGAATTTGGCATGCCTGGGCTTGTGATCACGCGCGAGAGCAAGAGGACTTTCATCCGGCGTGTCGGTCAATACGAAGTCCCGGGTCTTATCGAGGTTCTCGAGGTTGTTGCGCGCGGTGATCACCAACAAGGTGTCACCAATCTCCAATGGCATATTCGCTATTTGACTCGTGATATTGAGGCCATTGCGGTGGACGGCGAGCACTACACTATTGTAGCGCTGGCGGAAATCCATCTTGGCAAGTGACCTTCCAATCAGTGAGGACTCTTCTCGAATCACAAGTTCGGACACAATACCCTGCACCTGTGACAACAGCTTGGCCCCGATGGATTCGAATAGTTCAACAGGCTTGGCGGCACCACCACGACGTCGGTGCAATGCAACCATGAAGCGGTCATTTTTCTCGATGATAATCTCTGACAGAGGCAACATCACACGGGCACCGTTGCGCCGTATTTCCATCACATGAATGCCGGCATCTCGTTCTCCCAATTCAGTTTCTGACAGCTTTTTACCGACGATGGTAGAGTCACCACCGACCAGCAGGTGATACAACTGGGTGGTGCGATGATCGATCTCCAGGAGGCCGGTTATGGACGAGCGCTTCGGCAACACCTTGGGGCCTACGATGGTCAGGTAACCAATGGTAGCGACTGCAAGCGGGATGCCCACTGGCGCCAACTCGAACATACTAAGCGGGGCGACTTTGAGGTCCTTCAGGGCACCATTCACCAACAGGTTTGTGGAAGTACCAATGAGCGTGCAGCACCCCCCGAGCATGGAGGCATAGGACAGTGGCATTAATAGCTTGGAGGCGGGAATATCTTTAGATCGGGCAAAACCCAGAGTCACGGGAAGGAGGATCGCAACAATGGCAGTGTTGTTCATCCAAGCACTGAAGAAGGCCGAGACGACCGAAAACGCCAGGATAGCGACACGAGTGTTGCCAGAGAGTTTGTCGCGCAGCATCTTGCCCATGTGATCAACTGCTCCAGATCGCTCGAGTGCTCCGCCAATCACAAACAGGCAGGCAATGGTCAAAGGCGCCTCGTTACTGAAGACCATCACCATCTGCTCCGGGCTAATCAGTCCCAAAGCAACGACCATCACCAACACGGTCAGAGCCAGCACGTCGGGAGTGGCCCATTCGCGGACGAATGCTGTCAGCGTGAGCACAATCACGATCAATGTGAGGACGATTTCGTAGGTCATGACACGAGCTGTGGGCGGCATGGATCACTGCCAAGCCCGGCCTCCATGCACGCTGTCCCCAGTTTTGGCAAGGATGGGTTGTAGATCAATGTTCCCAAATCCTTGTGTAATAAGGTATTTTCGCTACTTATCTCCCGATGAATCGACCACGAATTTCCTGCAATTTGGCCATTTCGGCTGACGGCAAGATCTCGTCGGTCGGTTATCGCCCCTCCAACTGGACTTCCAAATCAGACCTTGAAAGGCTCAAGCAATTGCGGATCGGAAAGGATGCTCTCTTGGTTGGTCGTGGCACTGCAGAAACCGACCGCATGACCCTGACAGCCGAGGGTGGCCGACCACTACGCTGCATCGTTTCCCGCCACGGCGAACTCAGCGCCAACCACCCCATCTTCCAAGTCGAGGGTGGCCCCATCCATCTCCTAGCAACGCAAGGCCACCAGAGGGACCACGGTGGCAAAGTCATTATCCACGAAGGCTCTTTGGCCACATTTCTCGAAATGCTACATCTGACTCACGGGGTTAGGAAACTACACTGCGAGGGAGGTGGGCAACTGATCCGCGAATTGGCCGAACTTGATGCCTTGGATGACATTCACCTGACCTTGGCGGGCCATACGGTCTTGGGGGGCGCCAAATCTTCGACGCTTACTGGAGTCTTGGGTGACCACCTGAAATATTCAAAGGCGTTCGAAATCAGCGAATTTCAGCCACAACACGAGACCGAAGAGTGCTTTGTGACCTACCGCAGGAAGCGCTGAGGTTAGAGGAAAGTCAGTGATGCTGCTTATCTTGGCCGTGGCCGTCACCGTGAACTCCATCCTGATGGTCACCATGCCCGTGCAATTGCTTGGTGCCGTTAGGGCCCTCAAAATCGTGACGCTCACAGGAAGCGGAGAAGAAAGCGATGGCGACAAGCAGCATGCAAAATCGTTTCATTGCGGCGTTTTGTAGCCTCTCTTTCGTGAAAGGCAACCCGCATTTTATGCTGTCGGCCCGACTCTCCTTCTTTCAGCATCCGCCCATGGACGAGATCTCGCGTGATCATGGCACTCAGCCTCTGGATGCCCTCATGACCCAATGGGGTCTGAACAACCACGATTTGGTGGAAGCTGCCGGCAAGTCATTCGCCCAGCTCAACCACAAGCAGGTACAGAAGGGTCGCAAGGGTCGTCAACTCACCCTCAAAATGATGCAGAAGCTGGCTGCCGGCCTCAACGACGCCATCTTCCTCAGTCTACCGAAGGAAAAGCGCGAACCCTTCGAGCCCTACCTCCATCGCCACCTCTTTAACTACGCCAAAGGTTACGATGCTGAATGGGCCGATCCCAATAAGGAGCTGATGCCGAAAAAAGAGGAATGAGCACCTTCACCATTGTTGGGCAAGGTTTGGCAGGAACTTGTCTCGCCTGGGAGCTGTGGAAGCGTAAAATACCTTTCCAGCTCATCGACCGTGAACGAGGCGGCAGTTCGCGAGTTGCCGCCGGCCTGATCAATCCCATCACCGGCAAGGCTTACGAACTCAGCCATCAGTTCCCCGTCTTCCACGAGTCGGCGATGACCTTCTACGAGGATCTCGAAGACCAACTCGGCCTGAAATTCTGGCACCCCATGCCCATCCTCCGCCTCGCCGCCACCGAAAAGGAATGGAACAAGATGCAGGACAAGGCCTCCGTGTTTGAGATCGCCCATTGGATCGTCGAGCATCCCACTCCCATGGTCAGCTCAGAGTGGGAAGGGCGCGTGGTCCTGCGCGGCGGTGGACGCCTCGACACCAAGAGCTTCCTCGATGCCTCGCGTGAGTTCTTCCGCGAAAAAGGCTGCTACCAACAGGGCGAAGTCGACATCACTGACACCACGCCCAACACCATCTGGTGTGAAGGTGCGGTGGGCCTGATGGCCGATCGCTACGGCGAGCATCGCTGCGCCAAGGGCGAGATCCTCACCGTCGAGGCCGACTGGCCGGAGAACGCCATTCGCATCGGCACTGGCGGCTGGTTGATTCCTCTAGGAGACAAACGATTCAAAGTTGGTGCGACCTACGAATGGGACGAACTCGACGAAGAGCCCACTGACGAAGGCCGCAAGAAGATCGAAGGCATCGCCGCACGTCTTGGGGGCCCTGAGTTCACCATCGTCGATCACCAAGCCGGCATCCGCCCCATCCTCCGCCGCAGCCAGCCCCTCATCGGCCCCATCGGGAACGATCAATGGATGTTCAACGCCCTGGGCTCCAAAGGCAGTCTCTACGCGCCCGGCACTGCCAAGCAACTGGCCGACTGGATCGTGGATGGTCAAGAGGCCGATCCCTATTACGATTATCGCAACTTCAACGCTGAGTAAGATGCAACCTCCCCGTCCCACCGAACTCGCTCACCTGCTGCTCAGCGACATCATTCGCAAGGGCGACACCGTTGTGGATGCCACTTGCGGCAACGGCCACGACACCGTCTTTCTCGCCGCGCTCACTGGCGAAGAAGGCAAAGTCATCGCCTATGACATTCAGGAGGCAGCCATCCAGGAGACCGTAGCCCTGGCAAAGCATGCCGGCTTCGATGACCGCATCAGCCTACATCACAAGTCACATGCATTGATGGCGGATGACCTGGAACCGGTGAGCGTGCGCGCTGTCGCCTTCAACCTCGGCTACCTCCCCGGCGAGGACCACAGCGTCACCACCGAAGCCGATGAAACCTTGAAGGCCCTCGAAGCTGCCGTCCAAGTCATCGAACCC
>JBMYMN010000139.1:0-6643 GCA_049597355.1 Luteolibacter sp.
CTGAGCCTGAGCCTGAGCCTGAGCCTGAGCCTGAGCCTGAGCCTGAGCCTGAGCCTGAGCCGCAGAATCCTCGGGATAGTGGATTTTATCGGAATGAGAAAGAGATCTCAGGTCCCAGCCCTATTGGTCAGAAACAAGGTGATGAAACTCTATATAACGCAGAGGGCGAAATACGTGAGCGGTCCTCGAGTCTGCCTTGCTATCGGCAACCGTGGCTTTGGGGTGTTGTCTCTGTATTGTTTGTAGTTGGCGGGTTGGTTCTGCAAAGCCTCACCAAGTTTCCTGCCAGGTTGGATGATCCCCTCACATTAAGCACAGGTGAAAACCGTGGTGAGAACAGCTTTCCATCCAAGCCACCCAAGGTGTTGGTCCGTATCCAAAAACCTCCGGTGATGGATGATCCAGAAACAGTCCCGAATCCTCATATCCCCACCCCTCCTACTCCTGAGGCTGAAACTCGGCCAGAACCCGAGCCCATTGACTTTGATGATCTCAGCGATGAGAAATTCATCAATCACTCAGCCGAAGACTTACTGGAAGCATTCTGGTCTGCAGAGACGCTGGTCGATCGCTGGCCGATGATGATTACCCAGGGTCGCCCAGAAGATCTTAAGGATTCGCCTCTTGATGCATCCTTGCCTGAGCTCAGACAGGTCGAATTGGAGTATCAAGATCCTAACCCTGAGAGAGGCCATATGGATATGGTATATGCCGTGACCCTTATCGATGATGACGGAAAGAATGCTCTACACCGTATTGTGGTGCGCACACGACCCGGTGCTGCGCCCAAGATATTGGCGGATCCCTTCCTCGACTTGTGGGGTGGCCGACTCAAGGCATTCACTGAGGAAGTGCAGGTGGGTATGGCTGAGTTTTATGTTGTCGCCAATGCGCTAGCTGGTGTGGGTAATGCGCAAGTTCCATACCCAGAGCGCAAGCGTGCGCTGAAACTTATGGAGCGTGATTACGATGGTGAAATCGTTCGTGCCTACTTTTCAAAGGATGGTGATATCTCCAGGCTGCTGACCAGTGGTGACTTCAGACTGACCTATGGTAACCCGACTTTGTGCAGAGTTAAGCTGCGTTGGAACCGTGAGGAGAAGCCCGATGAGCCCTGGCTTGAGGCCATGCAGATCACGCGCTTTGGCTGGATCGCGGATCAGTGAATCAAAATTTTGGATAATGATCGACCATGTTGATCACTGCTCCATTTCTTTCAGGTGCTTCAGGAACCCGGAACCATGCCCGCCGCCTTCAGGGCAAGCCAACCGTCATGTAGGATGTGAACCTCAGCATTGAGCTGTAGCTTGTTTGTAATATGCTCTGCGATCTTGCGACTTGTACCGCAGCCCTTGTCTGCGCAGTAAATCACGACATATGGCCTATTGAATATCTTCATGACTGCTTCGGCCTCCATCAAACTGAAGTCCTCGGAGGCATCGAAGTTCCAAAGAATAGAATCTGGCAGGCCGTTCTTTTTCCACTCGGTGCGAGAGCGGGCATCAATCCAGAGCACCTCCCTGCCTTCGGGAATCGCGTGCAAGCAGATTTCATCTTGGCGGATTTTGGTCGGTTCACATTCAGCTCTATCTTGGGGAGGCATGACAACCCAGCTGACAGCGGCCGCCACCATGGCGAGCAAAACAATGAACGCGGCTTGAGAGACTGGCTTCATCACGGGGTCTCCTTATGGCCGATGCACCATCGCAAAAACTTGTTCACGACTTTGTATTTCAATGTCAGAGTCCGTGAGTATTTGGATTACGCCGATACCAGGTGACGAGGTGTCTTTGGGAACGACGCTGAGCGTGTAGTGTTTGCCTTTTTCGATTACTGCCATCTCGATGGTGAAATTGGGAGATGTGGACTTAGTCTCGGTGATTTGAATTGGCCGATCATGATTCATGATCACCTCAACGGATTTCGCCTTGGTCTGTTCTCCCACCTCCCATTTTAGTGTGCGAGGTATCATCGTGATCAGTTGTGGAACGTTGATGCGCGCCTTCAACTGGATGGATGGCTCATCTTTCGGGTCGCCGGTCAACCAGACCATGACGTTGTGATCCAATTGCCCCCGCTTGTTGCCGATTTTAAATTGGCTGCGAATGATTCCGCTCTCGCCTGGTCGGTAGCGGATACGTTTATCGGCCAAGGTGGTGCCGCCACTCGCCATGATCGTAAGGCAGTCACAATCCGGGTCGATATGTGAGATGAAGACCGGATCCTTGCCCTTGTTGGTGAATTTGAAATCGATCTGTGAACTCTTGTCATCCGCTGCCGCATTGACCTCGACCAACTTGGATTCAAACTCAAGCCCAGCATGAGCCAGCTGCAGGATCAGAGAGACGGTGACAATGAAAACTCTCATGGCTTTGCAATCTCACCCGAAAGCAGAGAGACTGCAATAATCAAGTGGCCATGACGCCACATCGGACCCCGCACCCATAGCGGTTTGTCAGAGGTCAGCTGAATGTCGGTTTTAACGATCTTCTTGCGGCCCAGCCACAACTCGAGGTCGAGCAGAGCCTTCTGTGGGCCGGGGTCAGACTGGGCCTCGAAGCGAACCATGATTTCATCCGATGGCTTCACCGGCTCGGCCCAGTTTTCGTAACTTCGAAACAACTCCTTGGTATCTGTTCCAAGAAGCCGGTAGTGCTTGAAGCGCGTCTGCTTTTCACGCTGTAGGCGTTCACTCAGATTGTCACTCACTGGAATGGCCTTGTCACCGGCCAACTTAGGATCGCCATCGGTGGCGTAATAGACCTCCACCTTGATCCTCCCCACCACCTGCTTGCCCGGGTCTTCTTGGGCAAGGGCGGCAGTGATCAACGAGGCGAGGAAGGCCAGTTTCAGTAGCGATTTCATTATTCTTTCAAAGTTGGGGAAGCGCTGGAGGCAGTGGAATCGATCTCACGCCGAGTGCGGTGTATGGCGACCGCGGAGAAATCCACATCATCGGGGATTGCAGAGACACCGTTGAGGACGATCACCGTGGCGGAGGCATCCTCGCTACTGATCCATTGGGCGTTTACCCCTTTCTCTGGTGTGTAGAGGTGGGGAGTGTTACTGGCGGCAGGATCCAATGACTGAGGCTGGTTCATTCCACCTAGCAAGAAAGCGAGAACCATACCGGCGCAGGCGGCGACAGGCATCCACCATTTGTTCCAACTGCCCCGTCTGTTGTTGGAAGTGGACGCAGCTTGGTGAATGGACTCAGCATGGTCGGATTGCTGTATGGCGTGAAGGATCCGCTCATTGAAGAATTGTGGGGCAGGTGGTTCCTCTGTGTCCGATAGGTTATCGCCAATCATTTTGCGCCAATCACGTATCTGCTCACGGGCGACGAGTTGATCAGGATGGTCGGCTGCCCATGCGTCGACCCGGGCAAGTTCCTCGCCCTCGAGTTCGTCATCTAGCCACAGGGCCAGGGTGTTATCATCGGGAGGGGTGTTCATCTTTAAGTAATGTTTGGAGATTTTTACGGGCGTGGTGAAGTCGGCTCATGACTGTGCCGATAGAACAGTCCATGACTTCTGCAATTTCCTTGTAGGCGAGTCCTTGGACATCCTTGAGCACGACCACTTGTCGATGGTCGTTAGAGAGTTTGGTGAGGGCGGCCTCGATCTTAACGCGCAGTTCATTGCCGGCGAGCGCGTCGTCTGGGGAGGGAGCTGTGTTGGGAGTGGTGGTGGAGGCGGCATCGATTCTTTCAGCACAAAAGATCTCATCATTGAGTTCACCGGCACTCTCGATCTTTCGCTTGCGGGCCCAATCACACACGAGATTGTGCGCGATCCGATATAGCCACGTGGAAAACCGTGCCCGAGCCTCGAAGCGGGGCAGTGCGGACCAAGCCTTGATGAAAACCTCTTGGGAGAGATCCCATGCTTCGGCTTCGTTTCGGGTCATGTTGCGAATCATGGCGAATATTCTTGAGCGATGGCGGGTCACCAATTCATCGAAGGCCTGAAGGTTTCCGTTTTGAGCGGAAACCACCAGATTCCAGTCGTCCGGCTCCTGTGGCGATTGCTGAGTATCCCTCTGTGGGTCTTTGGACGGATCTGATGCCGGATTATTCATTGAAAATTGAGAGGTCTTTCACCCTTGCAAATCACAGGATATCATGCCGTTGGATGAGCGATTGGACAAATAATTTTCAGAACATCTGCTAGGCTTCCACCACCTGCTTGTCTACGTCCTCGCGAAGGTTATCGATGATGAATTCCTGACGGTTAGGCGTGTTCTTTCCCATGTAGAAAGAGAGAAGTTCCTTCACGCCCTTGCCCTCTTCATACTCCACCGCGTCAAGTCGCATATCGGGCCCGATCATGAAACCGAACTCGTCCGGCGAGATTTCACCCAGGCCCTTGAAGCGCGTGATTTCCGCGTTTTTACCGAGTTTGTTCAGGGCTTTCAGGCGCTCCTCCTCACTGTAGCAGTACATTGTCTCCTTCTTGTTGCGAACACGGAACAGGGGAGTTTCGAGAATGTAGAGGTGGCCATCGCGGATTAACTCCGGGAAGAACTGGAGAAAGAAAGTCAGCAAAAGCAGGCGGATGTGCATGCCGTCGACATCGGCATCGGTGGCGATGACCACTCTCGAATAACGCAACCCATCGATGCCGGCCTCAATATTAAGAGCAGCTTGGAGGAGAGCGAACTCCTCGTTTTCATAGACAATTTTGCGAGACAGGCTGTAGCTGTTGAGCGGTTTGCCCCGCAATGAAAATACCGCCTGCGTCTCGACGTCCCGACTTTTTGTGATGGAGCCGGATGCCGAATCACCCTCAGTGATGAAGAGGGTGGATTCATCGCGACGTTTGTTCTTGGTGTCGAAGTGGATGCGACAGTCGCGCAGTTTCTTGTTGTGGACTTTGGCTTGCTTGGTGCGTTCACGCGCTAGCTTTTGGATTCCCTTCATGTCCTTGCGCTCACGCTCGGCGGCAAGAATGCGCTTCTGAATGGCTTCGGCCACTTGGGGATGTTTGTGAAGGTAGTTATCGAGGTTCTTCTTGAGGAAGTTGCCGATGAAGCTGCGCAGTGACTCACCCTCGGGGGCAATGGTAGTTGATCCCAGTTTCGTCTTGGTCTGGCTCTCGAAGACGGGTTCCACGATGCGCACACAGATCGCGGCCTCGATGCCGGCACGGATGTCGGAGGGGTCGTATTGCTTTTTATAGAAGCTGCGAACTACCTGAACCAGCGCTTCACGAAAAGCCGCGAGATGGGTTCCGCCCTGCGAGGTGTTCTGGCCGTTGACAAAGGAGTAGTATTCCTCGCCGCTGTCGGCACTGTGAGTGAAGGCAATCTCGATGTCTTTGCCGATGAGGTGTATGGGCTCGTAGAGGGCGGTGCTTTCCATTTCTTCGCGGAGAAGATCGAGTAGACCATCCTTGGAACGAAACCGCTTGCCGTTAAACCGCACGGTAAGTGCCGGGTTGAGATAGGAATAGTAGCGACACATTTTCTCCACGATGGGTTCGCGGAAGCGGGCGCGGGCTGGGAAAATCTTGCGGTCCACCTCGAAAGATAAGCGGGTGCCGTCATCACCGGCGTCCCGGCGCGATTTCTTCATATCCACGGTCAATTCGCCACGGGAGAACTCGAGGGCCTTGGTCTGGCCTTCTCGCCAGGCCTGAATCTCGAAAAAGTCGGAGAGGGCGTTAACTGCCTTGATCCCGACCCCGTTGAGTCCGACAGATTTTTTGAAGGCCTCGCTGTCGTATTTGGCGCCAGTATTGATCTGAGCAGCGCAATCGTAGAGTTTGCCCAACGGGATGCCACGGCCATAGTCCCTGACCTCTACCCGACCGTGATCGTCGATATTGATCTGGATCTCTTTGCCGTGCCCCATGATGTGCTCATCGATGGAGTTATCAATGGCCTCTTTGAGAAGAATATAGAGACCGTCGTCAGGTGAGGAGCCGTCTCCCAGTTTCCCAATATACATTCCAGGCCGCATTCGGATGTGTTCTCTCCAATCCAAGGATTTGATGTCTTCTTCTGTATAATCAGCGGCCATGATAGTAGGAATGGTGCTTTCTAAGCGTTTTGGGCCATTCGAGGCAAGAGAATGCCCGAGAATTGAGGACTCAAAACCTCAGAATCCATGAATTTTTGACACGAAGGCTCTCACTAGCATATTGAGGGCCCCTAAACGATCTGCGCTTTATGAATCAGGATGCTCGCAAAACCCCATAAAATGGGCATTTTAGGGCGGTTATCAGAAAAATTTCAATTTGGGTATATTTTTTTTGACAGGGGGGGGCACTTTAGTCACCTTCCGCCCCCGCTCTTCCCCCTAGCCAACAGGGTCGCAGTGCCTGATTGATCCCCAAAAACAAGGGATCGTAACACAAATCAGACACTGTTTTTGTCGGTGAAGGGGTCGGCAACCATCTGACATCGCTCGCGTAGCTCAGGGGTAGAGCGCATCCTTGGTAAGGATGAGGTCGGCGGTTCAAATCCGCCCGCGAGCTCCAGAGCGATCATACAGAAACAGCCCCCACCCACCGTCCATCTCCAAACCTTCTCACAAACAGAACAACAAGAACCATGGCCAAAGAAGCATTCCAGCGCAACAAACCGCACGTCAACATCGGCACCATCGGCCACGTTGACCACGGCAAAACCACCCTCACCG
>JBMYMN010000140.1:0-6643 GCA_049597355.1 Luteolibacter sp.
CTTCTCAACCACAGCCCAATTCCGCGCCCGAAGCTCTTCGATCTCCTTGACCTTAGCCTGAACTGCAGCCTCGTCGATTTCATCGAGGCACTCAGCCAAGCGCAGGTAACCATCCGAATCGGTAAACTCAGACCGATGGTAATGAACGTTTTCGATGAAGGGCGTCCAGACTTGGTCGTTCTGACCCGAGCGCGAAACTTTGCGATTCAATTCTTCAAGCCCATCGCGGAATTCCTCATCGCTTTTATCACGACGTGCAAAACCGACAATCTTGATACCGGTGGGCAGTTCACCATCGGCAGCCAAATTGTAGAGGGCGGGAATCAGCTTGCGATGGGTGAGGTCACCCGTAGCCCCAAAGATGACGATGGTGCAGGGCTCGGCGCGCGAGCGGGAGGCCAGGTCTTCGCGAAATGGATTCACAGACACAGCGGGAAGAGATGTCTTGGCAAGCTTACCATGGAAGTGGGAAGGCACGGTTGAATGCGAAGACCTTGTCACGCACAGCATGCAAGGCGACTTCGTTTTCGTGATTGGATAGGGCTTCGTGAATGAAGTCGGCAACGGTCTCTATGTCGGATTCCTTCATGCCGCGAGTTGTCACGGCGGGAGTTCCAATGCGAATACCACTCGGCTTCATCGGACTTCCAGTGTCAAAGGGAATACCATTCTTGTTGACGGTGATTCCGGCTTCATCGAGAGCGACGGAAGCTTCGGCGCCGTTAAGCCCCTTGGGTCGGAGATCGACAAGCATCACGTGGTTGTCGGTGCCTCCTGAACATATGCGATAACCGTGCTGCGCAAGGCGGGCCGCCATTGCTTGGGCATTCTTGACGACCTGTGTGGAATACTCCTTGAATTCGGGTTTGAGGCATTCACCAAAGCAGATGGCCTTGGCCGCGATGATATGCATCAGCGGACCACCTTGGACCCCCGGAAACATCTGGGAGTCGATCTTCTTGGCGAACTCTTCCTTGCAGAGAATGATGCCGCCGCGAGGCCCACGCAAAGACTTGTGAGTGGTCGAAGTGACAAAGTCGGCATGCGGAAAGGGGCTGGGATGCACACCAGCAGCCACAAGACCAGCAATGTGAGCCATGTCCACGAATAGGTAAGCACCCACCTCACGTGCCAGCTTACCCATGCGCTCGAAGTCGATGACACGCGAGTAAGCGGATGCTCCAACCGTGATCAGCGCAGGCTTCAACTCGCGGGCCGTATTCTCCAATTCGGCGTAATCGATTTGTTCATCCTCTTCGCTGACCCCGTAGTGAGTGACATCGTAGAAACGTCCTGAGAAGTTGGCCTTGTGACCGTGGGTCAGGTGACCACCGTGAGCCAGATCCATGGTGAAGATCTTGTCGCCGGGCTTGAGCACCGAGAAATAGACCGCCGTATTCGCTTGCGAGCCGGAGTGCGGCTGGACGTTGGCATGCTCTGCTCCAAACAACTCCTTGGCACGATCAATCGCAATTTGCTCGACCACATCGACGTGCTCGCAACCACCATACCAACGGCGGCCGGGATAACCCTCGGCATACTTGTTAGTAAGCAAAGAACCTTGAGCCTCCATGACGGACGGCGAAGTGAAATTTTCCGATGCAATCAACTCGATGTGATTGCGCTGACGTTTCTCCTCGGCAGTGATCGCCGCGTAGATGTCGGGATCGGTGACCTGAATACTACTGCCGGAGGATTTGCAAACGCGGGGCTCGTGGCGCCCCCCTTCGAAGGCTGTGTCGAGAAAGGTGTCGACCATGGCAGTTGCCGTGGTCGTATCGGTGTCCTTACCACTAAGGCAGAGCACATTCGCATCGTTGTGGCTGCGGATCAGGGACGCCTCTTGCACATTGCGGATATTGGCTGCTCGCACATGGCGGTGGCGGTTGGCGGCAATACTCATACCGACACCCGAGGTGCAGGCCAAAATTCCGAAGTCACAGGTACCGTCAGCAACTTGAACCGCAACCGCGTTTGCGTAATCGGGATAATCGACGGAGTCGGCGCTGTCCGTGCCGAGATCGATGACCTCGTGGCCCTTCTGCTTAAGGTGGTCGGCAACAGCCGTTTTCAGTTCAATTGCTCCGTGATCGGCTCCAATGGCGATGCGGTAGATGGGGTGGCTCATGGTAGTGGTTCGTGGCCGGTAATCAGGGGGGTGAACGGGTGGGCGGAGTAAGTTTCCCGGCGGCATCGGGATTGAAGCGCGGGATGGCTCAAAATGGAACTGGAAATTCGCTCAAATCCTCAGAAAAAAGCCTTTGCGATGGAGATCTTGCGGAGCACGCGTTCGATAATTCCTGGCTGGTATCAGTGAGTGATTCCACTACTTGGAGTTTGAGAGAGCCAGCAAGGCGTTGGGATGGAGTCGGTCGACCTGCGGTTGTATCAGCACCGAGCTGGCATTCAAAAAATGTCAATCGCATGTGTCCGAGGATTCCAAGCTCGTCCTCAAGTCCTGAACGATCAGCTGCAGGCTCGTACGGCCACGGAAAGTGTTGCGATCCAGCGTAAAGGCCACGTCCCATGGTGGTTCAGGTAGGGGATGCTCCCCTCCCCCGAAAAACACGGCATCGCGTTCGTGACGATCTTGGCAGAGAGCCAAGCGCAGATGGTTGTTTTTCATGTAAATGGGGGCCCGGCTGGTATGCACCTCGCGGGCCACGAATACTGGCTGCGGATTGCCGCTACCAAATGGTTGAAGCAACTCGTAGTCTTCTAAGAATTCGAGGCTCAACTGATCCAGCGAAATCTCGGCATCGTATAGGAGTTTGGGGGCCCGCTGGGCTTCGTCAGCCTGATGCAAAACATGGTTTCCGAGGTGATCCCGAAAAGCATCGATGCTCTCCTCGCGAATTGAAATCCCCGCTGCCATCGCATGCCCCCCACCCGCGACCAGATCAGCCATGCAGTCGCGTATGGATTCAACCAATGAGACACCCTCAATGCTACGCCCGGAACCTTTGCCCAATCCATCATCATCAATCGCGATAATAAATGTCGGCTTGTGATACTGGCGCATGAATTTAGAGGCCACAATGCCCACCACACCTGGATGCCAATCTCGAGAACCAAGCACGATAGCGGGCTTCTGTAACCAATCAGTATTGGCCTCAAGCATAGCTTCCGCTTCCCTACGAATGCGCATCTCCTCCGCCTGACGCTTACGGTTATAGTCATCCAGAAGACCGGCGAGAGA
The DNA here is from genome assembly GCA_049597355.1 of Luteolibacter sp. GTDB lineage: Bacteria > Verrucomicrobiota > Verrucomicrobiia > Verrucomicrobiales > Akkermansiaceae > Luteolibacter. The sequence continues at coordinate 3,200 of JBMYMN010000140.1, forward strand.
CTCGGCTTGGCCATGGCTTTCGGTCATGAGAATGGCCAGTGCATCTTCCGGCTGATCCATGCGGCCGGCGGCGTTCAAGCGAGGGCCGATACGAAATCCCACATCCATCGATGTCGCTAACCCAGTCATACCGGATACTCGCTGCAAAGCCTTGAGCCCGGGACTAGGAGTTGAAGGAAGCAGCTTGAGGCCATGCCGTACCAGTAATCGATTCTCTTCCACCATGGGTACGATGTCGGCAATGGTCGCCACCGCGACAAGGTCCAGCAATTTCTTGAGATCGAGGTCCACTGGACGGCTTTTAATCAAAGCATGTCCAAGTTTAAAGACCACGCCCGCGGCACAAAGATAGGTAAAGCTTTCTCCAAGTTTGGGATTCACCAGAGCATTGCAGTCCGGCAGACCGTCGGGCAGAGGCTCATGGTGATCAACCACCACGACGTCCACACCCTCCTCGCGAAGTTGCCCAATTTCTGCTACCGAAACGGTTCCACAATCAACGGTGATGATGAGGTCGGGCTTACCGTTCTCCTTGAGACAACGCGCAATGGCCGCTTGACTGAGCCCGTAACCTTCAGCAGCTCTTTTTGGAATGAAGTGTTTCGGATGGAGGCCGTAGGCTGACAGGATGTGATGCATCAGGGTGATCGAGCTCACACCATCGACATCGTAATCCCCGTAAATGCAGACATTTTGCTTAGCATCAGCAGCCTCGAGAACGCGCTCAACCGCAGCTTTCATTCCAGGAATGAGCATCGGGTCGCTAAGATCCCGGAGTCGTGGTTGAAGATAATTCTCGAGCTGGTCTGGCTCGGCCAGCCCACGCTCAAATATCAAATGCTCAAGAATAGCAGGGAGCCCAGACTCTCCGGTGCTACGCTGATTGGGCGTGAAGGCCTTACCCCTCGAAATCCACTTCTTGGCCATGCTGCTCATCAGGTGCGCCACATTAGTCATCAACCACATGGCTTGCAATTCTTTGATGCAATCAATGTTGCGTGACCCCTTGATGACCTGCAACCAGTCGTCAGATTTTAAACCGTAGGACCGGAAACGGCACCTCACAAAAGCGATGCGCTAAAGGGGTGTAGCGGATCAATCCTACACCCGCCGAAACTGGCAGGTCCACCGAGAGCTATGGATCATACCCTCATGAAGAACTGGGATCCCACTTGCATCAGAGGCATCGTTTTCGGTCAGTAATTTTGCTCGGTTTCGTCCAAGCTCATGTGACGAAACATCAAATTGGATTGCAAAAAACTTCAGCCACAAGATCGCCTAATCCCCCTTCTATTGAATCGTCTTCCAAAACAACTGATAGCCCAATCTATCCTCTGGCTGAAATCTGATTAAAAATGATAAGACAAATTGACGCATTTAATGCGTCATAATGGCTCATTTTTAGTGTGTCATTGTGTCTCTTTTGGCCTTATTCAAAGCACATCCCATAAACCTAAATAATACATAAGTCGCTGATTACAAGTGGATTGAAATGAAATTATTGTGCGTTGGCACAGGCTCTGCAAAAGGCAGTCAAAAGCACAGCGTGTAGTAACGCCTCAATCACAATTCTAACCACTTTAGCATCATGTCCAAAATTCTCGGAATCGATCTAGGCACCACCAACTCCTGCATGGCCGTCATGGACGGTGGGGAGCCCATGGTGCTCGAAAATTCGGAGGGTGCCCGCACCACTCCTTCTGTCGTTGCCTTTACCAAGGGTGGCGAACGCCTTGTCGGTCAGGCTGCCAAACGCCAGGCCGTAACCAACCCACAAAACACCATCTTCTCCGCCAAGCGTTTAATCGGCCGCAAGTTCTCTGAGCTTACCGATGCCGACAAGCGCATGCCCTACAATATCGTGGAGGCCGCCAATGGCGACGCTCACATTCAGGTGGAAGTCGGTGGTGAGAGCAAGACCTTCTCGCCGCAGGAGATCGCCGCCATGGTTCTCGGCAAACTCAAAAGTGACGCTGAAGCCAAACTCGGTGAAACCATTACTCAGGCGGTGATCACCGTTCCCGCCTATTTTAACGACTCGCAGCGCAATGCTACCAAGGCCGCCGGTGAGATCGCCGGGCTGAAGGTCGACCGCATCATCAATGAGCCTACCGCTGCCGCCCTTGCTTACGGCCTCGATAAGAAGTCTGACGAAAAGATTGCTGTCTATGACCTCGGTGGTGGCACCTTCGACATCTCTGTTCTCGACATTGGCGACGGCGTCTTTGAGGTACTCGCCACGGATGGTGACACTCAACTCGGTGGTGACGACTGGGACAACACCCTGATCGAATGGATCGTCAGTGAATTCAAAAAGGATCAGGGCATCGATCTTTCTGGCCAGCCCGACGCGCTTCAGCGCATCAAGGAAGAGGCTGAAAAGGCCAAAATCGCCCTCTCCTCAACCCAGTCCTACGACATCAGCCTACCCTTCATTACTGCAGATGCGAGTGGGCCAAAGCACATTCAACTCGAGCTCTCCCGCTCCAAGCTGGAGCAACTCACCGACTCGCTCTTCGAGCGCACCAAGAAACCAGTGAAGGACTGCCTCCAGGAAGCTGGTGTTTCCACTTCCGAAATCAACGAGCTGGTGCTCGTCGGTGGCATGACCCGCATGCCCAAGGTGGTGGAAACCGCCAAGGACCTCGCTGCCCAGACCCCGCACCAAGGTGTGAACCCTGACGAAGTGGTTGCCATCGGCGCCTCCATTCAAGGCGGCGTGCTCCAGGGTGATGTGAAGGACGTGCTCCTGCTGGACGTAACCCCTCTCACCCTCTGCATTGAGACCGAAGGTACTCGTGCGACTCCAATGATCGAGCGCAACACCACCATCCCCGCCAAGAAGAGTCAGGTATTCTCGACTGCTGCTGATAACCAGCCGGCAGTGGACATTCGCATCTGTCAGGGTGAACGTCCGATGTTCGGCGACAACAAGCTGCTCGGAAACTTCAAGTTGGATGGCATTGCGCCAGCCCGCCGCGGCGAACCCCAGATTGAGGTCACCTTCGACATCGATACCAACGGTATTCTCCACGTCTCCGCCAAGGACAAGCAATCCGGCAAGGAGCAGAAGATCTCCATCCAGGGTTCCTCGGGCCTGTCGGACGACGAGATCGAGAAGGCCAAGCGCGACGCCGAAGCCCACGCCGATGAGGACAAGGCACGCGTTGAAAAAGTCGACACCAAGAACAAGGCCGAAAACCTCGTGTTCCAGGTGGAGAAACAGATGGAAGAACTGGGCGACCAGGCTCCCGCTGAACTCAAGGGCATGCTCGAAGGCAAGATCAAGGACGTGAAGGACGCCATCGAAAGCGACGACACCGACAAGATCAAGGAGACCACCGCCGAACTCGAAAACTCCCTCCAAGCTCTGGCCGAAGCCGCTCAACAAGCTGGTGCCGCCGGTGCCGCCCCCGATATGGGTGCCGCTCCTGCTGAACAGGA
>JBMYMN010000141.1:0-6636 GCA_049597355.1 Luteolibacter sp.
GCCCACCCGTTCCTGGTAAGGCAAGGCCCATTCTCCTAAGATCATGTTCAAGCGTGTCCTGGTCGCCAATCGCGGCGAAATCGCTCTTCGTATCATTCGCGCCTGCCGAGAACTCGGCATCGAATCCGTAGCTGTCTATTCCGAGGCGGATGTCGACTCGATGCACGTCCAACTTGCAGACCAAGCCATCTGCATCGGTCCGTCAGCGAGCAAGGATTCCTACCTCAAGATGGATCGCATCATCGCGGCTGCTGAAATTACCGGTGCCGATGCCATTCATCCGGGCTACGGCTTTCTCTCTGAGAACGCCCGCTTCGCTGAAATCTGTGAATCGGCTGAAATCGTGTTTATTGGTCCTTCGGCCGAGGTCATCAGCCGAATGGGCGACAAGGCCACAGCCCGCGCCACGGCTATCGAAAATGGCGTGCCCATTACTCCTGGCACCGACATCCTCTCCGGTCCTGAAGAGGGCCTCGAGAAAGCCAAAGAGATTGGTTTGCCGGTAATGATCAAGGCGACTGCCGGCGGCGGTGGCCGCGGTATGCGCCCCTGTTTTGATGAAAGCGAGTTCATCAGTCTCTTTCAGGCGGCCTCCAACGAAGCCATCGCTTGTTTTGGAAACGGTGATTGTTATCTGGAGAAGCTCGTTCTCAATCCCCACCACGTGGAAATTCAGGTAATTGGTGACTCCCACGGCAATTACATCCATCTCAATGAGCGCGACTGCTCAATGCAGCGCCGCAACCAGAAGATCATTGAGGAGTGCCCTTCGCCTCTAATCAGTCCAGAATTGCGTGAGCGCATGGGCAGTGCCTCCGCCAAGCTCATCGAGGCGATTGATTATCGCAACGCAGGCACCATCGAATACCTCGTGGATGAAAGTGGTGAAAACTTCTATTTCATGGAGATGAACACCCGTATTCAGGTGGAGCATCCCGTGACCGAAGAAGTGATGGGCTGTGAATTGATTAAAGAACAGATCCGAGTGGCGTCAGGAGAAGAGCTTTCGCATCACGTGCTCAATGCAAGCTCTCGCGGTCACTCCATCGAGTGCCGCATCAACGCCGAAGATCCTTACAATCAGTTCGCTCCTAGCCCCGGCACCATTGATCTTTGGTACGCTCCAGGTGGCAAGGGAGTGCGCGTCGATACCCATGTTTATTCCGGCTACACCGTGCCGCCGCACTACGACTCGATGATCGCGAAGCTCATTGTCACTGCCGCGACTCGAGAGATTGCCATTGCGCGCATGAAGCGCGCACTGAAGGAGTTCACCATTCACGGCATCAAAACGACCATTCCCTTCCAGTTGGAGATCATTGATCACCCCGACTTTGTCAGTGGTCATTACGACATCGGTTGGGTCGGACGCTATCTTGAAGAGCGTAGCGCTGAGTAAGCATGAGAGGCGCCCGTCTCTATACCATTGTCGATCTCGGTTACGTGGCCGTGGAGGATGCTGTGGACAAGACTCGCGCTTTATTGGCGGGCGGTGCCCAATTGCTGCAATTGCGCGCCAAGGGGGTGGGTCGTGACACCGTGCGGAAAGTCGCGCGGGAACTCATGCCAATTTGTAGAGAGTCCACCATTCCATTCATACTCAACGACGACCCGCAACTGGCCGCCGAACTTGATGCCGACGGTGTCCACATCGGTCAGGATGACGGTTCACTGCTCAATGCCCGCGCCATTGTTGGCGAAGGCAAACTGATTGGCCGATCGACCCACTCGCTAGACCAAGCAAGAGCGGCTCTGAAGGAAGGCTTCGACTACATTGGTTTTGGTCCGCTCTTTCCCACGCCGACCAAACGAGGTCGTCCGGGTATCGGAACCCATGAAATTGTGCAGATGGAACGTGAAGTCGGCTGTAAAATTCCAGCGTTTTGCATCGGCGGCATCAATCGCGGCAATCTTGAGGATGTGCTGACTGCGGGGGCCACGCGTGTGGTGATCGTCTCTGATCTGCTGACGGATGAAGACACCAAAGCAGCGACGGCCGAAGTGGTCGCTAGGCTCTGAGGCGGCTCACCACGAGGTGGCTTTGCGGAAGGCCTCAATGCGTTGACTCAACTCCTCCTTGGTCAGGCTTTCCAAGCGACGCGTGGAAAATGCCTCGCAGGTGAATGAAGCCATCATTGAACCGTAAATGATCGCCTGACGCAGAGCTGTGTGATCATAAGGGGCTTGTTCATGGGCAGAAAGATAGCCAGCCATTGCGCCCAAGAAGCTGTCACCCGCGCCCGTTGGGTCGGCTACGGTATCCAATGGCCATGCCGGAATGCGAAACAATTCCACCGAACCTTCATTGGCTTTTTTGGAAAAGAGCATTGCACCGAATTCGCCGAGTTTGATCACAACGTGTTGTGGTCCCTTATCCACCAGCAGGCGGCCAGCTTGGACCAAGTTGGAAGTGCCGGCAAGCTCACGAGCCTCACCTTCATTAAGGACGAAGAGATCGAGCCGAGGAAGAACTTCGTGCAGACGCTCGTTGGCGATTTCGATCCAGAGGTCCATGGTGTCCGCTACCACGAAACGATCCCCGCCACCGTTGCATTGCTCGAGCATTTCTAGCTGATTGTCCGGAGACATATTGGCGAGCACGACGATTGGTGCCTGACCACTGGCCTCGGGCACCTGTACCTTCCAGCTCTCCAGCACGTTGAGGCCGACCCGGTGCGTGGTGCGTTCGTTCATGTTGTCATGGTATTCCCCGGACCAGGTAAAGGACTCGTTCTCCGAGCGCTCCACGCCTTTCAAACAAACCCCCTTGCGTTCAAGCATTTCGAGATGCTCCGCGGGAAAATCGTGGCCGATGATGCCGATCAGCGAAACGGGTGAACTAAAAAAGCTGGCGGCAAGAGCTGCATAGGAAGCGGAGCCACCCAGTAGATGACTGGCCTCGGCAGAGGGTGTCTTGACGTGGTCGATGGCAACAGTTCCACCGATGACAATGGGATAAGGGGTTTGGGACATGGCAAGCGGGCAAGGTAGAATAAGAGAGGACGAATGCCCAGTGAGTGGTGGACTAGGGCGATTTGATTGGAGAGATGTGGCTTGAGTGAATCACTATAAAAAAAGTCGACCTGTCAGAGCAGATCGACTTTCAGAGAATACTGATGATACTCTCAGCTAAGCTCCTCAAGTTTGGCCTTGAGTTGCTCTTTGGTCACGCTGGCGCCGACGATTTGATCCTTAACTTCACCGTTCTTGAAAAAGAGAAGAAGTGGAATCGAGCGCACATTGTATTTGACGGCGAGGTCGCGGGCCTCGTCAACATTGACCTTGGCGACCTTGGCTGAATCACCGACATCATCGGCGAGTTGATCGACGATGGGTCCGATCATTTTGCAGGGGCCACACCATTCGGCCCAGAAGTCGACCAATACTGGAACGTCGGAGCTGATCACCTCCGATTCGAAGTTTGCTTCGGTAAGTTGAAGTGCCATGGACAAACCATGACGTGACTGGTCGCGGACGTCAAGTGATGCGAAGTCACAGGATCCAAAAAGCAAACCGTAAAAGCAAACAGCCCATCTGAGGTTCTCAGACAGGCCGTGCAGATCGATGATCGAACAGTCTCTTATTCGAGGAGCTGCATCCAGCTATCTCCTTCGGGATTGTCCTCCGCCTTGACCCAGATACTGGCCTGCTTGAGTTGGAGCGCCAGAACGGCGATGGCGGCGGCAAGGCCAAGAGCGGCGAAGACCTTGGTGATGGTCGGTGGTCCCTCTACATCATCACTGTGAATTTTGAAGGTGCCAGCCGCAGGACTTGAGCCGCTGGATAGCTGGGTTTGACTGGTGAGAGGTTGGGTCGGCTGTGGCAGCTGGATGGTAGCCTTGGGGAGTGCTGATGGGGCACCAGGAAGCTCACCGGGCTGTGTCTTGGCACCGGGCTGGGCAGTGGGAGCGCTCGGAGCGCCCGGTGCGATAGGACCACCGGTCTTGAGGGGCACGGTCGGTGCCGGAGCACCCACGGGCGCATTCGTGGTGGCCAGTTTGACGGTGGGCATTGGGGCCGCGGGCTTGGTTCCTGCAGGAGCGGCAGCGCCTTTGGTGTTAAGCTGAATGGTCGGAGCCGGTGCAGCTGGTTTGGCCTGATTGGCAGACGGGTTGGTGGCAACAGGCGGCTTGGGTGCTTGGCTGCTTCTGGTTAGAGGGATGGTTGGAGCGGGTTTTGCTGCTGCGGTGGGTGCTTCGGCAGCACCGGCTACAGTGAAAGGTGTCGTTGGTTTTGGTGCCTTACCGGCAGGAGTGGGAGGTTTGACGGCGGGAGCGGAGGGCGTGGCGTTGCCTGCTCCGGTATCCTTGTCCTTGAGCGTCACCTGCATGGTGTCCTTCATCAAGGGCACTGCAGCAGTATCTTTGCTGGAAGCTCCATTGGGTGTGCCCGGCTTTTGGTCGGTGGCCTTGAGGCTCACGCGGACGGTCTCCTTCATCAACGGCACGGCCGATGTTTTCTTGGGAAGGCCGGTCTTGGATGTGTCCTTGGTGAGTGGAATTTTGGACGTGCCTTTTTTCGTGGGCTCCTGGGAGGGTTTCTCGTTGGCGGGCATGTTGTCCTGATTTTCTGTGTCGCTCATGCGGGAAGGGATTGGGCTTAGGCTCTTAATTAAGCGGATTCTCCAGAAGCCTGTCAAACTCCCAAAATCGTAAATCCTACAATATCTCTCATTTTCTAAGACCTCGAAAGCTTTAGATTCGGGCGAAAATCATCTTTTTTGGTGTTCAATAGGCCTTCTCATGATTCCTATTGCGCGTCTCAATTGTCCAGACACATCGCCATCCCAGAAATTCGCGATCAGAACCATCACCATGCCTGCTCCCAAGAACGCCATTTCCCCGACCCGCGCCGATGATTTCCCCGAATGGTATCAGCAAGTCATCAAGGCTGCCGATTTAGCCGAAAATTCGGAAACTCGCGGTTGCATGGTGATCAAGCCATGGGGCTACGGCATTTGGGAGCTGATCCAGCAACAGTTGGACCGCAAATTCAAGGCGACTGGACACCAAAATGCTTATTTTCCCTTGTTGATTCCGCTGTCCTATCTCGAAAAGGAAGCTGAGCATGCCGAAGGATTTGCCACTGAGTGTGCCGTGGTTACCCATCACCGCCTCGAGGCTCAGAAGGATCAGGAGAGCGGTAAGACCAGGATGATTCCCACGGGTGAGCTTGCCGAGCCCTATGTCATTCGTCCCACTTCCGAAACTATCATAGGAGCCGCTTTTTCGCGTTGGATCGAATCATACCGCGATCTGCCGCTGCTCATCAATCAGTGGGCGAATGTCATGCGCTGGGAAATGCGTCCGCGTCTGTTCCTGCGGACGGCCGAGTTCCTGTGGCAGGAGGGTCATACCGCCCATGAGAGCGAAGAGGAGGCCATCGAGGAAACCCACATGATCCATCAACTCTATGCGGACTTCCTGCGGGACCACCTCGCCATTCCCGTCATCCCCGGTGAAAAGACCGAGAACGAGCGCTTTCCGGGTGCGGATGTAACCCTGACGGTTGAGGCCATGGTTCAGGACAAGAAGGCCATTCAGGCCGGTACCTCTCACTTCCTCGGTCAGAATTTTTCCAAGGCTCAGGAGATCACCTTTACCGGCCGTGAGGGACAGGTACAACATGCGTATACGACGTCTTGGGGAGTTTCGACCCGCATGATCGGCACGCTCATCATGGCCCATTCGGATGACGATGGCCTGGTGCTGCCTCCCCGAGTGGCTCCTCAACAAATCGTGATTGTGCCCATTACGCCTAAGGAGGACACCCGTGACGAAGTCATTGATGCGGCTGAAGCGCTAGCCGAAACGTTGCGTGGGCAGAGTTATGCGGGTGAGCCGCTGCGCGTACATGTCGACAAGCGCGACCTCGGTGGTGGTGCCAAGAAGTGGGAGTGGGTCAAGAAGGGCGTGCCCATCCGCATTGAGATTGGTCCCCGTGACATCGAGAGCCGTAAGGTTTGTGTGCAGCGTCGCGATCAGGAGGCCGGTGCCAAGGAGTTCCCGGTAAAGGATGACTTCATCCGTCAGGCGACCGAGATGCTCGACGATATTCACAACAACCTGCTCAGTCGTGCTCTTGATTTCCGCAATGCGAATATCAAGACCTGTCAGTCTCTAGAAGAATTCGAAACCCATTGGCAGCAGGACAATCCTGGTTGGTTGTTGGTGCCATGGGATGGAGACTCTCGGCAAGAAGAGGAACTCTCAAAGAAGCACAAGATCACCATACGCTGTCTGCCACTTAACCATGTGGATCTGCCTGATGAACTGGTCAAGAAGGTTGGAACTACCTGCCCAGTGACCGATCGCGAGACCCCCCTCCGCGCATTGTGGGGCCGCAGCTATTGATTTGAGGACTGCGGGAGCGGTCTTCCATGAATCATGCTCATGAACTGTCTCTCTGTAATACTTGGCATGTCCAGTGCTTGCTGTTGATGCGTCGCGATATTCAGTGCGGCCCGGTTGATGTCTCAGGGTTAATGGGTTTTCCCAAGTCATTCAGCCGGGCCGTTTGTTTTTTGGGCAGTGTTCCGAACTCATGTCCTGAGCCCATGTCGCTGGCTTATTGTCCATGGCTCTCTTGGTTTTGGCTCTCATGGCTTTGATTCTCTCTTCCAGCGTTCTTCGCCCT
>JBMYMN010000142.1:0-6492 GCA_049597355.1 Luteolibacter sp.
TTGTGCTGCCCATCAGAAATAGGCTCAACGACCCCCATAGAAGCCAGTCGAACCTACCACCATTTCGACTGCAATGGTCATCAGAGTCATCACTGCCACAACAGTTTGAAAGTTCATGCTTGGAGCTTGGATTGGGCACAACGCAATTGGGGGTGCGCTGTTCTCCGAGATTGAGCATGGCCCTACGCTCTACCTCGCTCTCCTTGTTGGCGGGTGGCGGTTGGGAACAACAGTCTGACATCGTGTTGAATCTAGATTAGATTGAACCTGATGTTGATGTCGAATCAGATCATTGGACGACTTCTCCGTTTCCGTTCCTCATTCAGCTTGTGACAATTCATCAGGCGTATTGCCCTATCTCTCTAAGATTCTGACTCAATTTCAGCAGCCACTTTCTCAACTTCCGCACGAAAGGTCGAATCAAGCTCCGTGACTTTGATACCGATCCACTTTTCACGCCAACCCTTCGTCAATGGGTTCATTTCGCCAACCTTTAGAATCACCACACCGTTTTGCACACCGACAAAGTTGGTGTCATGGAGGCCTTTCGCCATACCAACACGCTCATAATACTTCATGAACACCTCCAACTCTACGATCTCGGGTTTGATGAGAGGCTTTACTGGTCTCTTCCCATCGGCAGAGGCAAAAGTCATACACGCAATTAGCAGCAGCATGTGTTTCACAATCTTCATCACAGGTCAGCGTGGGTATGATGCCGTACTCAGTCAATAAAGCACCTTATGAATCGCCAGACTCTTAATCAGGCATTACCTCAGGATCACCCAGATATCTTGGTTGAGTATCCAGATAGTGTACGTCCAACCACATCTTTACCCGTGCGCCCACCTCACGCACCCGCGTTCTGAAACCCGCCCCCTCACCTACATCTTCGGCAGCAAATCCATGAGCCTTGATACCATTGGCCTTGGCCAGATAGATCGCCCGACGAATCTGGAAGGGCTGACTCACAAACAATATCTCGTCCGTGCCAAAAACCTTTTTCGCGCGGATTACGGAATCGAGTGTACGCAAACCAGCATAATCACTGACGATGCGGTCATCCGGAATCCCACGCTCGATCAGGGCCTGACGCATCATCAGTGGTTCATTATACCAGCGCGTTCGGTTATCTCCGGAAACGATGATGGTATCCACCTTGCCAGCCTTCCAAAGTTTCTCTGCTGCATCGATACGATGGGTAAAAAAAAGATTTTCTTGATTGCCGATTTTGGGAGTTGTGCCAAAGACGAGCGCCACTTTGAAGTCGGAGATTTCTTCTATGGAGTCATGGATCAGGCCACGCGAAATCCAAACCGGAGCCAAATTCGCATATCCTATAATGAGGGTGCCGGTCAGACCAATCAGCAACAGACTGCCCAGTAAAAACTGCACAGTGAGATTCATCCATCTGGGCCAAGAAGGAAACCAGAGGATGACCAACCGGGGTTTTATCGACCCGACTGTACCTCCAGATAGCTCAGGATTCAGCTCTGCTTGCCGCTGACTGGAATATCTGTCTGGCGCTTCGGCCATTGAAAAAAGGACTTGAGGGTTTCAGCGAAGTTGCCACCTAAAGAGCATTCTGGCGCTAACACACGCAGGCGGCAATCGGTCTCCTTGAAATCGATTTCGGCATGACGACCCGCCCATTCACCGTCGACTTCCAAGGGCACTTCACGATCCGATATGACCGTAAAAGCCTCGGTCTGAAAATAGGCGGTAGATGCCATCATATCAATGCCGCCTCCGAATGTCAGGCCACGCAAGGAGTCCAAGACCAACTTGTATCCCGCCTCTTTGTATACCAGCACATCGAGCATGGAGTCTTGGTTATCTGCATTACGAAACACTTTAAACTGTCCTCCATAGAGTTCGCCATTGCCAGCGAGGACCGCAACGCCGGTTTCTCGGCGCCCGTCGGCCGAGACCACTTCAATCTTGGGTGGTTTTTCACCGAGCACTTTGACTGCCGCAACGAGATAAGCAAGTGGGCCAAGCGCCTTCTTCATTTCCCATTTTGTTTCTTCGATGACTTGAGCGTCGAAGCCCACTCCCGCCATCTGCATGAAGGGCGACCCATTCGCCTCAAACAAATCAACCTCACGAATGAAACCCGTGTCGATAATGCCCATCGCTTTATCCAGAGAGTCGAATGGAATGCCCATTTCACGCGCAAAAACATTCATTGTTCCCGCGGGCAGCACTCCCAACACCGAGTCCGATCCCGCCAAGCCCTGCACCACCTCATTGAGGGTGCCGTCTCCACCCGCAGCAATGACAACTGGCTCACCATCATCTGCAAAACACTTGGCCAGATCGCGGGCTTCACCGGCGTGGTTGGTGGCATACAGGGAAAAACGACCTGCATTCTGCAGAAGAAAACGAGCCACTCTACCACCGCGCTGGCTACGTGCCTTGGGATTAAAGATGACAGGAAAACGCGGAGACATGTCGCCATTGTCCACGCCGCAGACCATCGCGCAATCATTCATCGCCACGACTCGAGAGCCTGTAACACAGGCTCGACCGGCAGGCCCATCACCGTGTCAAAACGACCTACGATGCCTTCCACGATCCACTTACCATGCTCCTGAATGCCGTAGGCTCCGGCCTTATCGAGTGGGTCCACCAACTGGATGTAGTTCTCGATATCGTTATCCTTTAATGACTTAAATCTAACCTCGGTTGTGTCGTGAAACACTTTCTTTTCGCCATGCTGCTGCATAATGCAGACGGCCGTGCATACGCGGTGGCATCGGCCTGACAAGCGACGTAGCATGGCGCGTGCCTCAACGAGGTCAGCCGGCTTTCCTAGCGGCGCATCATCAATGTAGACGAGCGTATCCGAACCAATCACTAGAGCATCAGGATATTTCTCAGCCACAGCCCCAGCCTTGATCTCAGCATTGCATTCACACAACTCAATGAGCGGCATACTTTCATCGTGAACCTCCTCGACTGTGGGCGGAATGACCTCAAATTCCAGACCTGCCTGCTCAAGCAGTTCACGTCGCCGGGGTGATCCCGATGCAAGAATGATTCTATGATCCATTCAGCGGTCCTCCAGAGCACCCATCTCTTGGTCCATCAAGCGCATCAGGCGACGCATTTGCTTCAGGTGACGTTCGAATTGCTCGGGTGAGACCGGTGGACGCTGAGGACGGACCTGCTGTGTCCGATTTTGATTCGCGTTGCGAGCCTGTTCGATTCGCTCACGTAATTCAGCCACGGCAACTTGTGGGTCCTGACCGTCCACGCTGAGCATGGTGACGACAGCTGGAGCGGCCACCACGAAAGATCGCGTACGGTCAGCACGGGCCATACTGATACCGATCACCTCACCGTCTAGGTTGACCACTGGTCCACCCACCTGATTGGGCTGCAGGCTCATGTCGGTCTGGATCACATTGGCAAAAGAATCCCGGACCGAACTGATTTCAGTTCCCATCTGAGCCATCTGGCGCAAGCGAGCACCCTCAAGATTGGGCATCTCGGGACGACTACCAAGTAACACATCAATGTCCTTCAGCTTACCATCACGATTCACTTTCAAAGTAATAGTGTCACCGGGCTCAACTGGCAGCAGCGCGTTTCTCAGCTCCATTAGGCCGGAAATTTCACGATCCTCGAGTTCGAGGATAATGTCGCCCACTTGGATGCCCGCCTTTGAAGCTCCACTGGCCTCACTCACTTGACGAATCTTAACACCCGGCCCTTCATAGCGCAGGTCGCTTACCACTCCGAGAAAGGCCTTGTCCGAATCGCGCAAACTGCGCTCGCGCACGCTCAAAACGCCGAAACCAGCAAGCTGGCCGTCTGGTCGGGGTGCCGCCATAAAACTTCCAAGTTCCGGCTCACGCCGACTGAACTTGGCAGGAGTCAGGGATTCTCCTTCAAATTCAAGCAGTGCAAGGTCTTGATCGGCATAGACACCGACAATTTTGGCCGGGAGCGCCTCGCCATCAGCCGACTGCACCAATAAAGTGGCTGCATTGGGCGTGCGGATTTCACTCCACTTGGTGAGCACCCGGTTACCATCACCGACAACTGTTCCGTAAGCGAGGAAGCTGCCGGCTTTTAGGCTCTGGCGGTTCCAGACACGCACTGTCGATTTTGCAGCTTCTCCCAATACAGGCCTGATCGCCTCATTGAAATCATCTGCTTGTTTGCGCAGCACTTTCTTTTCCTCAGGTCTGAGGAGCGGCACACCTTCCTGAGCCATCAGCACTGAAGTCAGCGTGAGGCTAAAGGTGGCAACAAGAGTGATCGCGATGCTGTAGTTCATCTCTCCTTAAACAATTCACTACGTTTCATCAGCACAACGCTGACCTCTTTATATTGCCTGTCACGTTGCAGGCCCAGCTTGACTTTGTCTCCAGCTTCGCGCTTGGCAAGCAGTTGCAATAGCTCACGCCCCTGGCGGACACGTTTATCATCTAGGCTCTGGATGAGGTCACCTTGACGCACCCCTGCAGCGGCTGCTGGCGAACCCTGAACCACCGTTTCCACGATCACTCCACGTCCACCACGTGTTTCGGCCATACCGATGCCGAGCACAGGCATTTCCGGGTTGGCAAATGGATTGAGTGACAGCTTGCCCCATGACTCTCCGGCGAGCAGGCGCTTCCAGTCATCCTGAAAACCATCAATACCAGCATGGTTGTTGTTACTGAGCGAACGCCCAATCGAAGAGTGGATACCCACCACTTGGCCCTGCATGTTGAAGAGTGGACCACCGGAATCGCCTCCAATGAGAGTGCAATCTGTAGTGAGGTAGTTGCCAGGACCTTTGGACACAACCCTGCCGAAACGCACTGGCGGTGGACGATTGGCATCGAAGCCAGCGGAGTGACCCAGCGCAATCACCCAATCCCCTGTCTTGAGCGGCTTGGACTCACCCAGCTCGAGCATAGGCCATTCTTCCGTGTTGGGTAGCTGAACCATCGCAATGTCTTTCGAGTAGTTCGCACCAAGCACTTTACCCTTTACCTGCTCCCCATCAGGAAAAATCACCATCATCTCGTCCGCGCCTTGTATAACGTGGGCAGCAGTGAGGATGAGCCCCTCCTTGGTGACCACCACACCAGAGCCGGAGGCACCGCTTTGGTTGCTCATTAGGGCAACAGTGGCAGGCATGACCTGCATTGAAACTTCCTTTACCCGGGCCTCGAGCAGTCTCAGCTCACTCAGATCCGCGGCTTTTCCCCGAGCATTCGCTTCGCTGATGATGAAAGTCACCACCATCAGGATAGAGAACATGTTCACAAGAAGCCTCACACACACAGAGCGAAGTAAGCATCGTTTTTTGTCTCTGTCATGAATGGATTCTGCTAAATTCGGGCATCACTCGCAAAGGCCAGCGTATGGGCTCCACCCTAAATGAAAACAGACAACAACATGTCGGCCGGATCAATGTGCATGTTGGCCGATGATGCAAGTGAATGCTACCTGATTCGATGAAGCATAGTGTCGAAGAGATGGCATCAAACTTTGTCTAGCACACCTCTTACTAAACTTTTTTCGTATCGTCGCTCTCGATGTTTCTGTTTTCTCATCAGTCGATTCATCTGACAATTCACTGCATCATACGAATCACGTTGGAGACTTGCTCACAGGATTGGCAACACAGTTGTGGACGAATTCGCAGGCCCGCATGATCATGAACTGGGCGAAACCCATGATTTCGGATCATAAAATTGAATTGAGTATTCATATTCTTACGCAGGCAGGTTTTCCGAGTTGCCGACTTCTCATCATCCATTAGCCTATCCCCGTTCAGTTATGACCGAGTATTTCAACTCCGAACTTCCCTCCATCGAGCATCTCCGCGAGAAAGCCCGCCAGCGCATGCCAAAATTTGCCTTCGAATATCTTGAGGGTGGTTGCAACTCTGAAATCAATCTCCACCGCAACACCGCCGACGTCCGTGAGGTGCAGCTGCGCCCATACTACATTCGCGATTACAAGGGCTCCAATCTGAAGACTGAGCTCTTCGGCGAAACCTACGATGCCCCCTTCGGCATCGCCCCCATCGGTCTGCAGGGCCTCATGTGGCCCAAGTCCTGTGAGATGCTCGCCAAGGCCGCCCACGCCCACAACATTCCCTTCATCCTCAGCACTGTCGGCACGGCCTCCATCGAAACCGTCGCCGAACTCACCGAGGGCAAGCTGTGGTTCCAGCTCTACCACCCCGCTGAAGATGACCTGCGCGACAAGCTCCTCGAGCGCGCCGCGGCTGCGGGCACCAAGGTACTCGTCATCCTCGCCGACACCCCCACCTTTGCCTACCGCCCCAAGGAGATCCGCAATGGCCTCTCCATCCCGCCGCAGATGAACCTGCGCAACGTCATCCAGATGATGCTGCACCCCACCTGGTCCTTCTCCCAACTCGGCGCCGGTGTGCCTGAGTTCAAGACCATGAGCCCCTACATTCCCAAGGGCCTCAACCTGAAGCACCTTGCTCAGTTCATGAACCGCACCTTTTCGGGT
>JBMYMN010000143.1:0-6482 GCA_049597355.1 Luteolibacter sp.
GCAACAAGGCCAAGCCTATCGAGTTCCCTCTTGAGCGATTGATCTGCGGCCAGATTATCCCCCGCGGATGCTTTGTTACCATCGGGATTGTAGGCGGTAATGACCCAGAAGTCCTCGGGCTTACCATCCGGGATGAAATGAAAGTAAGTGGATTGGAAGAGATGATCCATGGTGTCGATTTCTCAGGGGTTGGTCTCAGCTCCGCAACGCAGCCATTTTCCTGCGTGTAGCTGCAAAGGCTCTCCTGCGAGCTTTGGCGTGCTTCAAGAGCCTGCGGATGATGCGCTTTTGATCCCTCAAGCAGAGATCCGCGAGGACTTGGGCACCTGAAGGTGAACCAGAGTACGAACTGAACGTTGAGCTCTCTGGACTGAACATCAACGAATCCTCAGGCCTGCCCACAACCCACCAGTTGATTCTGGAAGAGCCGGAAACGGTACGGACACCAATGGAGAGTTTGTTGGTAATTTGATACTCTGAGCGGAGTTGTGAATGAAATGAACGGGTAATGAAGTTCATGGTGAAAGCTGGGTGGGTTTGAGGTCTTAGTTCTGATCCATCGCCTTGATCAGGCGATCCCGCTTGCGGCGCGCCACATCGATGTCGCGCGTGCCGAGGCTGAGCCGCGCTCGTTGCGCGGTGCCGTCGGCCAGATGGAAGGTGCCATGGAACCACCAGGTTCCGTTATTATTCCACAGGTTGTGGTTCGGGCCGGCTGGTTTCTGCCGGCGTGACAGTGTTGGTGTAGCAATCATTTGATGTCGTGGTTTGGGGTTCACGACACCGCGAAGACCGAAAAACAAAACGCCCAACCTGAATGACATCAGGCCGGGCGTTGAAATTCCGGTGAGACTTTGGTTGGGCAGGTCTGTCTGGTCCTGCTCCCACATGCCGGGTTGGTTACCGGAGGCACCTTGGCGTCTCTGCCAGGTTGCCGGTCCACCATTGCTGGCGGACACTCGCGATGTCACAAGCACCGTGACCAATCTTGGGGTTTACTTCAAGACCAATCGGAAATGTAGGTTGTCATAAAATCACTCCCAGTCCGTGAACTCGGTTTTCACCAAAGCACCGCTCTCGGCTAATTCCACAGTGCAGGAGCAATAGAGGACTCCGTCCTCGTAACGAACCACCGAGTCGCCGAAGCGCTTTTTTAGAGCCACCCACAGGCCAAGCGTGACAGTGCACTGAGCCCGGACCCCGAGCATGCCAATGCGGGCATGCCGATTATAGGCATCAATGAGTTCCTCATCACTCATAGCCGCATAGCCCTCCGCACGCTCTCGGATCTGCTCAATCTCCTCTTGTCTGGGATAGAACACGACCTTCAGCTTGCTGCGCTTTGTGTTGGTTAGCATGGTCGTTTACTACTTTGCGATTGATTTGCGGATCGTTGTTTCATGCCGCACATTCGCAACTCAACTCGGATGACTCAACCCCACGGGCTGTCATCATTCAACCTGCTCACAGCTTATGATTCAGGAGCATGGCGCTAACCAACCGCAGCAGATCAACACATGGGGCGCGATAGCCCGGAGGCACTGGACAAAAAGAGACGATATCCTAGCTTCCGATGTCGATAAACATTTCGAGTACAAATCTAAAATACCTTGGAAACAAGGCCCCCAGCGCTGCGCCCAGAACCGCGCCCAATGCGACTAGAAGAATGACCCCCTGGAAGCCGCTCAGTGGCATCTGATCAAATGTAACGTAGTAAACCGCCGGGACCACGATTGCAAAAATCAGAGCCCCGAAGGCTCCCGCTAAAACGCGCTTTAATAGGTTCATGTGTCTGGTGGTTCCGTGAATGTTCAATTCGAGCCGATCGACCGCCATGCTTGCGAGTGATAATCTGCAAGACGCAGCGTAAGCCTCCCAATGCACAAATCCATCGCAAATTGGTGTGGCATGAGTCGCACCTTACCTCACGCATGGCCCAGCCTATTCGCATATGGCGCGCCGGTGTCGGCGGGAGAGGAAACACTCAGTTACGTCAGATTGCAGTCAGGGCCAAACTGCAAGCTCAACGAGCCCTGTTCACGGATCGGTTGGCCCGCTCCACCCCAAGAGCCTGCCATTGCTATCGATGGTTGCCGACCATGCAATGGATCGGCCCGCCTGATCTTTGGCATGATATTCATAATACTCGGCTCCGTTGTCCTGAGTCACCGCATGGGGTTCTCCCAGAAACACCTCCAATTCACGGATGTCCGCACCTTTCTGAATGCGGTTTCTAAGAACCTCAAAATCCTCTATCCTTCGATCCCGCTGCCAACTAACAGAAGTATTGACTGCCAAAAACCATTCGCGCAATTCCTCGCGGGGCGGAATGTCGCGCAGCACCCAACGATCGGTATGCTCGGCAAAGGGCAATGACACAAACGTAAAGGCGCCATCCACGTCGGCCTTCCTGAGATATTCCCGTGCGGCATCTACCGATGTCTCCTGACTAACGTATTGGGGCCGCTTACCCAAACGCTTGAGCCGGTCTGCTGCACTTTCTTTGTCTTTCCAGCCCCATTTACGAACTCCTTCGTAGTGGCTGTGGCAGATGAAGCCGCACCAGAGTTTGGCAATTTCATCGTCGTGCAAGCCGATGTAGTTGGCCGCGATAGAGCCGCGAGAGAAACCGGCAATGAATACCCTCGATGGATCTCCACCCATTTGCGTGCAAACCTGCCTCACTACTTGCTTGCAGTAGTCCACCGTGGCATCCGCGTTGCCCCACCATGTGGGTGAATTGGCTTTTTTATCCGTATCAACAAAGGGCATGGAAACCCATA
Organism: Luteolibacter sp.; assembly: GCA_049597355.1. Lineage (GTDB taxonomy): Bacteria > Verrucomicrobiota > Verrucomicrobiia > Verrucomicrobiales > Akkermansiaceae > Luteolibacter. The sequence goes on from JBMYMN010000143.1 coordinate 2,784, forward strand.
TCGCGCCCTTTCCGCCAGTAATGCCATAACCCAGTTTGCAACTTTCCACCGAACCATCGCCATGGCGGTGTCGGTTGCCCGCGTATTCAATGATTACCGGATAAGACTTGCCGGCATGCCAGTCGGTGGGGAGGTAGATCGCATGGTAAAGCCGGGTGCCCTGAAATTCTTTCAAGCGGTGACGCACCCGTTTGCCGGCGGCCACTTGACCCTCGATCACCTCCGGCACCACCAGGTCCGGTTTCACGGCCTGCCAATGCAAGCCCTGCGCCAAAAGACCAGAGCCACATAGCACACACATGATGAACGTCCTGATCACGGCACCCACTATCGACATATTGACTCAAAATCCAACACGCTTCTGGTTTGCGCAAAACGCTGCATCTGTCAGGCTAGGCCATCCATGACGCTGCTCGTCACCTACGTTCTCATCGCCCTGGGCTTCTCGTTTCTGTGTTCGCTGCTAGAAGCCACCCTGCTTACGGTCACCCCTTCTGCCATAGAGGCCGCCAAAGGACAGGGTAAGAAATGGGCGGGAAAGATGGAAGCCCTCAAACGCGATATCGACAAGCCTTTGTCCGCCATCCTCACCCTCAATACCATCGCTCATACCATGGGCGCGACCGGTGCGGGCGCCCAATACGCCAAGGTGTTTGGAAGTGCCACGGGTGGCATCTTTGCCGGCGCGCTTACCTTGGCCGTGCTGATTCTCACCGAGATCATTCCCAAGACACTGGGTGCCCGCTATGCCGCTTTTTTCTCCAAGCCGACGGCCTATTTTCTGCCATGGCTGCAACTTAGCTTGGCTCCTATCGTCTGGGGCTGCCAACAGATCACCCGCCTGATCAGCTTTGGTACTGCCCACGGCAAGCCACAACACCGCGAAGAGTTGCTGGCTGTCGCCAAGCTGGCCCAAAAGTCTGGCGACCTCGATACAGACGAGAGTCGTATCCTGCATCATATGCTCGATCTCGGCAGTGTATCGGTTGCCGACATCATGACTCCAAGGCCGGTCATGTATACCCTGCCTATTGATATGTCATTGGAACGCTTTGCTCACGAGGTTGAGAAACGGCCTTTCTCGCGCATCCCCCTGTATGGTGAGGATAGTGACGACATCCGTGGCTTTGTTCTGCGTTCGGATGCTCTGATGGCCTGCATCACCAGGCCCGATGCAACCCTCGAATCAGCCCTCAGGCCCATCGAATCGGTGCCAAATATCATGCGGGTTGATCGTTTGCTCAAGCAGTTGATCGAAAACAGAGATCACCTCCAGTTAGTGCACGATGAGTTTGGAACCACCGTAGGACTGGTCACTTTGGAAGATGTCATCGAAACGATGATGGGAGTGGAAATTATGGATGAGCGCGATAGCACCGAAGACATGCAAGAACTTGCGCGCCAACTGTGGATGAAGCGCGCAAAGAGAATGGGATTGGCTGAGAACCCAACGGCCGAAGACCCCGCATCAACCGACAACAACGCCTGACCTCTTTGCCATGCAGCTACATGGTCCTGCGAGTAGCCGGGGATCCATGCATGGGCATCACTACCCAGCCGCAAGCTGAAGTTACGGGTAGGCAGAAAAGAGATTAGTCTTTCAAGGAGCGGAGCGGTTCGGCCTTGCTCGCATCCGCGTTCTCCAGCTTGGCGATCAACTCATGTAGATACTCCATGTGCGGCGCGAGCATCTTTTGTTCACGGTGGTTTTTCAGGTCGGCCGCAAGCTGGCGCATGCCCGGCAGCACCGACTTGGCCGCAGGCCCGTAGCTGTCGAGGATTTTGAGATTGCCCATGATGCGGCTGTTCTTGTTCCAGCGCTGAATGTCCATCAACTCCAAGCACAGTGGGATTCCCTCCTCGATACGATGCTTGGCCAAGAGTTGAAGTCCGGCCAAGCGGATGCCATCGGCAAACATGATGCCACTGGGCGCGGGTTTGACCACCGCCTCGTGGATGGCAGGCAACAAAGGCCTGAGCTCTTCATAGCTGAGCTGATTGTATAGCGAACTAATGGCACCACGCGAACGGCCATCGTCATTTTTGAGTCCGGCCCGCACAGCGTCAAAGAGCAGTTTCTTATCAACGCCTTCCAAAGAATGACGACCCAAGATGTTCCTGAAGACGATGGTTGTAAGGTAACGCTGTTCCATCGCGCGCGGGTCCTCCTTGGTCGGGCCCACCGCCATCATCTTGAGTAGCTTCGGCAGTGCGGGCATTCCGGCCTTGCCCATCGAGCCGAGGGCGGTGGCCGCCTGAACTCTCAGCCACATGTCATCGGCATCCAGTGTTTCAATCAAAACAGGCACGGCCTCGACTCCCTTGCCACGCAGTTGGCTAAGAACATCGCAAGCCCCCAAACGCTGATGCAAATCGTCGGAGCTCAGCAGGCGAACCAGGGCATCCATGGCGGCTTCGTCGCGTCGGACGAGGGCACCGGCTGCCCGCTTTCTAACCACAGGCGACCAACTGCCCAACATCTCGTAAAGCAATTCGGTATCCAGCGCGTCATATGCACTGTTGCGGTCGGCATTGCTCCACCCCTTGCCTAATCCGATGATGGCCTGAGCCTCCTGTGGGCTCAGCGGTGGCAGGCCACCTTTTTTTGCCCCAGTGAGCCAGATCTTTTTCAATGGCATGGCGTAGGCCATCAGGAAACTGCCGGACGTTTCCCAGTTGCGGGTTTTGTCGTGAGAGATGGCAGGTGGCCCTTGGTGAACATACTTGCCATCCCAGCCGCGGGCGAGGTCGTAATACCAGGCACCAAACTCCTGCATCCAGGCACCCGTGGCATGGGGTCCGGACAGGTTCACCGCAGGCATGGCCCAAGTCATGTTCCAGAAGTTACCTGTATGACCACCATCCCGCTCCGGGCCATGCGCAGCCAGCGCCATCTTGGAGAAAAACTTTGCCGGCTTTTCCTCCTCCATCAGATTGAAAAGCACACCTGCCATGCCAGACTTGCCATTGTCCTCGTGGGTTTGGGTCCAAGGCTGATGATCCCCATAGGGCACCGCGCCCTTGCCTTCATAAAAGCGCAACAGCTTGGCGCTGCGCTCGATGGCGAGATCAATCTCAGGCTCGTTGATGCCGGCTCCGCGAGCCATTACCATGGCAATGGTCAAAGGAACGCCAGGCGCGTTCATCATGCCATAGCCTCCAAGTCGGCCGTCCGGTTGGGCGAAACCGTGACCCCAAGAGCCAACAATGCTTTGGCCGGTGGCTGCCTCCATGGCCAGTCGCTTGAGGCCGGGAAGAATGGAATCATCACCGGTGACCATGTGGTATTCCGCGAGCAGCATGATCACGTAGCCATAATACCAAGTGGCCATTCCTTTGGCGTGGAAGTTGGAGGCCCACTCCGCTTCTCGCTTTACCAGTGAGAGATACTTTTCTTCACCACTGGCGAGAAGCGCGAGGGCATTGAGCGATCGTGGGATGGCTCCCGCCTTGTATTTCTTGGGATCTTCCATGCGCTTGGCGAGGGATGCACAACCCAATGCGAGAATCTTGGCGGATTTGGTGCAGTTGTAGGGAGCAGTCGCACTGTAAGAACCGAGTGCCTGCAGTGGCAATGTCAGCTCCTGAATCTTGCCGTCGCGCCACACGCTGAGGACAAGCTTTCCATCCGCAGCCTCAGCAGCCGTTAGAGCCTTGCCAAATTCCGTGCGCGGGTCGTAGGCAAAGCTCTTGCCGGCG
>JBMYMN010000144.1:0-6471 GCA_049597355.1 Luteolibacter sp.
TCACATCTCCCCTCACTCTCCAAACCTCCTCTTCCCTTCATGTCCGACGAACAGCAAGATTATTCACAATGGTCTGTAAATCAGGAACTTAGCAATGATCAGAAGATCGAATTGCTGACGAAAATGATCCGCATCCGCCGCTTCGAGCAGGTTTCGCTCAAGCACTACCAGGGCGGTAAGATCGGCGGTTTCCTCCACCTTTACATCGGCCAAGAGGCCGTCGCCGTCGGCACCATTTCCTTGTCGGGTGAGAATGATCACTTCATCACCGCCTACCGCGATCACGGTCACGCGCTCGCCGTCGGCATGAGCATGAAGGAATGCATGGCCGAAATGTTCGGCAAACAAACCGGCTGCTCCAAAGGCAAGGGCGGCTCCATGCACTTCTTCGCTCCAGATAAAAACTTCTGGGGTGGCCACGGCATTGTCGCTGGTCAAACACCACTGGGACTGGGTCTGGCCTACGGCCTCAAGTATCTCGAGAAGGAAGGCTGCTGCCTCTGCTACCTCGGTGATGGCGCGGTCAACCAGGGCGCCTACCATGAGTCGCTCAACCTCGCCAAACTCTTCGAGATCCCCGTGATCTATGTCATCGAAAATAACGGCTACTCGATGGGCACCTCGCAGGAACGCTCCTCGGCCCAACCCGAGTTTTTGGCCAAGCGCGCCGAAGCCTACGGCATGGACTGGGACGTCATCGACGGCTCCGACATCTACGAAGTTCGCGCCAAGACCCACATCGCCATGGAGCGAGCCCGCAAGGAGTTCCAACCCAGCATCATCGAAATCGACACCTACCGCTACTATGGTCATAGTATTGCGGATGCCAACCACAAGAAGTACCGCACTCCCGAAGAGATCGAGAACTACAAGCAGAACCACGACCCCATCAACGTGTTCCGTCGTAAGTTGATCGATGAGGGTGTGATCACCGACGAGCACGCAGCCGATATCACCAAAGCGGCCGCCGCCGAAGCTAACGAAGCGGTTAAATTTGCGGAAGAATCCCCCGCGCCAACCATCGCCGACATCAGCACCGACGTGTATTGGGAAAGCGACAATGAGACGGACGCATCCAAGATTGGCCGCCATTTCTTTGATGCCTAATTCATTACATTCCAGAACCTTGCAAAAACAAATTTAGATCCATGGCACGCACCCTGACTTACCGTGAAGCCCTCCGCGAAGGCCTCGATGAAGAACTCGAGCGTGATCCCAACGTTGTCATCATGGGCGAGGAAGTCGCCCAATACAACGGCGCCTACAAAGTCACCGAAGGCATGTGGGAAAAGTGGGGCGACAAGCGCCTGGTAGATACTCCGATCTCAGAAGCCGGCTTCATTGGGATGGGCATCGGTGCTTCAATGCTCGGCGTCCGCCCGGTGATGGAACTCATGTTCTGGTCTTTCCATTCCGTCGCTTTTGACCAACTCGTCAACAACGCCGCCTGTGTGCGTTACATGTCAGGCGGCCTTTGCCACTGTCCAATCGTGGTCCGCGGTCCGGCCAATGGCGGCACCAACGTCGGTGCCACCCACTCGCACATTCCCGAGGGCCTGTTCGCCGCCTTCCCCGGACTCAAAGTCTGCGCTCCTGCGACTCCCGCCGATGCCAAGGGCCTGATTAAAACCGCCATCCGCGACAACGACCCGGTCTATTTCATGGAAAACACGCTGCTCTATGGCAATTCTGGCGAGGTACCGGATCCTGCAGATGGTGACTTCACCATACCGCTTGGCCTTGCCGATCTCAAGCGCGAGGGTTCGGATCTTTCGATCATCGCCCATGGCCGCTCGGTCATCCACTCACTCGAAGCTGCCGAGGTTCTGAGTAAGGAACATGGTATCGAGGCGGATGTGCTTGATCTTCGTTCCATTCGTCCTCTCGACCAAGACGCCATCTTGGATACCGTCCGCAAAACCAACCGAGTCATGCTTGTCGACGAATCCAAGCCCTTCGGTGGTGTATCCGCCATGGTCACCACCCTCATTCAAGAGCACGCCTTCGACGACTTGGATGCACCGGTGCAGCGTGTCTGCTCCATCGATGCCCCGGCCATGTATTCACCTCACATTGAAGACGAACAGCTACCAAATCCTCGCCGCATCGTGGAAAAAGCCTTGAATTTAGGCTGATTCGTCCTGGCCTCCCGCTTTACCGCGTTCTGTAGCACAATTCAGATTCATTTACTCCCGCAGCCTCGATTATTGTATGAAACGTCTACTATACATTATTGCAACCGTAGCCATTGCACTCGTATCCGCCTCCTGCTGTAGCATGTGCTAATGTGAATGTACCTCCTCAGCCCTCACTGGCCACCACACAACAGATTGTGGTCCTATGTGATCAGCTGACTTGTCTGTGCATCTGGAAAAATTGCTGAAAATAGCTTTTGGCAAATGGATGGGTCGCACCCATTCTCAGGTCAGTTTCCTCCCCCACTACGATTTATGGCTATGCAAATAGAAATGCCCAAGCTCTCGGATACCATGACCGAAGGCACCGTTGTCAAATGGCACAAGTCTGTTGGAGACAGTATTGAGATTGGCGACGTGATCGCTGAAATTGAAACTGATAAAGCCACCATGGAAATGGAGGCGTTCGACGATGGTGTCATCACTAACATTACCGTTCAGGAGGGTGGCAAAGCCGTAGTGGGTAGTGTGATTGCTGTGCTGGATGGGGAAGGTGTTGAGGAGGGCTCACCTGTGTTGAGCGCTGAATCCACCGAGGATGCACAGGAAAAAATTATATCGCCTGCCCCCACAGCGTCTGTTGCCGCCCCCACAGCGGTAAATGGGGAGCGCATCAAATCGTCACCACTGGCTAGAAAAGTTGCTGCCGAATTGGGTGTGGATTTATCGTTGGTTACAGGCACTGGGCCGGCCGGGCGGATCGTTCGTGCCGATGTGGTCGAAGCCGGATCTGCAACAAGCCCAGTGAATCCCGCATCCTCTCTTTCGGGCCAAACAGGGGATGCCAGCGCTGCCAAAGCCTTGGCAACTGCAGCCAAAGCAAAAGCTACAGCCCCTCCAACAACACCCCAGACTATTGTACCAATTTCTGGTGATGAGGATAAGAAGGTTGAACTGACTACCATGCGCAAGGTCATTGCTGAGCGTCTGCTGACCTCCAAAACGACTATCCCTCACTTTTATCTCCACCTTGAAGTGGATGCCGAGCCGCTGATGTCACTTCGCAAACAGGTCAATGAGCAGGCTGAAAAAACCCACGGTAACAAATACTCGGTCAACGACTTTGTCCTTAAAGCCGTAATTAATGCTGCTCAGTTGGTTCCCGCAATCAATGCATCCTTCGCAGGTGATCATATCGTTCAATACTCCAATATCGGCCTGTCTGTGGCTATTGCGGTTGAGGATGGTCTGGTGACTCCGGTAATCAAGGAGGCACAGAATAAAACGCTGCTAGAAATCTCTCGTGCCGTGAAGGACTTCGCTGCCCGCGCTCGTGATAAAAAACTGAAACCAAACGAATTTGATGGGGGCACCATCACAGTCAGTAATCTTGGTGCTTGGGGTATTGAGAGTTTCGATGCCATCGTAAATCCACCCCAAGCTGCAATCTTGTCGGTTGGTGCCGCCATCCAGAAGCCAGTGGTGAAAGATGGGCAAATTGTTCCAGGCTTGTGCATGAACATCGGCCTCTCTGGTGATCATCGGGTGGTTGATGGAGCGGTTGGTGCAGAGTTTCTGTCTGAAGTAAAAAGGCTGATTGAACAACCTGCACTCATGTTACTGTAAGAACCCTCACTGTGGTCACAATGGCGCCGATAGAGGATGAGAACTTATTTTTGAATTCATAAGATCATCTTCTTCATCGTGTGAATAAATCGGAAAAACACATGTTCCTCAGCATGGTTACAGGCGTTCCACGAGATGTACAGATTGCGAATGACTCTGGATTGCCCGGAAAATATTGTATTGCAGACCCAGCTTGTTGAGAACATACCCAAAAAGTCACAGCTTATTCACACTGGGTTCGCAAGATATGGTCTGTGCTTGGCTCTTGTTGGTGTCACTGGGGGTAGCTAAAAGCCAGTCATGCATGAAATTGGGACACGTGCTGTGATCAGTGGTGGAGAGGGCGACTTAGCCCACAGCATCGCTACACATCTGATCGAGCAGGGTTTTGAAGTCAAAACACCAGGTCGTGCACAACTTGATGTTACCCAAGGAGATAGCATTCGTGAGTATTTCATGCTCCATCAAGCGGATCTCCTCATCTGCAATGCCGGAATTACAAGTGACTCTCCCCTAATTCACCTAACAGAATCACAATGGGATGAGGTCCTGGCTGTCAATCTCCGCGGATCGATTCGTTGTGCTGCCGCCGCAATTGAGTCAATGAAGGGTAGGGGAGGCGGCTCGATCGTCTTGATTTCAAGTTACTCTGCAATACATCCGCCGATAGGGCAAAGCGCATACGCTACGGCCAAAGCGGCCTTACTCGGCTACATCAAAGAACTTGCTGCTGAAACCGGAAAACACAATGTCCGAGTGAACGCCATCCTCCCCGGGTTTCTCGATACCCGAATGACCAAAACTGTTAGAAAGCAGCGAAAGGAGGAGATCCTCGAGGAACACTCCCTTCAACGTTTCAATACCAAGCAAGCAGTCGCCTCATTTATCTGTTTTCTGCACCAGCAGCTACCGCATACTTCGGGCCAAGTCTTCCAACTCGACAGCCGACTATAATAGCGTTAGTCCGGAGCCGTATTTTTGAATGCAAAGTCAGATGAAACCAAACAAAGTCGCCATACTTACAGCCGGTGGTCTAGCGCCATGCCTTTCTAGTGCTGTTGGAGCTCTCATCCAGCGCTATACCGAAGTCGACCCCGAGATCCAAATCATCTGCTATCGTAGCGGCTATAAGGGACTCCTGCTGGGTGATTCCATTGCCGTGACTTCTGAAATCCGTGACAAAGCACATCTTCTCCACAAACACGGTGGCAGTCCCATTGGCAACAGCCGAGTCAAGCTCACCAACATCGCTGACTGTATGAAGCGCGGTTTGGTCAAAGAAGGTCAGGACCCTCAAAAAGTGGCTGCCGATCAACTGGTGGCTGATGGTGTCGACGTGCTGCACACCATCGGTGGCGACGACACCAACACCGCGGCCGCTGATCTCGCCGCTTTTCTTCATGGCAACCACTACGAACTAACAGTCATTGGACTGCCCAAGACCATCGACAACGACGTCTTTCCGATCAAACAAAGCCTCGGTGCCTGGACTGCTGCTGAGGAGGGTGCCGAGTATTTCACGAATGTCGTCAGCGAACACAATGCCAATCCTCGTATGCTCATCGTACATGAAGTCATGGGGCGGAATTGCGGTTGGCTCACTGCCGCCACCGCCAAAGCGTATCAGGACTCTGTCGACGCCCAAGAGCTCGTGCCCGCGATTGGCCTCAGCAAGGAACGCCTTTCGGTGCATGGCGTTTACATTCCGGAAATGGCCGTGGACTTCGACGCCGAAACCGAACGCCTGCTGGCCATCATGGACGAGCACGACAACGTCAACCTCTTCATCTCCGAGGGTGCGGGCGTGGAAGACATCATCAAGCAGAAGGAAGCCGCGGGAGAAGAGATTGTGCGCGACGCCTTCGGCCACGTGAAACTCGACACCATCAATCCCGGAGCTTACTTCGCCAAGGAGTTCGCCAAGCGCCTCAACGCCGAGAAGGTGCTGGTGCAAAAGAGCGGTTACTACAGCCGTGCCGCTGCCGCCAATGTGCAGGACCAGGAGCTGATCAAGAGGTGCGCGCACCTTGCGGTAGATTGCGCCATGCGCCGCGAAGGTGGCGTGACCGGTGAGGACGAAGACCAGAACAACGAACTGCGCGCGATTGAGTTCGAGCGCATCAAGGGCGGCAAGCCCTTCGACATCGATCAAGCCTGGTTCGACGAACTCCTCGGCCACATCGGTCAGAACAAGGGCGCCCTCGTCGATGTGGCGCACTGATCACATAGCACGCTAATGAGCACGTTAGAGAAACGCGTCTGGCGGAGCTCACCCATTACTTGATGACCACCGAGAACTTGGCTGGCTTGGAGGTCAGCGTCATGAGATCTCTGCCCGTGCGCGAGTTGAATTTCAGAATGACCTCGTAGTCACCGGCCTTGATGATGCTCCAGTAGTTTAAGTCACGTGTGCCGTACATGAGCTCTTTGATCTCAAACTCCTTGGACCCACCGGGCTTTAGGCTGACCGCTTCGCCGAAGCGGTAATCCGCACTCACCGGTTTGTTCCAAGCCACATTCTCTGCACCGGGCCCTTTGATCATGAGCTGATTGAAGGATTCATCCCCACCGTGTTTGATCACGACGGCCTCCTTGCCGGTGTTGGTGATGCGGTAGTGGAGAGTAATATCCACTTTCGGAGGAAGCACAGTGCCGACTCCCGGCTTCTCCAAATCGTCCTTTTTCAAGGAGATGGGCTCCTTGGGCGTCA
>JBMYMN010000145.1:0-6367 GCA_049597355.1 Luteolibacter sp.
CATTTTAGCGAAAATTCTCTCGGCTCCAAGAGCATTTCCACAAGTGCTCTCACTCCACGTCGAAAATCACACGAAAGCCGAGATCATCCCGACGCAGGCCGCGATCATCTGGCCGAGTAGGAGTAAGGGCATGACTGTCGCTCAGCTTGTAGGATCCACCCAAAACCAGCCACTTCTTGGCACCTAAAGGATTGACAGGATCTGGGGTCTGGAGGCGTGTCCACTCACTGACCGATCCAGCCATATTGAGAACACCATTGCTGGTTCGATCAGCGGTCTCGAGGTCAATTCGACCCCAACTGGAAGCGATGATGTCGCCAATCTGATCGCGGCTTTTGCCAAGTGCAGCCAACCATTCCAGTTCACTGGGCAAGCTGCCCCTCTTCCACGAACTGTATGCATGGGCATCCCACCAATCGACTCCGACCACAGGAGTGTCGAGTGTGATGCGTTGCTTATTCCAAAGCCCTGCCCTGCGCGCAGTGGCCAACAGGTTCTCCCAGTCATCAGGCTCATGTGAGACCTTTTCCTCTGGCTGATCCTCATGATCAAAAACATCGGGTTTGCTACCAGCCTGCTCAAGTGCATCCAGAGTATCGAGAAACTCGGCATATTGACCGATGGTGACTTCGTGTGCCATGATCCGAAACGCAGGTATCATCGGGCGACCTTCACCAGCAGGGGTTTCCGGAATATCAATTGGTGGCGGCAACTCAACTCGTGATGTGTCCCCACGGTCTCCTGTTAGGTTCTTCACAAGCAGGAAGACCACCGCAAAACCGAGGAGGCCGGTAGCGACAACCAAGCCTGTGGGGCGGGCCTTGGCGGGTGCTGGAGCCGCGACAGGAGCCTCCATCATCTGGAGGGTTGGCTCCCCAGTAAGTTGCCGCTCGATGCGCTCGCACAATTCAATAACCTGTTGCCAGCTCATCGCATCCTCATCCCCCTCACCACGCATCCATGTCAGAAGAGTCAGCATGCGGGTCGTGCCCTCCTTGCCATCAGCAACCAGCGGCAACAGTGCCCGCCCAAGATAGGTCATGTCACGCCCGGACTCACCATGATCGCGGAACCCATCCACAACGAGGTTGGCAACGCGCAGCACCCCGGTGGTATCCACATAGAGGTGTTCAAGGTTCATTGGCGCGGTAGACTTGTTTCGCTTCTCGAGCATCACATGGATCTCAGCAATGCGCCGCAACAGCATCGTCAACTCCAGAGGGTCCATCGGTTCGCCAGCTTCCACACGGTTCTCAAGACTGGCCCCTGGTAGATACTCGTAGGCAAAGTAACAATCACTGCTGTCTACTGCCTCATAGACCGAGGCGATCAAAGGATGCTCAATGGCCGCCTTGGCTCGTACGTCAGCTATGAATTTCTCATTCTGCTCACTAGCATCAGGCTTGAGTTCATCAACGAGCACTTTACGACCCACAGAAATCTGCTCCGCTTCCCATTTGATCACGGTCGGTGTCTCAAGCTTCAAGCACTTGAGACGGTAGTCACCGAGAATTCGGTCCATGTCAGGGGACGTCATATGGGGCGGGCAATGAGCAGTCTGCTCGGAGGGGGAGTAGGGGATAAAACAGGAAATTGGACTATGTATGCAAGTCCATCAGTCCTGCAGAGTTGGCAATAATGGTATGTTGGGATCGAAATCTGGCGGCAGCATATCTTGAAACTCAGGCACAGGCAACTCACCAAAGCCTGCTTGGGGTTGGCGAACGACCCTAGCCGCCAAGTCACGCGGCCAAGCTTGGACGTCAAGCACCTCACCCTTGTAACTAAGAGTCACAACTTGGCCATAATAACTGAGCTCACCGAAAAGATGATTTGTCGCATCATCACGCTTTGGAATGGTGTAGGTCATGCGCAACTGCTCCCCACCACCGGTCCAATCCCATGGCAAGCTGACCCAATGGCTAGTCACCCAAGAAGCATCAAGCAACTCAGCCACCTCACCTCGTGTGCTGCGATTGAAAAACCGGACCTCCACTTCGATAGCGTCCATCTCAACTTCTCCAGTTGGAGCCTTTTGCACGGGAATCGTCAGAATCACCTGCTGGCCATCATCATACTCGGTGTTCTTGAAGATCTTCACCCGGCCCAGTGACAACTTACCCAGCATATCGATGGGCTGACTGAAACCATCGCGCAACTTTGCCGCTGCCAGAGGATATAGCGCACCGGCTCTTGGCATACCCATGCGAAAGACCTCTTCAAAGTGATCGGCGGCTTTGTCGAAGATGCCCATCTGCTCATGCACAATTCCGAGTTCAAAAAGCATACTGGGTTCACCCGGAGCGTGTTGCAAAGCTTGCTCCAGTTTGACGATTGCCTTGCCCATATCTCCTGCTACGCGGGCCTCGCGCGCCTCGCTGAGGAGCTTGGCGGCCTTTGGGTCCTCGACCTCTGGCTCGGTGAGTGGGCTAGGATGATGAGGCGGCAACAGATTGGATTGAGATGTCGTTTGATACGCCATTGGATTGGCGGTCGCAGTGCTCGGGGGAGCGATATTGACTGGGTGGGGATCGCCGCTGATTGGCGTGGGAACCTCGATTCGAACCTCACGAATCACCTCTTTTTCAACGATCTGCCGAGCGGGGATCTCTTTAAAGCGCACCGCCAGGGCCATACCTCCCACCACCAGTTGGGCCATAGCCATCACTCCAAGCAAACAGAGAGCCACGGCAAATGCCGAATGACCTGATGGATCTTTTGGGGGTTTCGAGGCCAGACCTCTCATGGACGCAACATGAGGGGTGAACAACAGAGTGTCAATAAGGGGCAAATACCAGAAATGTGAAGAGAAGGGGGCGAGTTATAGGTAGCCAGCCATTGCGGGCGAAGGTTTTCTCGGCTATATCGCACACCATGAGCGACCATTCGCTGTCTTACTGCCCCAACCTGTTGCACTACGCGAGGCGGCCTTCGCGTCCGGTGATGGTGGGCGATGTGGGTGTTGGTGGTGGTCATCCCATCCGGGTGCAGTCGATGATCACAGCGGATACCCGTGATACCAAAGCCTGCGTGGATGAGGTCCTGCAACTGGCCGATGCGGGTTGTGAGATAGTGCGCATCACCGCCCAAACCAAGGTCTACGCCGCCAATCTGGAGCACATCGCGCGCGAAGTTCGAGCGGCTGACTGTAAGGTGCCCTTGGTCGCCGACATCCACTTCAAACCCGATGCCGCCCTCGAAGCCGCCAAGTGGGTGGAGAAAATCCGGGTCAATCCAGGGAACTACGCCGACAAGAAAAAGTTCGAGATCCGCGAGTACACCGATGACCAGTACGAGGAGGAAATCGAGCGCATCCGCAAACAATTCATTCCGCTGGTCAAACTCTGCAAAGAACGGAATCGCTCGATGCGCATCGGAACCAATCACGGCTCACTATCGGACCGCATCATGAACCGCTACGGCGACACACCCCTGGGCATGGTCGAGAGCGCGCTGGAATTTGCCCGCATTGCACGCGATCAGGATTACCATGAGTTGATTTTCTCGATGAAGGCCTCCAATCCCAAGGTGATGATTCAAGCCTACCGCCTGTTGATCGCTCGTCTCGACCAACAAGGTCCGGATTGGAACTACCCCATCCACCTTGGTGTGACCGAAGCTGGTGATGGCGAAGACGGTCGCATCAAGAGCGCGGTCGGCATCGGCTCGCTTTTGGCCGACGGCATTGGTGACACCATCCGCGTGTCATTGACTGAAGATGCCATCCATGAAATTCCTGTCGCTACTGCTCTAGCCAGACCCTATCAGCTACAACAAGGCGGCTTAGCTTCGCCTGAAAAGCTGATCCCCCCATACAATCCGTTTTGTTACGATAAACGGCGTAGTAAAAAAACTACCGCAATGGGCATGGAGCTAGGAGACGGCGAGCCATGCCGCGTGGTCACCACACAGGAGTGCTGGAACCAGCTTGCTAAGCGCTTCTCTACTCTCGGTGATTTCAAGCCTGAGATCATTTTGGAAAAATCTGATGTTATCGCCATCGACCCCAGCGACGACTCGTCAATCGAGATGCTCAATGAGGGAGATACCGCGCATCTCATCACTGTGGCCGACAACACCGCTCTCGACCTCATCCCCGCTTATCGACTACTGGCAGCCAAGGCCAACCCCCGTCACCCCATCCTTCTGAAGGATACGTTTCATCAACCTGATGAGACACCCGATGCACTCGAAGCCCTCCTTAAGGCCGCTACGAACCTTGGCTCGCTTCTTTGCGATGGGATCGGTGACGCTGTCCTCATCCGTGGCGAAACGGCACCCGGAGCCTCCATGCGACTGGCCTACAACATCCTGCAGGCTACCGGCATACGCATCTTCAAAACGGACTACGTCGCTTGCCCAAGCTGTGGGCGCACCCTCTTCAATCTCCAGAGCACCACTCAAAAAATCCGAGCTGCAACAGGTCATCTCAAGGGCGTGCGCATCGCGGTGATGGGCTGCATCGTCAACGGCCCGGGTGAAATGGCGGATGCCGACTTCGGCTACGTGGGTGGCGCCCCAAGCAAGATCAATCTCTACGTTGGCAAAGAGCCGGTGAAGTTCAACATCCCTGCAAACGAGGCCGTCGAGCGCCTGATTGATCTGATCAAGGAGCATGGCAAGTGGGTGGAACCCGCCAAGGATGCCCTTCCTTCATAGGATCCAAATGTGCGAATATAACCTGTAGTTCACACCATGCCCAAGCCTGGCACACTCACAAACACCAGCACAGACACCACGATTGATAGCCCGTGGAACGTGCTCGTGCACGATGATCCCGTCAACATGATGGGCTACGTTACATGGGTGCTGATAAAAATATTCGGCTACCCGGAGGCCAAGGCCTCCGGGTTGATGATGCAGGTTCACCAAGGCGGGCGCGCCGTCGTCTGGACCGGCGAACGCGAGAAAGCCGAGCTTTACATGCAGCAACTTCACTCTCACCAACTGAAGTCCACTTTGGAGAAGACCGACTAAACAAGATCAGAGACACCTTTGAACATCATCCCCACAGTGGAGGGCGGCCTCCGCGTCGACCTCGAAGAAGCCACCGACTGGCTGCTGTTGCGCCATCTGATCGATGATGCCTGCCAGCGCGAGCTGAGTCTCGCGGAGGAACTGGGGCAACAGATCGATGAAGATGATCTGCGTGAGGACTGGATGGAATACATCGTGCCCGACCTGCAGAGTGAGTTCGCCACTTCACTCGAGAAGGTTCGCGAGGTCATGGCCAAGGCGGTGGAGGATTATAAGGAGGGCGACAGTGAATCCGGCTCGCTGTGGATCACCCGCGAACTCGGATACGACTGGTACAGCAGCTTCAACCAAGCCCGAATGGCGATTGAAGCTCGCTACGGCTTCGGCGACGCCCCCAAGGAGGAGATTCTCGAGAATGGCGATCCCTCCAAGCGCTCCGCCTACTACCGCTCGCAGTTCTATGGCGCGGTGCAGGGCCTGCTGTTGGAGCATGTGCTTGAGTGAGTACCTCAGATACAGCTCAACTGAATACTCTTCGCGTGGTTCCACCCCCGTCTTCATGAAACATCTTCTACTCTTCTTCTGCCTGCTGGGACTCGCCCATGCTGCGCCCAAGCCCAACATCATCGTCATTTTCACCGACGACCAAGGCTGGGCTGATCTCGGCTGCCAGGGTTCGCTCAAGGACATCCGCACGCCCCACATTGACAAGATGGCGGCCGATGGCGTGCGTTGCACCAGCGGTTACATCACCGCCCCGCAATGCATCCCTTCGCGTGCGGGACTCCTCGCGGGTCGTTTCCAAGGGCGTTTCGGTTTGGATGCCAACGGCTCCATTCCACTTCCTTTGGATGAGGTGATCATTCCCCAACGCCTGCAAAAAGCGGGCTACACCACTGGCATGGTCGGTAAGTGGCACCTCGATCCCAACCACCAGTCGGTCGAATGGATCAAAGAACACCTCCCCAATGCCCAGATAGGAAAAGGAAAGAAAGTCGCCATTCCCGCCGCCAAACGCATCCCTTACGAGCCCGATCAGCGCGGCTTCAGCGACATCTTCTGCGGTCACACCAACCGTTACCGCGCCACCTACGACCTCAAAGGCAAGGACGTGAAGCCGACCAAGATGCTCACTCAGCAAGGCGACCGCCTCGACACCCAGACCGACGCCGCCCTGGCCTTCATCGACCGCCACAACGAGAAGCCCTTCTTCCTCTACCTCGCTTACTTCGCGCCCCACGTTCCGCTGACGAGCACCGCGAAATACATGGAGCGCTTCCCCAGCGAGATGCTTCTGCGTCGGCGCAAGGCCCTCTCCATGATTTCGGCGATGGACGATGGTGTGGGCAAAATTCGTGAGAAGCTCGCCGAGTACAAGATCACCGAGAAC
>JBMYMN010000146.1:0-6298 GCA_049597355.1 Luteolibacter sp.
GAGGCCCTTCCCAAAGAGATCGTGCGCCTTGGCCGCCGTACCGCCGAGGTCGAGGAAATCCTACTCGCCCACGACAAAGCCTACCACGACATCGCCAAACGCGACATTGAGGCCCTCAAAGGCACCCTGAGCACTGGCGACACCACTATCAGCAAAGACAGCTACAAAGTCTCCCTCGAAGCCACCGGTGCCATGCTTACCGCTGCTGATGCCATCATGAAAGGTGAGGTCAACTCCGCCTATTGCGCCCTTCGCCCACCCGGTCATCACGCACTCGGCGCACGCGGTATGGGCTTCTGTATCTTCAATCACATTGCCATTACCGCACGCTACCTGCAGAAAAAGCACGGACTCAAGAAAGTCGCCATCATCGACTGGGACGTGCATCACGGTAACGGCACCGAGGCCATTTTTATTTCCGATCCAAGCGTGCTATTCATTTCCACTCATCAGGAGGATATCTATCCAGGAACCGGTCAGGCCGAGGTCCGCGGTCGCGGTGAGGGCCTGGGCTTCAACCTCAACCTTCCCCTGCCCCGCGCCAGCGACGGCAACTATGCCCTAAAAATCTGGGATAAGCAGATCACACCCAAGATTAATGACTTCATGCCTGACTTCCTACTCGTCTCCGCCGGCTATGATGCTCGAAAAGACGATCCCATCGGTGGTCTTAATTGGGATGACGACACCTTCACCCAAATGACCAAGCGCTGTGTTCGATACGCCAACAAGCATTGCAACGGCCGTATTCTATCCATGCTGGAAGGTGGCTACAACCCGGAGGGGCTCGCCTCCTCTTCAGTCGCGCATGTGAAAGCGCTGGCCTAATCCGCAAGACCTCTTGCCTCCGCGATACCGTCTTGTGTGAAACCAATCACCATCGGCCGGCAACAGATTTCACAATCGTAGTCAAACTCGGTGGGCAACTCGCCATGAGGTGGCACCACAACATCAAATACTTCAAAGCAACTCGGACATGTTACGGGTGCAGCATCCATCAGGGCTTTTCCTTTCCGGTGAAAATGATTTGCACGTCCTTGCTTCCTTTCGGCACGTATACACCTAGGGCATTACCCATTGTGTCGGTGATCAGCCAAGGATGACCCTCAAAGGTTCTTGTATACACCACCTGCTTTCCGGGTTTCACGGAGCGTCGAGCTTGCCGATCACCCTGCCAATCCAGCCAGTGAGTCTTGATTTCAATCTTGGAGCGGTTCTTCACGGTGAGTTGCATGGAGCGAGACAAACCACGGCCGGACTTCATGGCCTTCTCCTCAGATGGATCTACCCACGCTAAAATCACTGGCAGGTTTTTGGTCAACTCAGCGATACGAAAACGTATCTCGGGATCATCATCATCGGCAAAGCGCTTTAGCTGATTGGCAAACTTGGGATTATGCTCAACCCTCCTGAGCAGTTCATTCGAGGCCTGCTCGCGAAGCCGAAAATCATCATCACCCAACTGATGCACCAACTCATCCAGCGTTCGCCCATCTTGGCCAGCGACCAATGGCAATAGGCTAAGATAGAGAACAATAGCAGCGCGGAGCATTATCTGTGAGTGGTATATGCCAATGAGGATAGCATCACAAACTGGGTCTTGTAACCGTAAAGTGCAAGCCAGACACTTGCGCCGTGATTTCACCTTTGGACATTATCCAATCCGTGCTGTGGGTTTACCTGCTGATTTTGGCTGGGGCCGTGGCGCGTCGCACGGGTGTGCTTACACAGGAGCATGACGAGCCGATCATGAAACTCTGCTACATGATCCTCATTCCATGCTTCATCGTTGATAAAATACTGGGCGCCGAAATACTGCGCAACGGGTGGGTGGTGATCAGTTCAATCGCCTGTGGCTATGGCCTGATCGTGGCCGGAGTCGGCGTTGGCTTCGTCGTTGGCAAACTTGTCGGACTGAAAAAAGGCAACGGTATGCGTACTTTTGCTCTGAGTTCAGGCACCCAGAATTATGGCTTCACCGCGGTGCCGGTGGTCGAATCCATCTGGGCAAGTGGCGCACTCGCCGTGCTCTTTGTGCACAATATCGGCGTGGAACTTGCCATGTGGTCCTTCGGCGTGTTCGTGATCAACGGCAGGTCCGGTTTTAAATGGAGACAACTGGCCAACGGCATGGTCATTGGTGTGCTCATCGGCCTGGTGCTCGTAGTCGTCCGTCTGGATGGTTATGTCACCGGCACTCCAAGAGAAGCCCTGCACATGTTAGGTGCTGGCGCCTTCCCATTGGCGGTATTCATTATCGGTGCCAGCATGATGTCGATGATTAGCGATGAGAAACCCTCACCGCGTATTCTTGCAGCGGCGGCGTTCACCCGATTCTTGGCCATTCCCGCGGTCTTTTTATGCGCTGCAAAGTTTCTGCCCATCGCCACCGAACTCAAGCAAGTCATTGTGGTGCAGGCCTCGATGCCGGCAGCTGTGTCACCCATTATTCTCGCCAAACTCTATCATGGGCGCCCGGCTATCGCCGTGCATATCGTGGTAATGACCACCATCCTCAGTTTGCTGACCCTACCTTGGATTATCGCCCTCGCTTGCTCATGGATTGGCCTCGAACCCATCCTCTGACTCGTTACATCTTTAACCCGCCTTCAAGCTCCACATGAAAGCCATCGGCGCCATTCAAGCACTACCCGTCACGGATCCCGCGTGTCTGATTGAATTCAGGACGCCAAGGCCAAAACCCGGCCCGCACGACATTCTGGTTGAGGTGGGTGGTGTGGGCATCAATCCTGTCGACACCAAAATCCGCAAGAGCCTTGGCAACCAACCTGCCAAACAACCTACTATACTGGGTTGGGATGGTGCCGGAAAGGTGATCGCCACTGGCGAGGAAGTCAGTCATCTGCGCATTGATGACGATGTCTATTATGCTGGAGACGTCACCCGCCCCGGCTGCAATGCGGAGTTTCAATTGGTCGACGCCCGACTGGTGGCACGCAAGCCCGATAACTGCACCATGGCCGAAGCCGCCGCCCTGCCCTTGGTCGGCATTACAGCGTGGGAATTACTGCTCGAACGCATGATCGCGAATTCCACAAAGAGCGCTGATGACAACCTCATCCTTATCATCAACGGTGCCGGAGGCGTTGGTTCAGCCATGATTCCAATGGCCAAAATGATCGGCTTGCAAGTGGTGGCAACTGCCTCGCGCCCGGAAACCATTGCCTGGTGCAAATCACTTGGAGCAGACCATGTCATCAATCACCATAAAACCCTCATCCCCCAAGCCAAGGCACTGGGCATTGACCAGTTCACCTACATTGCCAATCTTTACGATACAGATGCCTATTGGGAAACCATGGCCGAACTGATTGCACCTATGGGCTCCATCGGCTGCATCGTTGAACCCAAAGAAAAACTACACATCGGTGATCCACTCAAAGCCAAGTGTGTTCGCATCTGCTGGGAGTTCATGTTCGCACGCTCAAAGTTTCAGACGCCAGACATGCACCGACAGGGTGTGATCCTCAGCGAGATCGCCAAACTCTGCGAGCAAGGAATCATACCAAAACTGGTCACTCGGTTGTTTCATGGCCTGTCCACCGAAAATCTGATTGAATCTCACGCTGCTATGGAGGCTGGCAAGGCCTACGGCAAGTGGGTCCTCGATACCATTCACAAATAAGCCAGATCCGCCTCCAGATCAGACCTCGCTTTCATCAAAGACGAGACACACACAATCCACACCAATCACCAAGAATCCCTTAATATGCCCGCTCACACGGATACCTTTTCCATACGCAGTGGTGGCAAGGGCACTACTGAAATCACCACACAGATCGATGCCATCGTCCACGATTCCAAAATTGGAAACGGAACAGTCACTGTCATGGTGCAGCACACGAGTGCCAGTCTCGTCATCATGGAGAACGCGGATCCCAGTGCCCGCCGTGATCTGGAGGAATTTTTCGAACGCTTGGTTCCCGAAGATACTCCCTGGTTCATCCATACCCACGAAGGTCCCGACGACATGCCCAGCCACATCCGCATGGCCCTCACCCGCACAAGCGAAGTGATCCCCATTGTCAATGGCCGCATGAGTCTGGGCACCTGGCAGGGAATTTTTCTTTTTGAGCATCGTCGCACTCCACATCAGCGGCAAATTGCGGTAAGCGTTGTTGGAGAATAATGCTCATGTCCGAATCAATCCAAAACCTCATCGACCTCGCCTTGGCCGAGGATATCGGTGAGGGCGATGTCACTTCCGAATACTTCATTCCCAGCGAGCGCTGCGCACGCGCAATGGTCACGGCCCGAGCCAGCGGCGTGGTGAGTGGCATCGAACTCGCAGCATTGGTCTTTACCACCGCTGACAGCACTCTCGAGGTCGAATGCCTAATTCCGAGTGGCAGCCATGTCAGCGAGGGCGCTATTCTCATTCAGGTAGAAGGGTGTGCCCGTTCCATTCTTACCGCCGAACGCACCGCTCTCAACTTCATTCAGCGACTCAGTGGCGTGGCCACGCTCACCGCTCTCTATGTCGAGGCAGTCAAGGACACCCCTACCCGTATCCTCGATACCCGCAAAACCACGCCCGGCTATCGCCAACTCGAAAAGCAGGCGGTTCTCGACGGGGGTGGAACCAATCACCGCATGGGCCTCTACGACCGTGCTATGGTGAAGGACAATCACCTTGTGGCAGATGGTGGCCTCAACGCTCTCCAAAACGCCATCCACAGACTCAAAAAAGAAAAGCCAGAAGTCGAGATAGAGCTGGAATGCGACAATCTGGATCAAATGCGCGACTTTCTTACTCTGGAGGGCGTTGACTTCCTGCTTCTCGACAACATGGATCCTGTTAAGCTCAGCGAAGCCGTTGAGATGCGAGGCCAGCATGGCAAACCCCTACTCGAAGCAAGTGGCGGCATTCGTTTCGAGAACCTCAAGGCCATTGCTGCCAGCGGCGTGGATTTCATTTCAGTGGGCGCCCTGACCCACTCCGCTCCCGCACTTGATATCGGTCTGGATTTTATCCCCATCGATTGATGAGCACCGGTGACGATTTCCAAGCGATTGCGGCACACTTTCCGGATCCTTTCCGTCTGATGCTGCGAGACAGCTGTGCATCCACCAACGACGAATTGCAGTCCCTCGCGTCCAACGGAGCACCACATGGCTTGATACTACTCAGCCACGAACAAACCAATGGCCGCGGTCGGCGTGGTAACACCTGGAGCGCAGCGCCCGGTGAAAGCCTGACCTTTTCCATATTGGTCCACCCGCAAGAGCCCAAAGCGTTGTGGCCGCGACTTGCCCTGGCCACCGGTCTTGCTCTGGCCGAAGCACTCGAATCCTTTGGCTGCCAACCGGGCATCAAATGGCCCAATGACCTATGGCTTGAAGATCGTAAAGCTGCCGGAATTCTGGTGGAAGCGGGTGAGAACTTCGCCATTGTAGGTATTGGTCTAAACGTCCATACGACCGAATTCCCTGGTGATTTGGCCGACAGTGCCACCTCGCTCGCACTCACCTTGGGCGAAGCCCCATCCCGCCCTGAGGTTTTGGCTGCCATCATTCAGCGCTTTGCTGTGCGCCATCGTGGTATCGGAGCGGACTTTTCCAAACTGATCGAAGGCATCAATCAGCGCTGTGTATTGAGCGGAAAGCGGGTCATTCTGCAGACCTCTAACGGACCCAAATGTGGCATCGTCCAGCGATTGGGGTCAGGTGGCGAACTCCTCCTCGACACCTCTTCTGGCACCGAAGCCTTGATCCACGCTGATGAGGTGCGCATCGTAAACAAATGAAATTTCTGGTCTTACCAGTCTTGTGCTCCCTGCTGATCGGTTGTGGCGGTGGTGTTCCCGTGGAGCCTGAGAAACCTAGCCAAAACCGATTTGTGGGACAGGTAGTCAGCATTCATACCAATCAAGGATTTATACTATTTCGTCGGACACCCGGAGTTCGTATTCCCACCGGATCCATTCTGATTTCAAGAGGCCCTGGTAATCGTCTGGCCAACTTGCGAGTGTCCGGTGAGGCACTCGGTCAAATGATGGCTGCCGACATCCAATCTGGCGCTCCGGAGGTTGGCGATTCTGTCCTCAAACCCATGATAAAAGAGGCTGGAGAAACAACCAATTCTGAGGATTTTGAGCCAGCATCAAGTCCATAAGTAACTGACAATAAGATCAGTAAAACTTATTTCTACGCATGAAAAAATAGTCAACTTTTTGTGAATTCTTTTCTTCCATAAGCAATTGAAGGAGTGTAATTTCAAAAAGTTCTAACGAGTGTAGCCATTTTTCAAAATTTTTGAATCCAGTAGATCATCATA
>JBMYMN010000147.1:0-6097 GCA_049597355.1 Luteolibacter sp.
CTCGAATGCAAATTCTACGCTATGTTGATGAATGGTCTTGCCGTTAACAACCTCATTGTTGAACTGGGACCACGGGCCATGGCCTGCACCACTGATGGGATAGAGCTGGTAAGGATGATTGATGTTGTCGAGATGGGCGATGAGATTCTCTGTCTCGCTATAAGCAACAGTGGGATCGTTTGTGCCATGGACGATGAAGATAGCGGGATCTTCAGAATCTACCAAGGACTCCGCTCCATACATAGCTCCCCAGAGGTCGATGACCACACCGACTTCGGCATCTTGACCAATGGCTGAAGCTTCTTGCGATGCGGTATATAAGCTAGTGATGGCACCTGCAGAACTACCACCAATTCCGATGCGTGTGGGATCAATTTTGTAAACGGCCGCATTTTGGCGAAGCCAACGAATGGCTTTTGCGGCATCCTGAGGCGCCGCATTCATAGATCGGTAGAGCACGCTCTCATTGGGAGCAGGGCCGTCTTCGTAGGTGGGGTTGTCGCCCACCAGCCGATATTGAATGGAAGCACAGACGTAACCACGCTTGGTGAACGACTCACAGAGATTGCGGATAGTTAGCGCTCCCTTATCACCTGAAATAAAACCACCACCATGAATAAAAACCATAGCTGGACGCTTTTCAGGGAGGTTCGTACCAGTGGGTTGGTAAAGATCTAAGTACAGATCCATCACGCCACTTGAAGGATTTCCGGTGGAGCCGGAACCATAAAGGACATCCTCAGTGAGTTGACTGCCATACAATTCGTCAACAAACATGACCTCATCATTGGCCAGTAGTGGTGCAAGAAATGAAAGCAGGCATGAAGAACATACAATTGCGTTTTTACCCATACCACTTGAAACAATTCACCATGAAAAAAGTTTCTGTCAATCTACTTGGGCCCTATCATTCGCGATTATTCTTTGCATAACCAGTTGTGATGCCCCCTTTTTTTATAAGCCAATGCCCCAAATTCCTGCCGCGTTGTTGGATGCCTTCTTGCGAAGTTTCTCTCCGACTCACCCTTCAGTGACACTAGCAACCGACCGACAGAGCAAGATCAAATGCGATAGAATGATGAATGCAATCTTCGATGTCACTTTATGTTGAATCACAACGAACTCATCCATGCTGAAGGTTCAACAGTGCATTGACTTGTGCATAAAAGCGGGCCGTATCTTACCAACATGATCGCGCCCCTACTTCAGGAACCCACTCTTGACATGGTGATCAACATGAAACCGACATGCCTTGGCGTAACGGGTTTTCTCAAACATTGGCAGTCTATGCTTTCAGAGCATCAATGCCGTGCTCATTGAAAACGCATCATCTAACCCCAAGCATGATCAAACGTGAGGAATCCGTGAGACACGACACACGGCTTAAATCGTTGGCGGCGAGGAAATTCCATCTAGCTACCTGATGTCCGACTCAGCGAGCGATCGAGTGCAGCTCTCACAAAGCCCGAGAACAGCGGGTGCGGATGGTTGGGCTTGGACTGGAATTCCGGGTGAAACTGCGCCCCAACAAAGAAAGGATGCTCTGGCAACTCGACAATCTCCACGAGGCCTTCATCAGCAGACACGGATGAGATGACCATACCAGCTTCCTGAATGCGGTCCTGATAGTCAGAGTTGAACTCGTAGCGATGTCGGTGGCGCTCACTGATCTTCTCGGCACCACCATAAAGTTCAGCCGCACGGGTACCGGCAAAGAGAATGGAATCGTTGGCACCCAAGCGCATAGTAGCACCCATGTCTTTCACTCCCTTTTGCTCTTCCTGCAAACAGATCACGGGATGCGGCGTGGACTTGTTGAACTCGGTGGAGTTGGCTCCCTTCAGGCCACAGGCATGACGAGCGAACTCGATAGTCGCGATCTGCATGCCTAAGCAGATGCCGAAATAGGGAATCTCGTGTTCACGCGCATACTTGGCAGCGATGATCTTACCCTCGGTGCCTCGGTCGCCGAATCCGCCCGGAACCAGCACACCGTCTACACCTTCCAGCACTCTATCCACTCCATCACTCTCCAGATCCTCCGCATCAATACGCACAATCTCCACTTCAGTATCATGGTGTGCGCCGGCGTGAATCAATGACTCGTAGATAGATTTGTAGGCATCCTGAAGTTCGATGTATTTACCTACTACCGCGATAGTCGTTTGGTTGGTCGGATTGATCACCCGCTCTACGTATTGCTCCCAGCTTTCGAGTGCCGGGGACGGGGTGTGACCCAATCCAATACGATCTACCACAAGGCGGTCGATTTTATCGCGGCGCAGGTCCAGCGGGCATTCGTAGATGGAGTGATCCACATCACGGAATGCCACCACGTTTCTCGCTTCCACGTTACAGAACATGGCGATTTTACGGCGGTTGTCTTCATCGAGATCATGTTCGGTTCGGCAAATGATGATATCGGGCTGAATGCCGATCTCGCGCAGCTTAGCAACCGACTGTTGTGTGGGCTTGGTCTTGATTTCACCTGCAGCTCGAATCAAGGGCAGCAAGGTCACATGTATGAAGCAAACGTTCTCCTTACCAACTTCAAGCGCATACTGACGAAGTGCTTCCAGGAAGAGCAGGCCCTCCATGTCGCCCACGGTGCCACCAATTTCTGTGATGAGCACATCCACATCGGGATTGTCTTCAGTCACTTTCTGGATACGGCTTTTGATTTCATCGGTGACATGCGGAATGAATTGAACCGTTTTGCCGAGATACTCCCCTTTCCGCTCCTTCTTGATCACCGAGTCGAAAACCTGGCCTGAAGTCAGATTGTTCATCTTGGAGAGCACACCAGAGGTGAAGCGCTCGTAGTGGCCCAGATCGAGATCGGTTTCGGCCCCGTCATCCAAAACATAGACTTCTCCGTGCTGGTAAGGCGACATCGTGCCAGGATCAACATTCAGATAAGGGTCAAACTTCTGCATCAGCACTTTCAGGCCACGTGCTTCCAAGAGCGTGCCGATGGATGCTGCCGCGAGGCCTTTTCCAAGTGAGGAGACAACGCCACCGGTAACAAAAATGTATTTCATGCAAAGTTTGAAGGGAATGGAGTGATCAGTGAGAGGCAAGGAGAGATTCGATGGCGTCTGCCTGTTCGGGGGTGTCGACACCCGGTGAAGCATCATCCGTGCAAATCACATGGATGCAGGCTCCATTTTCGAGGGCCCGAAGCTGCTCGAGGGATTCGGCCCGCTCCAACGGCGAGGGCTCCCAGGCGACAAAGTGTTCCAGGAAATTGCGGCGGTAGGCATAGATGCCCTTATGACGCATCACTGGCAGGTCATCTACGGCATTGCGGAATGAAGGTATTGGAGAGCGCGAAAAATAGAGGGCCTTACCGTCAAGTGACTGCACCACTTTGACTACGTTGGGGTCAGCTACGGCAGGGTCATCTGGGCTCATTGGGTTAGCGGCGGTAGCCATGTCCAATAACGGTTGTGTAGCCATTACATGAACGAGTTGGTCGATTAAGTCGGGATCAATAAGGGGCTCATCACCCTGAATATTGATCACGTGGGTAGCCTCTGGCACAGCCTGCATAGCCTCGGCAACGCGGTCAGTTCCGGTGGAGTGATCCGGCGAAGTCATTGCAACCTTGCCCCCAAAGCCTGCAACCGCTTGCTCAATACGCGTGTCATCCGTGGCTACGATGACATCATCAAGGCCCTTGCACTGTTTGCAGCGTTCCCAGACGTGTTGGATGAGGGGTTTCCCTGCGATCAGATGAAGAGGCTTTCCAGGGAAGCGTGTAGAGCCCCAGCGTGAGGGGAGAATACCGAGAAAATATGGATTCTGAGGAGGATTTGCCACGCGCAAACAACGGGTTGCGCGAGAATAAGGCACGCGTGCCCCAACCGACAAGGGCGTTATCAAAAATAATCACATAGCATCAGGATTTCGATGGTTGATCCGCATGGAAATCGTTATTTTTGTGCAACCAGCTGCCGTCATGGGGGTTACAACCACCATGTGGAGTTCGAACGCAGCACCCATGCCCAGCCACATTCCCATGCACCAAGAGCCTGTCACTCCAACTGCCGAGGGCTCTCGAGACCATTTGCTCATGCAGCAGATTGCAGATGGAGACCATGAGGCCTTCCGTCATTTGATCGAGCGCCATCAGAACATGGTAGTTGGCACGGTCGCCAAAATGCTTGGAAATGCCAGTGAGGCTGAAGACATCGCCCAGCAAGTGTTTCTGCGTATCTGGAAAAGCGCGAAGCGCTACAAACCAACTGCCAAATTTACCACCTACCTCTTCACGATCACCCGCAACCTGGTCTTCAACGAAATTCGCCGCCGTAAGCGTCGAAATGAAGTCTCATCAGATGAACGTGAGGAAGTGGCCCATTACCAAATCGCTGATTCATCAGAGTATCGGCCCGACCAAGAACTGGCCCGCCAGGAACTCACCGAGATCGTCGACAAGGCCATTGCTGCCTTACCGGAGCAGCAGCGAATGGCCGTAGTCCTTCGACGCTACGAGCAGATGCCCTACGGTGAAATATCTGAAGTTCTGGGAATTTCTATTTCCGCCGTGAAGAGCCAATTGTTTCGAGCTCGGACGGCCCTACGTGAGTCATTGGGCTCTTATTTGTCTGAATAAGAGTAAGTTATGCTGCATTTGGCATCTTCCAAAAGCGGATTGACTGGGCCACCCCACAGCAGATAGAGTCTTATCCCTGCTTCGTTGAAGCCGTTGCAAAAACCCAGTTCGCCCTGAATCGATCAAAGCCTAGCATTGGTAGTAACAACCAGATTTGCAATAGGCCACACTCGCTAACTCATCCCTTTTCTGCTGTGGGATTTCTTGACGCCCTCAAACGCTGGAAGCTTGCCCAACAAGGTCTTTCATCTGGCAAAAAACGCCGTATCTACAATGCGAATCAGATCGCCCAGGCCTTGGACAACAGTGTTCTTTCACGCCTCGTATTGTTCCTGATTTTCTGCATGAGTTGTGCCCTAATGGTCTTTCAGACCTCGGCCAATTCCTCCTTCAGTGCAAATCCTGTTGTTGGTGCTCTTTACGCGCTGGTGATTTGTGTCACCGCGATCGTTATGGGTCATCTGACCATGCGTGAGCGCTGCCACCGCAACAGCAGAGTTATTCTTGTCTACGGTACACTTCTTGTTCATCTGCTGCTAATCAAGGGATTGGTTCACCTTGCAGAATCTGACGCATTCTCATCCTACTACCTGATTTTCATCATCCCATACTGCCTTGCTCCCATGCTCCACGGCATTTTACTGGGTAGGGCGGTCGGTTGCTATTCAACCATATTCGTCACCTTCATTGGCGCTCTTTTAGTGCCAAGAGAATTACTCCTGCCGTATCTGCTAATCAGCTCCAGCGCCGGCATGCTGAGCGTGATGATCGCTCACAACGTCCGCAAGCGACTTCAGTTACTCCAGACAGGTATCTATGTTGGGGCTCTCATCATTCTGATCTCGTTGATCATCGGACAGCTCAATCTGGTTTCGGCCTTTGGCGATAATCCCATGACAAGCTTGCAGCAACTTGGCATCGGCGCCCTTTGCGCCTTCGTGGTGGCTGTCTTTCTTGCCCTACTCATTTCCGGATTTCTGCCAATTTTTGAAGGCATATTCAATCTCACAACCGATATCAGTTGGTTGGAGCTTAGCGACCTCAATCACAAGCTATTGCGCAAATTGCAGATTGAAGCACCGGGCACTTTCCACCACAGCTTGATTGTGGCTTCTCTGGCTGAGGCAGCTGCCGAATCCATTGGGGCCAACGCACCTATGTGCCGCGTTTGTTCTTATTTTCATGATGTTGGCAAACTTAAGAAGCCAAGTTACTTCATTGAGAATCTTCATGACGGAGGTGAAAACCCCCACAACACCCTTACCCCCACGATGAGCGCGCTGATCATCATTGCCCATGTCAAAGACGGCGTCGATTGTGCGGTGAAGCACAAGCTCAACCCTCGCATCATCAAGGTTATCCAGGAGCACCATGGTGATTCACTTGTAGCTTACTTCTACCATCGTGCCCAGGAGCAGAAGCTCGCAGAAATGCAAAAGGTCGACCAGAAGCTTGAAAATCCGGAAGATCTTCCCGCCA
>JBMYMN010000148.1:0-6091 GCA_049597355.1 Luteolibacter sp.
TCATGGCGTAGGGGTCCTCAATTTGTTGGTAGAGTCGCTTGAAGGTCTGCTTCGTTGATTCTGTTGAAGTGATGACGTCGTCGAGTTGGTCGATGCAGCGCAAGGTGTGTTCGTCAGCAGTGTAGCGATGGAAAAACTCATGCTGCACAAGGCAGTCGAGCGCACCAAATTCAGGTAGCCAGCGACCGAGCACTCCAATGCGATGCATCAGGCGCAGGATATAAGCGACCTCACCCTTACGCTCGAGGATGGATTCAAAGATGCGGCGGTTGGCCTTGAGCATGCGGAAGGATCGATCGATATCATCCCAATGTGCGGCGATCAGACGTCGCAGTGGTGGACTCAGTTTGAGGTTGCGCACCTGGCAGTGTTGAAACAGCCGCATGATGCGCGTGAGGTCATCATTGAAGATGTTTTCATGGGCGGGGAAGAGGCGGCCATCCTTGGCGATGAAGCCGTCGAACTTCTCCTGCTTCTGGCGACGGAAGGTGAGAAAAGACCGAAACCCCGATTCCTTTTCCTGCTCCAACTCAATCTCAAAGGCCTCCATCAGTGATGTGGTGTGGCGGAAGATGTGGCGAGTATGGCGATAGTAGTCGCGCATAAAGGCCTCAGTACTGCGCAGGATATTTGGCTGAGGATAATTGAGAGCTGGTGCAACGATGCCCTGAAGTTGCAGCGTAAGCTGATCGGTCCCCTTGCCGGTGTAAAAGTGCAATTCGTTACGGACCCGGTGGAGGAACTCGTAGCCTTCTTCGAGTTCTTTGAGGGAGTCGGGAGTAAGTAGTTTGAGTTTTACCAGTTCGTTGAGATTGTTGGTGCCAACCTTGACCCGTGCAACCCACTCGATGGTTTGGTAGTCGCGCATGCCACCGCAGCTTTCCTTGACACTTGGCTCCTGCAGAAAGACGGTCTGATCGTATTTGTCGTGTCGATTTTTGAGGTCCGCTCGGCGCAGTTCGAAGAAGGCAGCCTGTCCCCTGTCGATGCACTCTTTGGTGAAGCGGGCCTTGAAGCGATCGAAGAGTTGGGAGTCGCCCGTTAGGAGGCGGCTGTCCATGAGAGCAGTCTTGTTTTCCTGGTCCAAACGGGCCTGCTCGATGCATTCGGCAATGGAGCGGCTTGCATGACCGATCTTGAGTCCGAGGTCCCATAGGGCGTAGAGGACCAGTTGTATCTGCTCTTTAAGTGCACCTGAGATTTTGGCTGATTTGACGGGAAGGAGAAAGAGGATGTCGATGTCCGAGCCGGGATTGAGAATGGCTCTTCCATAGCCACCAATTGCGACCAGACAAAAGCCGGGATGCTTGATTCCCTCGGGAAGGTTGGCGCGAATCAGAGTGCATAAGAGGGTATCGAAGATTGCGGCTCGGTTTCTAGCAACCTCAATGCCACCAGCTCCATTACGATGCAACTCATGTAGGCGTTCGTGCTCGCCTGCGAGAAATTCCTTGAAGCACTCAATGCGCTTGGCCGTATCGGTCTCAGGGTTGAGTGTTGGGGCTAGCTGCTCTTGGGCGTTTCTATTCAGAATGTCAGTGAAGGAGGCCATCAGTGGTGAGGAAGAGCGGTTTTAATTTCGCCTGGCCATGGGACTGCCCATCTGAGCGAAGAGTTCGGTCTGATTCTTGCTGTGGTCAAGCAGGTCCTGCTCCAAAGTCACTGCATCTGGCTCAAACAGTGTGATCGTCGAGGATCCACCGAATGCGAAGTAGCCCTTCTCCTCACCCTTCTCGACTTTTATGCCCGAGGTGAAGGTCTGATGGATAGAGCCGACGCAGGTGGCACCGATTTCAATGCAAATGACCTTGCCGAAGTTCTCGGTTTTCACAGTAGTAATGGTGCGTTTGTTTTCCCACAGGTAACGGAGTTGTTGGCGCAGGGCGATGGGTGAAACCGAAAACAGGGGGCCGTTGATAGTCTGCGGGGCGCTGGGTATGCCGCTAATGGGAAAGTGGTAGCGGTGATAGTCGACCGGGCAGAGACGGGAGAGAACCAATGCACCATCCTGATAGCGTTTGGCGGTTTCTTCATCTTCCAAAAGAGCGGGCAAGTCAAAGCTTTGGCCTTTGATGAAGACGCCTCTGATCTCGCTGGCCTTTTGGAATCCCAAATGACGCCCATCAGCGGGGAAGATTGCCTTATCAGGATCGCTGTTGATCGGCCGTGCTTCAGGTTTGAGTTTGCGCGAGAAAAAGGAGTTGAAGTGCCTGAAGGATTCTGGCGCTTCAAGGAACTCGCTCACATCCAGACCGTATTCCTTGATGAAGGGTGCGATCTTTTTTCGAGTCGATGGATGACTCATTCGGTAGCCGTAATACTTGGAAAACCAGGCGCGTTTCACAAAGCTGTACAAGGCGAGTTTGCCTAATGGGTTCCCATAGGCCCATTTGAGAAAGCCCTCGCCATAGACTTGCTCGTTTTCAAGTTTACCGCTGTGGCGGTTGAAGTAGGTGATTGAATCCAAGATGGCTCAGGGTTTATTCGGCGACGGGTTGTTTGCGATCGCGCAAATAGATGGTGGTGCGAATACCTTTGTCGGTATCCTCATGGAGGATCACCATATCAGGCCGCGGCTGGAAGTAGGCTAAGCCTTGGGCATGGTGGATGGTGTTATCCATCGTCACGGGCAAGATCATAGCCATGATGGTAGCACGAGTGCCTTCGCGCTCATTGCTTGCAGGATTGAAAAATGAATAAGTCGGTAATGAGTGGGTGAAGAGCTTCACAATCCCCTCTACGTCCTGACTGAACTCAGCTTCCTCGAGGGCGAGGGGCATGGCCTTGTCGGGCTCCTCAATCAGTCCAGCGTGCCATTGCTCTTGCACTTGATCGAGAAATTCCATCTTCACTACATCGATCTCAGCAGCCTTGATAGCGGGTATTTCCTCCAAATTACGGAGGACTTTGTTATAGGCAACCATCATGGGGAGTTGTATTCCAACCAACAGGACTCCGATGCCGAGGACCACGGCGGCTGCCAAAATCGATGCGTTTTTAGCCATACCAAAAAAATCAGGAGAGAGTAATCATGAGGTCGTCGCTGTCTACTTGGTCGCCGGTGCTGATATGCAGTTCGGAGACCACCCCGTCCTCGCTGGCGCTGACGGTGGTGAGCATTTTCATCGCCTCAAGAACGACGAGCTTATCGCCTTCCTTGACTTCTTGACCGATTTCAACAGCTACCTCGGACACCATGCCGGGCATGGGGGCACAGGATTGCTTGGGATCGTTAGGATCACCCTTCATGCGCGAAGCGGTGTTGCCGGTGCTGAGTTCAGCGTCGGCCACGGCGGATTCGCGGGGCATGCCGTTAAGTTCGTAGAACAGAGTTCGCATGCCTTCGCTGTCTGGCTCGCCGATAGAGATGAGTTTGACGAAGAGAATCTTGCCGGGATCGATCTCCACTTCGATTTCCTCGCCAATCTTCAGACCGTAGAAGAAAGCCGGAGTTGGCAGACCGCTGAGGTCATCGTATTTGGCCCGGAAGGAGGTGAAGTCCTTGAACACCTGAGGATACATCAGGTGCGAGTAGAGGTCGTCGTCGCTGGTTTCACAGCTGAGGCTCTTGCCGACTTCGGCGCGGGTAGCGTCCAAGTCCACCGGATCGGCGAGTTCGCCCGGACGCTTTGTGGTGGCCTCTTTGCTACCGAGCACGACCTTCTGCACTTCCACGGGGAAGCCGCCGTCGGGTTGGCCGAGGCCACCGGAGAGCATATCGATAACCGATTCTGGAAAGTCGACGCTTCCGGGTTTGAGCTCAAGGACGTCCTTGGCCTTCATGCCGCGCGTGACGAGAAACATGCACATGTCGCCGACCACTTTAGAGGAGGGAGTCACTTTAACGATGTCGCCGAAGAGTTGGTTGACCTCGGAGTAGGTGCGGGCAATCTCGCGCCAGCGGTGGCCGAGGCCCATGGCATTGGCCTGCTCACGGAGGTTGGTGTATTGACCGCCAGGCATCTCGTGTTCGTAAACTTCCGCAGTGCCGGAGCGCGGAGCAGAGTCAAATGGGGTGTAGAAACTGAGTGCCTCTTCCCAATAGTCGGAAAACTCATTGAGAGTATCGAAGTCCAGGCCTGTGTCGCGCTCGGTACCGGCCAGAGCGGAAGACACGGAGTTGAGGTTGGGCTGGGAGGTAGAACCCGACATGGAGGCGATGGCAAGGTCGGCGATGTCGACACCGGCGCTACTGGCGGCGAGTACCGAGGAGGCATTAAGGCCTGAGGTGTCGTGAGTGTGAAAGTGAATGGGGATGCCGATTTCCTGCTTCAAGGTGCTGACTAGTTTCTCGGCAGCTAGAGGTTTGCAGAGGCCGGCCATATCCTTGATGGCGAGAATGTGCGCGCCCATCTTCTCCAGTTCCTTGGCTTTTTCGACGTAGTAATTGAGTGTGTACTTGTCGCGCTTGGGATCCATGATGTCGCCGGTATAACAGACGGTACCCTCACAGATCACACTGCCATGCTCACGGGCAGCTTCCATGGCCACCTTCATGTTGGGCAGATAATTGAGGGAGTCGAAGATGCGGAAGATGTCCATGCCGGAGTCGGCGGCATGCTTGACGAATCCAGCGACCACGTTATCCGGGTAGTTGGAGTAACCGACAGCGTTGGAACCGCGGAAGAGCATCTGAAAACAGATGTTGGGGATCATTTCTCGCAGTCGGCGCAGACGCTCCCATGGACATTCCGAGAGGAAGCGCATGGCGGTGTCGAAGGTCGCACCTCCCCACATCTCGAGCGAAAATAGCTCAGGGGTGCGGTGAGAAATGGCTTCGGCCACGCGAAACATGTCGTAGCTGCGCATACGGGTGGCGATCAGCGACTGGTGCGCGTCTCGCAGCGTGGTGTCGGTTATGAGTAGGCGCTTCTCGTTGAGAATCCACTCGGCGAATTTTTCGGGGCCGAGTTCGAGCAGGACGTCGCGGCTACCTCTGGGGGTCTTGGCGCTGTGTTCGATTTCGAAAGAGCTTGGCACGTGGGCTGGCCGCATGATCTCCGCAGGCTTCCAGCCCTTGGCGTGGGGGTTGCCGTTGACGGTGACGTCGGTGAGGTAAGAGAGGATCTTGGTTGCGCGGTCTCTGCGAATGCGAAAGCGAAAGAGCTCGGATTTGGTGTCGATGAGCTTGGTATGGGCCTGGCCGGCGCGGAAGGTTTCGTCAGCAATGACGTTTTCCAAAAAGGGTATGTTGGTCTTCACGCCGCGGATTCGAAACTCACGCAATGCACGGTCCATGCGTTCACAGGCGGTCTTGAAGTCACGGCCCATGGCGGTGAGCTTCACCAACATGGAGTCGTAGTATGGAGTCACTACCGAACCGGCATCACCGGAAGCTGCATCTAGACGAATGCCAAAGCCAGCTGCCGAGCGGTAATTAAGGATGCGGCCGTAGTCGGGTGCAAAGTTTTTGGCCGGATCTTCGGTGGTGATACGACATTGAATGGCGAAACCGTTGCAGGGAATTTCATCCTGCGAGGGGATGCCTACTTCTTCATCAAACATCGACTTACCCTGGGCAATGAGGATCTGGCTGCGAACAAGGTCGATGCCCGTTACGCATTCGGTGACAGTATGCTCAACCTGAATGCGCGGGTTCATCTCAATGAAGAACCACTCTTCGCTGTCCATGTCATAAAGAAATTCGACGGTGCCAGCGTTGTTGTACTTTATGCCTTTGGCCAGTGACACTGCGGCTTCACAGAGCTCTGCGCGGATCTTGGGATCAAGTTCCATGGCAGGGGCAACCTCGACGACTTTCTGATAACGGCGCTGCACTGAGCAGTCGCGCTCGTGAAGGTGAATCACGTTTCCGTGCTGGTCGCCCAAAATCTGCACCTCGATGTGCTTGGCTCGCTTAATATAACGCTCGAGGAAAACAGCGGGATTGCCGAAGGCGTTTTGGGCTTCTTCCTGCGCTTCGGCGAGGAGGCCGGCGAGTTGTGAGGGCTCCTCGACAATGCGCATGCCGCGTCCGCCACCACCGAAGGCAGCCTTGATGATGAGGGGGAAGCCGATCTCCTTGGCGATGTCCTGAGCCTTGTCGGGATCGGTGACGGGATCCTCGGTGCCAGGGAGGGTGGGGACATTG
>JBMYMN010000149.1:0-6067 GCA_049597355.1 Luteolibacter sp.
AACCCGATGAGATCAAGCCCGAGGTGGCTCGCGCTCTGGACATGATGTTCCTGCTCCACGCTGACCACGAGCAGAACTGTTCCACTTCCACCGTGCGTATGGTGGCTTCCAGCCAAGCCAACCTCTTCGCCTCTGTTGCTGCCGGCGTGTCCGCTCTATGGGGTCCCCTCCATGGTGGTGCCAACCAGGCCGTGCTCGAAATGCTCGAGCAGATCCACGGAGAAGGCGACGACGGCAGCAAATTCCTCGAAGCCATTCGCAACAAGACCACCAACCGCCGCCTGATGGGCTTCGGTCACCGCGTCTACAAGAACTTCGATCCGCGTGCCCTCATCATCAAGGAGCAGTGCGACAAGGTGCTCGACCAACTCAACGTCTCTGATCCGTTGCTCGATATCGCCAAGAAGCTCGAGGAGATCGCCCTCGCCGATGAATACTTTATCCAGCGCAACCTCTACCCGAACGTCGACTTCTACAGCGGCATCATCATGCGTGCGCTGGGCATCCCCGTCGACATGTTCACCGTGATGTTCGCCATCGGCCGCATGCCCGGTTGGATTGCCAATTTCAAGGAAGTGCTCGACGATCCCAAGGGTCGCATTTCCCGTCCGCGCCAGATTTACACCGGTGCAACTCTGCGCGAATACACTCCCATGGAGAAACGCTGAAGGAGCGCTTGCTGACGTTTTCCCGTATGGTGAACGGGATGTATTGATGGCACCTCATCCCAGTTCAGAGTGAGAAGGCCTTTTGCCCGTTTTGCTTGTGCTCACCCAAGATGCGCTTTGATGCATTCAACTTAACATTCCAAACGGAACCCCATGGATAAATGGATCGATTGAGTCGAAGTGGACGGTAGTTTCTCCAGTGATCCATGCCTCTCCAGTCACTCGCGGTATGATCTTACCGTCTTCAGAGAGTTTGTAAGTGCCTTCGAAGCACTCATTGAGAATGCTGGATTGGCGCCAGATCTTGCCTTCTTCCAATTTGCCGTCCGCCGCCAGACAGGCGAGCTTGGCGCTGAGGCCGGTACCGCATGGCGAACGATCGTAAGCGCCGCCGGGGCAGAGCACGAAGTTGCGGCTGTCGGACTTATCGTCCGAGGGCTTCTGGAAGAGTTCGATGTGATCGACCTCGTGGCCGTCCTCGGCGCGAATGTTGGCATCGAGAAGGGCTTTGCGGACGGCTTCGCCATAGGCGGTGAGCTCCACCACGTTTTTGGGATCAATCGCAGGCCCTTGGCCATCGATGAGGAAGAACCAGTTGCCGCCCCAGGCGATGTCGCCGGTAACTTGGCCGTGGCCAGGCACTTCAACCGCCACATCCTTGTGCGTGCGGTAGCAGGGGATATTGGTCACGCTGACCTTATTGCCGTCCACTTCGGCGGTGACGACACCTGCTGGGGTATCGATGCGGCAGAATGTGCTGCTGAAGCGACCCATATGGCGCAGGGTGGCGATCAAACCGATCGTGCCATGAATGCACATGTCCAGGGTGCTGCGGTTATTGAAGAAGATCATGCCGGCATCGCAGTCCGGCTCGTGGGGTTCCACGAGGATACCGCCGACCATGGCATCGTGTCCGCGTGGTTCGGTGCATAGCGCCTTGCGGATGTGATCGTGTTGCTCGCGGAAGACCCTGGCGCGTTCCTCCAGCGGGCCATCGCCCAGATCGGGTCCACCCTCAATGATGATGCGGGTGGGCTCGCCGATAGTGTGGGAATCGATGATTTTCATGGGTGGCTCAGTCAAATCTCGCGGGATCGAGTTGAGGGATGGGTGCATCACCGGACAGCATACCAGTCACGCGTTTGCCGGTCACCGGGCCCAGGCTCAGACCCATCATGGCATGACCGCTGGCAATGACCAGATTGTCGACGCCGGGAATGGGGCCGAGGTAGGGGAGGCCGTCGGGCGAGACCGGGCGCAGGCCGACCCAGGGCTCCAGGCCATCGAAGTCGCTCTCTTTAATGGCGGGGTAGTAATGTTGAATGGACTTCAGAATGCCTTTGATGCGGCGCGGGTTGATCTTGTGGTTGAGCCCGCCGATTTCCATGGTGCCGGCAATCCGCAGCGATTCGCCCATGGGCGTGACGGCCACTCGGGCCTCGGTGAGAATTGAGCAGATGGTCGGGAGCTGGGTGGGCTTCTCTAGGGTCAGCGAGTAACCCTTGCCGGGCTGAATGGGCAGGCTGAGGCCGAGGGTTTTGACTAGCATGGGAGTCCAGGAACCGCCGGCGACGACGAAATGATCGGCTTCATAGCTTCCGTAGGGGCCTGAGATGGCCTTGAGGCTTCCACCCTCCTTGTGCAACTCCTCTATGGCGCAGCCGTAGATGAGTTCGCCGCCCATCTCCTTGATTCGGCAGCGCAGAATACCCATTAGCTTGCCGGGATCGAGGTGGGCATCCTCGGCGAAGTGCACGCCGCCCTCCACGTCCATTTCGATGGCGGGATCCAGCTTGGCCAAGTCAGCTCCGTCCAGCACCTCGGTGTGGAGGCCCAGCGCTTTGGCCTGCTTGGCGAGCTCGGCTTCAACTTCCAAGGCCTTAGCGGTGCGGCAAAGCATGATCAAGCCGCGGGTTTCTAGGCCGAAGTCCTCAGTTTCGGCCAGTTCGGTGAAGAGTTGGCGGCTTTCGAGGTGGAGCTGGCAGAGGAGCTCACGAGAGGCCTTCACGTGCTCAGCGTTAGAGTGGAGGTAGAAGAGCCAGCCCCAGCGGGCCATGTCTAGGGAGACACCCGGCTTGATCGCAAACGGGCTTTCGGGGTTGAGCAGCCAGCGCAGGCCTTGGGTCATCACGCCGGGGGCCGCCAGCGGGGTGAAGTGGCTAGGCACGATCATCCCGGCATTGGCGCTGGAGCAGTTGGCGCCCGTTTCGGCCCCGCGCTCGAGAACAGTCACCGAAAACCCTGCTTTCAGAGCGTAATAGCCCGTGCTGAGGCCAATGATGCCCCCGCCCACGATCAGCAGTTTTTCGCCCTGTTTCGGCATGTCAGGAATGGGATGGAAGGGGAGAGGTGCTGTCAATCTTCGGCTTGGTTGAGAATCGTTACATCTAAGGGTTTTTCTGCGTGACTGGGCAGGGGGGAAAGGTGAACTTCTTGCACGCACATGGCGGGCAAACTGACTTACCAACAAGCAGGGGTGGATACGCGCAAAGCGGCTGCCTTGGTCGGAGACATCAAGTCCCACGTTGCACGCACGCAACAGAGCCGCAAATTAATGGGTGCTTTTGGCCTCTTTGCCGCTTGTTACGACCTCAGCAGCTACGATGAACCCGTGATGGTGACTGGTTGTGATGGTGTGGGCACCAAGCTCGAACTGCTCCTTCAACAGGACATGTTTGAGACGGCCGGCAAGGATTTGGTCGCCATGAGCGTGAACGACATTCTCACCACCGGCGGCGATCCGCTACTCTTTCTCGATTACATCGGCATCTCTGCGTTGGACGAAGAGAAGATTACCCGCCTGATTTCCGGCATGGCCGACTACCTAGAGGCTTGTGACTGTATCCTGGCCGGCGGTGAAACCGCCGAAATGCCTGGCATTGTCCCCGAGGACGTGATCGAGCTCTCTGGTTTCTGTATCGGTGCCGCCGAGAAGAAGGATCTCATCGATCCTACTACCATCGAAGTGGACGACGTATTGATCGGATACGCTTCGGACAGCATCCACGCCAACGGCTGGTCGCTGGTGCGCCGCGTGCTTAAGGATTTCCCCAACGAGGTCAGTGACGAGGAGCTCGCTGCATGGATGAAACCCACTCGACTCTATCACGATGTCACGAGTGGTCTCAAAGACCTCGGCATCCGCCCCAAAGCGATGGCTCACATCACTGGTGGCGGCCTCCCCGAAAACCTGGAGCGTTTGTTTCGTGGTATGGGTGCTGATCTGGAGATTCCCAAGTGGAGCATGCCGGGAGCTGAGAAGCTTTTCGCCCATGTCGATGCCGAGGATCGCTTTCATACCTTCAACATGGGCATCGGCTGGGTCGCGATCGTCGCTGAGGCCAATGTTGACACGGCGCTCAAGGCCGGTGATGGAGGCACGGTGATTGGCAAGATGGTTTCCAAAGAAGGTGTCCGCGTGAAAGTCTCTGGCGAATAACTCTGAGTTCTCTCCCCCCAACCCATGAGCGACTTTCTCAAACACGAATGCGGCATCGCCGCTGTCCGCCTCCGAAAGCCACTCGCATACTACCAGGATCGCTACGGCACTTGCCTCTGGGGCTTCAACAAGCTCTTCCTCCTGATGGAGAAACAACACAACCGCGGTCAGGATGGCACTGGTATTGGCTGCGTGAAACTCGACATGCCACTGGGGCAACCCTACATTCATCGTCGTCGTGGTATTGAGAAAGACGCGCTTGCTCAAATTTTCCGCAAGGAAGTGAAGAGTTTTTACAAGATGAAGCGCAAGGGCCGTCTCGATGGCGATAATCCTGAAAGCGTAAAAGCCAACTTCGACTTCGGTGGTGAAATTCTCATGGGTCACCTGCGCTATGGCACCTCAGGAGACTTTGATGAAGGGGGTTGTCACCCCTACCTCCGCCGCAGTAACTGGCCCACTCGTACGTTGATGGTGCTCGGCAACTTCAATATGACCAATGCGGCTGAGCTGAATCAGGTGCTTATCAACCGCGGTCAGCATCCTGTGTTTGGCACCGACACCCAGACCGTTCTCGAAGAGATCGGCTATCATCTCGACGAGGCCCACACCGAGCTTTACCACGAACTCCGTGATGGCGGCATGCCAGGTGCGGACATTCCCAATGCGATTTCAGACCGGCTGAACTTACCCAAGTTGGTGGAGGATTCGGCCAAGGCGTGGGATGGCGGTTATTCGATTTGTGGTGCTGTGGGCAATGGTGACATGTTTGTGATGCGCGATCCTAGGGGTATCCGCCCTTGCCACATGCTCATCAACGACGAAGTCATCGCATTCGCCTCCGAGCGAGTGCCCCTCATGACTGTCTTTGAAACCGAGGCCGACGAAGTCCAAGCCGTGGATCCAGGTACCGTGGTAACCATCAAATCCAACGGCAAGATCTCGACTTCCAATTTCTCCGAGCCCTGGGCCTACACACCTTGCTCATTCGAAAAGATCTACTTTTCCAGAGGCAACGACCCGCAAATTTACAAGGAACGCAAGGCGATGGGTGCCGCACTCGTGCCTCAGGTGGTCAAGTCCATCGGTGGTGCCTTTGACAAGAGTGTCTTCTCTTTCATCCCGAACACCGCTGAGATTGGCTACCTCGGCCTGATGGACGGCTTGCGAGAGTATCGCCGTGAAGAAGTTCGCGATACCATCCTCGATGCCCTAGGTAAAGGTGAGTTGACCGCCGATACAGTGGATGACCTCATCATGCGCAACTGGCCGACCGGCGAGAAGGTGGCGCACAAGGACATCAAGATGCGAACCTTTATTTCACAAGAGAAGGGACGCGATCAATTGGTCTCTCACGTATACGATATCAGTTATGGTGTACTCAATCCGGGCGATAATCTGGTGGCGCTTGATGACTCCATCGTTCGTGGCACCACGCTTAAAAAGTCCATTCTTAAGATACTCACTCGCACCCACCCGGCCAAGATCGTGGTATGTTCGACTGCTCCACAGATTCGATACCCGGACTGCTATGGTATCGATATGTCTGAACTGGGTAAGTTTATCGCCTTTTCTGCGGCTGTGGCTCTGCATCGAAAAGCTGGCCGCCAATCGTTGTTAGACAAGGTATATGACGCATGTCGTGCTGAGCTGGAAAAGCCAGCCGCAGAGCGTGTAAATCGTGTGCAGCGCATTTACGAAGACTTCACAGATGACGAAATCTCGGCCGAAATCAGCAACATGGTTTATCCCGAGGATACTGACTGGAATGGTGAGATTGAGGTCATTTACCAGACCATTGAGAACCTCCACAATTCCATTGATGGCGAGTGCGGTGATTGGTACTTCACAGGCAACTATCCCACAAACGGTGGTTACGCCATGGTAAATCTAGCTTACATCCGTTGGTACGAAGGTGTGGGCGGTAGGAGCTATGATTTGCCGCTGTGAATCCTTTTGA
>JBMYMN010000150.1:0-6008 GCA_049597355.1 Luteolibacter sp.
TGACCGTGAAGACCTTCAAGGCTGAGGAGTGATCAACCCAACTTCTTCGCCACGGCGGGAGCCTCAAAGCGATGGTGTTCGGGGAAGTCGCTGCCCAAAAGCGGCAGGCAGTAGTTGCGGAAGGCCTGGGTCACGCCGTTGCCGGCTTCGTTGATGAACTCGTCTTCCATGTGGCGGGTGAGTCCAGCTACCTTGGCAATATCCACCAGCTCGTAGTTCACCGCGTAGTTGAGTTCGGTACGCTTGATCGCCATGGAGCCGGATTCGGCACCATCGACGACGGCGGCACGGACACCGGCCTCGGCAACTTCGCGCGCTTCCTTGGCATCGGTGTCGGAGAGGCAGCCGATGAAGGAACGCTGCAGGTAGCCGAAGGTATCGGCGCGTACACGCTTGAGGCCGAGATTGGTTTTGATGGTGTCTGAAATCAAATCACCGAGAGCACCGGTGCCGGAGAGTTGGACATTACCGTGAGCATCATGCTCCACGCTTTCACTGAGCTTGGTGATGATGGGGGTGCCTTCCGCGTCCGAGATTCCTTCGGAGATGGCGATGGAACAGAAGCCGTGTTGGCTGTGGATGCGTTTCACGTCGGCAAGGAACTGCTCCTGATCAAAGGAGCGCTCCGGCAGATAGACGAGGTGCGGACCGTCGTCCTCATATTTGTTGGCCATGGCCGAGGCAGCGGTGAGGAAGCCGGCATGACGGCCCATCACAATGCCGATATAGATGCCACCCAAAGCACGGTTGTCGAGGCCGGCACCAATGAAGGCCGACGCCACAAAGCGGGCTGCGGAGCCAAACCCGGGACAGTGATCGTTCTCGGTGAGATCGTTGTCGATGGTTTTGGGAATATGAATGGCGTGTAGTTCGTAATTCGCGTCCTTGGCATGCTCGCTGACGATGCGCACAGTGTCCGAGGAATCGTTGCCACCGATGTAGAAGAAGTAGCGGATGTCATGGGCCTGCATGGCCTTGAACATGCGCTCGCAATACTCGGCATCTGGCTTGTCACGAGTGGAGAGGAGCCCCGAAGAGGGAGTGAAGGCGATCTTCTCTAGCTTGTCCTCGGCTATATCCGTGAGATCGATGAAGTCTTCGTTCACGACACCGCTTACTCCGCGCAGTGCTCCATATACTGAACCGATTTGCGTGTGCTTGCGGCTTTCGAGCACCACTCCGATGGCGCTTTGGTTGATGACGTGGGTGGGTCCACCGCCCTGGGCGACGAGGACGTTTCCTTTGGCATGACTCATGGCGCGCGCAGGATCAACTTTTGGATGTGAGATGCAAGAGAAACTGCTTTAGCTTCTCGTGTGCTCATGCTCCAGCCAACTTCCTGCCCCTTTTTGCCGGAGGTCGAGAGTGTACTCGATCACACGGTCACCCGGCGACATGGACATGAGAAGGGGTTGGCCTTCTACCGCGATGCCCTTCGCTTTTCGCAATCGCTGTGGCAGCAAGGAAAGCCGGCACAGGCGATTCTCCAGATCGACAAGGCCTTCATGGCCGACATACGCGACGATGGCTGGCTCGATGCTGGAAGCAATTTTGCGAGGGCGGGGCGAACCGATCCCTATCGCGCGATGGCATGGTTTCTGGAAGAGTTGGCGAGAGGTTTGGGGGGCTTTGGGGGCAATCCAGTTCGCCATTTCCAGCATCTGGCCAGTCGCATGAGCGGGCCACACACCGAGGTAAGGCGTTGGCGAGCTTGGGTTTGTCTGCATTTGGCGGAGAGGGTTCTACCCCTAAACGGTTTTGAGCGAGACGGGCCACAAATCGCGAGGGAAGGGCTATGGATCCCGGGAATTCGACGGTCGTTGAGGGGATTGAGCCGATTTGGCTGGCAGGGAGAATCGTCCCACGTTGCCCAAATTATTGGATCATAAATGATTTAGGCAAACTCACAACTGAATGTCGCTCCTATGTGGTCGGGATTTCACAAGGATCTGCAACAAAAGCCATAGTGCGGTGTTTGATCCTCATTATTTACATTCCAAAGACTCGTATACCCACTCCATGAACCAAGCTCCCATTCTCATCGCTGCCGCTCTCGTCGTTGGAATCGGCGGTGGCTACGTCATCGGCACTAGCACCTCTGCAGGCGGATCAGATTCCTCCATACAAAGCTCTGCCCGCTCTATTGGCCCTCGTGCATCAGGCAGCGGATCCTCGATTGGCACATCTTCGCGCAAGGGATCAAAGCGCTATAGCGGCTTCCAAGAAATCAATCGATTGCCCGGCACCAGCAACCGGGTGCAGGCGCTCGTTCAATACTATCAGGGACTCTCCCCGCAGCAGCTTGAGGATGAGGCCAACAAGCTCGAAGACCTGCCCATGGGTGAACGTATCATGGCTTCTATGTTGCTCTTTAGTCGCTGGGGTGAAGTAGACCCATACACCGCTTTCGACTACGCGAATGGTCTTGGCTGGGCTGGTATGCTCGTGCGCCCGACTGTACTACAAAGCTGGGCCAGCGTGGATCCCGCTAGTGCTGGCAAATACCTCAATGAGAATCCTCGCCAGTTTGCGATGATGGGCATGGGCGGTGGCCGCGGTGGCCGTGGTGGTATGTTCAGCGGTGGTGGTGCTCATAGCGTAATTGCCGGTGAGTGGGCGAAACAAGACCCCGACGGTGCCATCGCTTGGGCCAATGGTCTCGAGCGTGGTAAAGATGGCGCTCTCGCGTCTGTCATTGGTGAAGTAGCTCGTGATGATCCGCAGAAGGCTGCTACCCTTCTCGCTGGTATCGATCCTGAAGCCGCCAGTGGTTCCTATCGTGCGATTGCCGAGTCATACGGCACCAAGGACTTTGCCTCGGCACAGGCCTGGATTGCCACTCTTCCAGCCGACCAGCAGGGTGCCGCGACGGCTTCCGCCATATCTGGACTTGCACGCACCGATCCAATGGCGGCGGCTGCTCAAGTAACCACGATGGAAGGTGGGGCTGCCAAAGATCGCGCCGTCACCGATGTCATGGGTGCCATGGCCCAGGACGACCCTGCTGCCGCTGCTGAATTCCTCGCCCAGAACGGCAGTGAGGATGCCCAGAGAGATGGCATGCGCGAACTGATTCCCGCCTGGGTAAACCAGGACGCTCAGGCTGCGCTCGATTACAGTATGTCTATGGAAGAGGGTAGTGCCCGAGACCGCGCGCTCAGCTCTTATGTCTGGAGTAACAACGAGGCATCTCCTGCCGATTTGGTAAAGGTGGCAGAGAATATCACCGACGACCGCAGTCGCAGTCGCAGCATCGGCTGGATGTCCGCTCGCTGGATGCGTGAGGATGAGTCTTCTGCCAGAGCTTACATCGAATCCTCGGAGAGTATTTCCGATGACATGAAGCAACGGATCATGGGGGGCAGAGACCGCCGTTGATCAAAGTGGTCGTTGCTCCAATACCTTGAAGGCTCCACCGGCTCCCTGCGGGTCGAGGAGCCTTTTTTGCGCACTTCGGTCGGCAATAAAATCCGCAAGGGTCTGCAATGCAGAGTGACTGGTCCATGTTTCGCTCCACTCGATCAGGTCGGTGAAGTTGACGTCTGCAGTGAGATCCTGACGACCCATGTTTTGGTAGATCTCCATCCCGGTGAGGCGTTGATGCAAAAAATAGGCACGAATGGATCCCTGAGGTTGTCGCTGATACAGATGCTCGGCCTTGGCACCATAGTCGATGGTTAGCATGCGGCCCGCTTTCCATAAGGGCAGCCATCTTTGCAGCCATTGCTTGTAGGGCAGGTGGACTTCAACCCGCTGGCCGATAGTAAACCTTTCACGATTCCTAGAAGCGAATATGGAAGAGCATGGACGGCTCTCTACTGGTAGCAAAACTTCGTGCGCTTGCTGGCAT
The DNA here is from genome assembly GCA_049597355.1 of Luteolibacter sp. Lineage (GTDB taxonomy): Bacteria > Verrucomicrobiota > Verrucomicrobiia > Verrucomicrobiales > Akkermansiaceae > Luteolibacter. Next base: position 3,851 of record JBMYMN010000150.1, read on the forward strand.
TCATCGTACTGCACTGCGATTTCTTGCCAACCCACGGGCGTGAGCTCGTAGCGCATGCAGGGAAAGGCATCGACGAGTTCGTTGGAGTAGATGATCGCCCTGCCGCCGCTAGCCTCCATGGCTTCTTCGGGAGTACGGTGCCATAGAACTTTATTGTTCATCAGTTTACGCTGTTGCTGCTTTAGAGGCTCTGAGGTCTCTACCAGATGCAGTTTGCTAGTACGCCGTCGAATCCACGACAGAGATTTCCAGACGTTTTTGGCCAGTATGCCGTTGCCGGGTCCGATCTCAATGAGATCGCGGGCGCCTGTTTCCTGCATGGCCTGATCGACCCATTTGCCGATGGCGTGACTCAGATGGTCTGATATCATGGGTGCTGTTGTGAAATCACCGCGTTCACCCACCGCCTCAATGCGCCGAGAGTAATAGCCACTGCGGCGATTATAGAGTGCCTGCTCCATCCACTGGCTGAAGTGGATCGGCTGGTTCATGATAAAAAACAACCGCGGCCCTGGCGGAGCGCGGTTGTGAAGATAAGTTTTTGTGTTGGCTTGCTTCAGTCCTTCTCAGCAGCGGTGCGTGCCTTACGGATCATGCTCTTCACTGTGTCCGAGGGCTTGGCGCCAACGGCAAGCCACTTGTCTGCCAACTCAAGGTCGATCTCAAAGTTGGTGCCTTCCTTCATGGGATCGTAGGTGCCCAATTGCTCAATATAGCGACCGTCACGGCGCTTGCGTTTGTCAACAGCGACAATCTTGTAGTACGGGCGATCCTTAGTGCCCTTGCGGTTGAGTCTGAGAGTAACTGCCATGATGGTAGATGATTGGTGCTCAGAAAGCTGAGCGGGCGCGGAAATTGGTCGAATTCGTTCCAATTGCCAAGCAGAAACTGTAATTTTTGGCGGCTTTGCTGTCAGTCATGGGCCCAAAGTCAAGAGTCATGGGGGACTGACATGCGGTGTCTTGATGTGATGTTGGCTTTATGTCGGCTCGTCTTCAACCCTTGAAATAACCTCGGTAAATTCACGTTCCAGCAGCTCAAGCATCCCCTCATCCTCGATTTTTCCTCCCTCGGCGGTAGTCAGATAGAGGGTATCCATGGCAACACCCTTTTCAGTGCAGATGCGGGCGTGGGCGGTGTTGAGGTTATACTTGTTGATGGTATGGAAAAGGTCGTGGAGCAAGCCGATGCGGTCGAGAGCCTGAAGCTCAATGGTGGTGCAGGTTGGGTGCAACCGATTATTGATGTAAGCTCTCACCGGGACCGGAATTTCCTTGTCAGTGCGCGCAGCGAGGAAGTTTTGTTGTGGCTTGAGGTAGTTCGCGGGATTGAACTCGGCGCGATTCTGGATTTCCTCAAAGCTTTTCAGGAAGCGTTTGCGAGTGCTTGGACTGGAGACGGTTTCAAAGTTGGTGGTGCAGACGCGGAAGATGTTCACTACGATACCATCCTCCCTGGTAAAGAGATCGGCGGAGAGAATATTGATCTGCTCACGAGCTAGCGCACAGCAGATTTTCTCCAACAACAAGGGACGATCGCGAGCCGCCAAGATCATCTCGGTATAGGCCTTGTTCGAGTAGTCCATCCAATTGATGGCGAAGGCATTTGAGTTGGATTGCTTCTTTTCGCTCTTGAGAAATTGGCGGACTGTGCGGATCTGGGTTACCAGATGCTTGGCCGAGCGGTAGTGAAAGGCCGAGTCTGGCATGCGCTCGAAGTGCTCTTCAACCTCCACCTTGCTCTTGTCTCTCATGGTTTTCATCACTGCTTGCTTGAGAGCGATTCGATCTTCGTCGAGCAGGGCATCGTATTGCTCACGTCCCTGTTCGAGGAAACTGGTGGTAGCGGCGTGGAGTTGGAACATCAGGCTTTGCTTCCAGCCATTCCAAGATTCTGGAGAGGTTGCATTGGAATCGCAATACGTGAAGAGAAAGAGTGCATCCAGATTCGACTGGTTCTTTACCACAGCGGCGAACTCCCCGATCACTTCGGGGTCGTCCAGGTTGCGGGTGGTGGCGGTGCGCCAGAAGATGAGGTGATTATCTACCAGAAACATGATCAGCTTTCGGCGAGCACCTGAAATCTGTAGGCGGCTGCAGAGCCGGGAGGCGAGCATGGCCGAGCCATCGATGTGCTCACGGACATCTTCGGAGCGACC
>JBMYMN010000151.1:0-6006 GCA_049597355.1 Luteolibacter sp.
GCGCTGGCTTGAAAACCCCTTCCCGGTGATGGTCAAGATCCTAATACCCGCGTTGCTTGCTGCGTTGGGAGTGGTGGCTTTGGCCATGTTCGCCCAGGTTGAACGAGAACTTGAATTGCAGCTGCGTCGCAGCTCTGCGCTGAGAGTCCATGTGGTCGAACAGGTTGGCAGGGAGCGCGCTGCATCAATGACGCTCAGGAATGAGGCCGACGAGTTGATGTGGGCGGCGCGTTTCGGGCCAGAAAAATTTCACTTCACGACGCAGCTGATCACGACTGCTAAAATTGAAAACGTCCAAGCAAATCGTTCGATTCCAGTCTTCACCAAACCTTCTCCACGCACCATGGGTGTGGGACAAATGGACTCTCAAGTCATATCACCCATTGAACTTTTAGACCGTCGCGAACCGTATCACGACATCGTCAATATCGAGCTTGGCAGCTTCAGAGTACAAGCAGTGACTCGCCTGATGCCACAATGGTTGGAGGGCCTAACCGGTTCCAAGCACGCTTTGCTTGTCACCGAGGAGATGGCTTTGATCCTCAAGCGTAGTGGTTATGTCCATCATATGCTGGTCAATTTAACCTCGATCGATGAGGTAGAGCAGTTTGTCCAAGAAGTCAGAGCGTATTCCAAAGCCGATGGGCGCCAGGTCACCGTCACATCGGCCATTGAAATTCTGCGGGAACTGGAGCGTATTCAGGGCATTCAAGATATGGTGCGGCGGTTGCTGGTAGCGGGCTGCTGCTTGATTCTGGCAATGACTCTCGGCAGCATCGCTTGGCTGGAATACCGTCAGGATTCCTATCTGCTTGCGCTGATGCGCAGTTTCGGCACCCCGGTCTGGATCTTATTCCTCCATGCACTGGTAGAAAACTTGCTGCTCGTGATGCTTGGTGTTTTCAGCGTGGTGAAATTCTGGCAGGGGATCTACGGGGTGATTGTGGAGAATATTGAGATGATCGGCTTTGAGGTTACAGGAGCGCCAAATCTGCCTAACCACGACCTTTTGCTGATCGTCGGAGGAGGACTAGCGGGGGTACTGCTGGCCATGCTGCCGGTTGCCTTCGGACTGCGCAAACCACCCGGCCTTACCCTACAATGACCTCAAGCGGTAAAACATGCTTTATGGTGCTTACCGGCGGCATCGCCTGCGGCAAGTCGACAGTTTGTGGTTTGCTGCGCGAATTCCTGCCCAACATGGTGATCTTTGATTGCGATGCTTCAGTTAGTCGGCTTCTCGACTCCGACGCTGGCGTGTTGGAGTCCATCCAAGACGCCTTTGGTAATGAGGCCGCGGATGGCGAAGGCCGTGTGAATCGCGCATTCCTGCGCGAGCAAGTCTTCGGAAACAACGCCCATCGGGCCAAATTGGAAGGAATCCTGCACCCCAAGGTGATGGAGGAATGTCTTGCTTCCCGGGACGAGGCGGCTAAACAGGGTGTGGATTTGTTCATTGCGGATGTACCCCTGTTCTACGAAAAGGACTTGGAACTCGGCCAGCAAAGCGTTCTGGTCGTCGCCACATCCCGCGACACACAAGTCCAACGGCTCAAGGCCCGCGATGGATTGGACGATTGTCTGATCGAGTCCATGATCGGCGCTCAACTGCCCATTTCCGACAAAATGTCCCGCGCAGACGTGGTGTTTTGGAACGAGGGTGAGCCCGAAACCCTCCGTCGGCAGGTCCGGCGATTCTCCCAATCATTTCCCAACCACCCCCATGACCCCCAGTGACGAACCCCAACCCGCCGATTCCAACGAATTGAGCGAGACAACCGGTGCCTCCGAAGCGACCGAAACTGTCACCGAGATTGCAGCCGAAACTGCGCCCTCCATACCGGTGCCTGAGAAGATCGACATCAACAAATTTCGGCAGAAGCCGCTGAGTGAACTACAGGCCATGGCCGAGGCCTGTCCTGCCCGCATTCAGGGTGGTATTCCCAAGGCCCAACTCATTCACGAATTGCTGCAGTTTTTCAGCACCGAGGGTGCCCGCCTTGAATGCACCGGGGTTTTGGAAAATGCTAAGGACAAGTATTCCATGTTGCGCGATCCCGAGCGCAGCTTCCGCCCCAGCCCCGATGATATCCATCTCAACAACCAGTTGGTGGGCGAATACAGCATGCGTCCCGGTCAATTGGTGAGGGTCAGCGTTCATGCTCCCAAGGAGCGTGGCAAATATCTGACCGCGGGTGAAGTGCTCGAAGTCGAGGGTGTGCCGGTTGTTGATTATGAGGCTAACAAGGAGTTTGAAAAACTCACCGCCCAGTTTCCCGATGACCGCCTGCACCTTGAAGGGGAGGGCTCCGAGTTCCATTCGGTGCGCGTGATCGACATCATCGCTCCACTCGGCAAAGGCCAGCGTGGCATCATTGTTGCTCCACCACGCGGTGGCAAAACCATCCTCCTCAAACAGATTGCCAAGTCGATCAAGGCCAACCATCCCGAATGCGAATTGGTGATTTTGCTGCTCGACGAACGTCCCGAGGAAGTCACCGACTTCGAGGAAACTGTCGGTGCCCAAGTGTATGCCTCTACCTTCGACGAAGCCCCCAAGCGTCACGCTCAGGTTGCCGACTTGGTGCTGGATCGTGCCAAGCGTATGGTCGAGCGCGGCAAGCATGTCATTCTTCTGCTCGACAGCCTCACCCGTCTGGCTCGTGGTCACAACCAATCCATGCAGGGTGGCCCCATAGGATCGGGAGGTGTCAGCCCCGCCGCTCTGCAAAAGTCTCGCAAGTTTTTCGGCGCCGCGCGCAATTGCGAAGAAGGTGGATCACTGACCATTCTCGCCACTGCACTGATCGAAACCGAAAGCCGCGCCGACGACGTGGTCTTTGAGGAATTCAAAGGCACAGGCAACATGGAGGTCCGTTTGGATCGCGAACTTGCCGAGCGCCGCGTTTTCCCGGCAATCCACATTAATGAGTCCGGCACCCGCAACGATGATCGGCTCTATCACCCCGACGAATTTGTCAAGGTGGTAGACATCCGCCGACAGTTGGCGGGCCTGCCTGTTGGCGACGCTATCGAAACTCTGCTCAGCAATCTCAAGGAGACCAAGTCCAATACGGAACTCCTGATGCGCGGGATGAGGTAGCTTTTCTAACCACGATAGGCTCGAAGGGGGACCAACGAGGCATGCCCGCATGTATGTTGGAGCGCCTCCGATCAATCTCAGACTGCTTACTTTTCAGAAACCCGAATCCGGCCGAATTGACAACAAATTCGTGATCATTGGTAAGCATTCGTGGTTTAAGCAGAATAATTGCAATGTTTCAGGGTTTCCTGCCTCACGGAGGCATTGACACCCTCTGGCGGGTTGCCTAGCTTCGCGCGCATTTTATCCGGCACTGGGAATCACTTTCCTCTCTTGAATTGGTTCTACCCACCCAACCAAGCCTGCCGGCAATTCCCCTAACACCACACGAATATCACGATGGCTACTAAGAAGAAGGCCCCCAAAAAGGCCAAGAAACCCACTGCCAAGAAATCCTCCGCCAAATCGGCCAAGTCCACCAAATACGTCTACACCTGGGGTGCGGGCAAAGCGGACGGCCACGGCAAAATGAAAGAGCTGCTTGGCGGTAAAGGCGCCAACCTTGCCGAAATGACTCTCATCGGTCTGCCCGTTCCGGCCGGCTTCACCATCAGCACAGAAGTCTGCACCTACTTCTATGATCACAAGCGCACCTATCCCAAGACCCTCCGCGGTCAGATGGAAGCCGGTGTTGCCAACATGGAGAAGATCATGGGCACCAAGTTCGGTGACGCCAGCGGCTTCCCTCTCCTTCTCGCTGTGCGTTCCGGTGCACGCGACTCCATGCCCGGCATGATGGACACCGTTCTTAATCTCGGCCTCAACGACGAAACCGTCGAGGCCCTCTCCAAGGCCACCAAGAATGAGCGTTTTGCTTGGGACTGTTACCGCCGCTTCATTCAGATGTATGGTGACGTGGTGCTCGGTGTGCAGAAGCGCCCCGGTGAAGATCACGAGCCATTCGAGCACGCCATCGAAGTCTATAAGGAAAAGAACTACGGCAAGGACATCGTCGACTCCGACCTGACCGCCGAAGACAACAAGGCTCTGGTTGCCTCCTTCAAGGAACTCGTCAAGAAGCGCACCGGCAAGGGCTTCCCGTCTTGCCCTTGGGAGCAACTCGTAGGAGCCGCTGGTGCGGTCTTCAGCTCCTGGATGAACGACCGCGCCATTGTGTATCGCCGCAAGTACGACATCCCCGCCGAGTGGGGCACTGCCGTCAACGTGCAGGCCATGGTCTTCGGTAACACCGGTTCCAACTCTGGTTCTGGCGTGGCCTTCACCCGCAACCCGGCAAACGGCAAGAATGAGCTCTACGGTGAGTTCCTCGTCAACGCCCAAGGCGAGGACGTCGTCGCCGGTGTCCGCACGCCGGATCCCGTGTCCGGCATGAAGAAGGCCCTTCCCAAGGCTTACAAGGATCTCCTTAAGATTCGCAAGATCCTCGAGAAGCACTTCAAGGATGTTCAGGACGTCGAGTTCACCATTCAGGAAGGCAAGCTCTACATGTTGCAGACCCGCAACGGCAAACGCACCGCTGCTGCTGCACTGAAGTTCGCCGCCGACATGGTCAAAGAAAAGCTCATCGACTGGAAGACCGCCGTGCTGCGTAACCCCGCCGATCAGCTCGACCAACTGCTTGCTCCCGTGTTCGACCACGCCGAAGTCAAGAAGGCCAAGGTCATCGCCAAGGGTCTCCCCGCAGGTCCCGGTGCTGCTTCCGGTAAGGTTTACCTCAACGCCGACCGTGCTGAGGCTGCCGCTGCCAAGGGCGAGAAAGTCCTCCTGGTTCGCGTCGAAACCTCCCCGGAGGATCTTCGCGGCATGATCGCTGCAGAAGGCATCCTCACCTCCCGTGGTGGTGTCTCCTCGCACGCCGCTCTGGTTGCCCGTCAGATGGGTAAGGTTTGTATCTGCGGTGCTGACGCCGTTCAGATCGACTACGACAAGAAGACCGTCAAAGCCGGCGGCAAGACCTTCAAGGAAGGCGACTTCCTCTCCATCGACGGCACCGAAGGTACCGTTTATGGCGGCAAGCTCGCCACCGAGCCTTCCGAGATCATCACCGGTCTCATCCAGAACAAGAAGGCTTCGCAGAAGACCGAGAAGTTCAAGAACTTCGCCAAGCTCATGGACTGGTGTGCTCAAGCCACCAAGATGGGTGTCCGCACCAACGCCGACACTCCCGAGCAGGTCAAGACCGCGGTCGCCTTCGGCGCCCAAGGCATCGGCCTCACCCGCACCGAGCACATGTTCTTCGAGGGAGATCGCATCGACTCCATGCGCGAAATGATCCTCGCCGACAACGAGAAGGATCGTCGTGCTGCCCTCAAGAAGCTCCTCCCGCATCAGCGCAAGGACTTCTTCGGCATCTTCAAGGCCCTCGACGGCAAGCCCGGCACCATCCGCCTACTGGATCCGCCGCTGCACGAATTCCTGCCCCACACCAAGGAGCAGCAAATGGACCTCGCCCGCACCCTAGGCGTGAAAGTCGAAACCATCATGCAGCGCGTGCACGACCTGCACGAGTTCAATCCCATGCTCGGTCACCGCGGTTGCCGCCTCGCCATCTCCTACCCCGAGATTGCCGAGATGCAGGCCCAGGCCATCTTCGAAGCTGCTGCGCAGTGCGTGAAGAAGGGTATCGACGTTGAGCCGGAAGTCATGGTTCCCCTCGTTGGCTATGCCCGCGAGCTTGAGCTCCAGACCGAAATCATCCACCGCGTGGCCAAGGAGGTGATGAAGAAGAAGGACGTGAAGTTCAAATACCTCGTCGGCACCATGATCGAGGTGCCCCGTGGTGCTGTGACCGCCGACGAAATCGCGAAGCACGCCCAATTCTTCAGCTTCGGCACCAACGACCTCACCCAAACTGCTCTCGGCGTCAGCCGCGACGACATGGGATCCTTCCTCAGCTCTTACACAGAGAACGACATCTATCCGAAAAACCCCTTCGCCGCTCT
>JBMYMN010000152.1:0-5927 GCA_049597355.1 Luteolibacter sp.
GGCAGCGTCTTTTTTATCCGTCAGCTGCTTGCGCAATTCGGATAACTCAAGCACCCCGGTCACGTTGCCGTTCTTTGCATCAACGCGCACAATGATGTCGTGTTGGTAAATGTTGGCATAAATCTCACCATCCACGTATTCAAGTTCATTGAGTGCACTTTGCGGCTTGCCCTCGCGCATCACCTCAATCTCTCCCTCTATGGAGAAGTCCTGTGGATTGCGCAGCATCAGCTTGTTCGTGCCATTGCTCATGATCAACTGCTCGCCATTCCAAGCAAGTCCCCATCCTTCACCCTCAAAGTGATGGGTGGCTTTCAATTCAAAGGTCTCACGATCGAAGACGTAGGCATTGCCTGCCTTCCAAGTCAGCAACCATAGGTCGTTTCCCACCACAGTCAGGCCCTCGGAAAAGATCTGGGCGGGCAGTCGGCGTTCTCTGAGCACCTCACCCGTCTTGGATTCCACACGGCGCAACTTGGATTCCCCATACTGGCCTCCACTCTCAAACAACGCACCTTTGTAAAATTCCAACCCCTGCGTATAACAGTCTGTCTGATGCGGATAGACTCCTACCACTTCCCATTCCAGAGGCTTCGGCTTCGGCTTGCAGGCCGAAAAGAGAATGACTGGCAAAAAGATGATCAGGGCGCGATGCATCATAGCCATCATTCACCTTCCTTAAGAGCTTTCCAGCATTCGATGAAGCCAGAGGCAAAATCTTCGGGCCTGGCCTCAAGCCACGCTTCCACTTCCTCAAGGGGAAACCACAGAGCAGAATCAATCTCAGCGGCGGGATAAGATATGGGACCCGAGTATGGCACCCGATAGAGTTTCACGTGCTCCCATCCCGTACCTTCGCAGGGCTTGATGTGCCGGAGTTCTTGAGGCGGCTCATCAACGATAATACCCATTTCCTCCTCCAGCTCACGAACGGCGGCAGCCTCATAGCTCTCCCCGGCATCCACGTGTCCAGCTACGCTCGAGTCCCAATCACCTGGGTGAACATCTTTGAGCATGGAGCGCTTTTGCAAGAGTAGTTGCCCTTTCTTTCCGATCACAAAGATGTGTACTGCTCGATGGATAAGACCCGCCGCATGCACTTCGGCCCGAGTCTTCTGCGTGATGACCTCATCTTGCTCGTTTACCACATCGAACATCTCAGCATCTTTCTGCGGTGTGTGTTTTAGCGGATGGGTGTCGGCACAGCGGGTTAGCTCAATCCATTGCTCAAGTGAAAGCTCTTCCGCACGTGCCGTTACAGGCACCCCCAAACTCTTCGAAATGGTTTCCCAATCAGTATCATCAGGGAGTTGTTTCTTGAGTTGCTTGCGACGCTGAGAAAAACCGCGGCGGATGAGTTCATCAAAAAGTCGCCAATCGAACGGCAGGGGGTTCTTGCGCGGTGTGAGAATGGCGACGCTGGAGTCGATGCGTGGACGCGGATGAAAGGCCTCCGGTGGCACCGTGCGCTGAATATCCACATCCCAGTTTACCTGAGTGCGCAGGCTGAGTACGCCATAGTCCTTACTGCCCGGATTGGCGTGGAGACGCTCAATCACCTCCTTCTGCAACATCAGCACCGCGCGCGAGTATGGATGTGGACGACTAAGGAGGTTCTTCATAATCGCACCACCCGCGCTGTAAGGCAGGTTGCCCAAAAACTTCACTGGACCGTGTTTGAAGAGCTGACGGCCATCAAACTTGGCACCATCAGCGTGATGAACCTCGACTGATGGATCATCTCGATAGTGGTCCTTCAGACCGGCGGCCAGCTTGTTGTCGAATTCAATCAAAATTACCCGTCGACAGCACCCCACCAAATACTTAGTCAATGAACCCACCCCCGGACCTACTTCGACCACTGCATCGTCAGGTTGCAGATCCAAACAGGATACAATCCACTCCGCTATGTTCGGGTCGATGAGGAAGTTCTGCCCGAGTTGCTTGTTGGGCATCACACCCAACTTCTCGAGCCGCTCCTTGATTTCGCGGCTGATCACCAGAGAAAGCTAGAGATGCGAAAGCTCACTTGGCAAGTAGTTCACTCTTCTTAGCCTCCACCCTACCCTTCAATCACCACAACACCGACCCGCCCGGCCCCTAGGCAACCCCATCTACCCTCGGGCCCAAAACTTGGCGCGACATGTGACGCGGTAAGGTCCGGTATGAAGGTGAGCTTAGTGAGCACCGGAAACCTGATCCCCCTCTTCACGAGCCGAGTTATTCAGCATGGCGTTCAGCTTGCTGCTTTGTAGATTGAGTGAAGAAAATCATCAATCAGGCTCCAGAAATCTGAGCGGGCGTATCCAGTCGACCTGCAATTGGAACGCACCCTCTTTCTTATCGGCAATCAACATACCCACGCGACTGATCTTGGAGGGATCGAACTTCTCATTGCCTAAAGTCATTCCACGGAAGCTGCCAACGAAACGATCGAAAGGCAGCGTAACCTCAACCCACTCGCCTTTGCGCGTTTTAAAATCAGCCTTGAAAGAAATCTCCATGCCACGAAACCGGGCATCGGTGTTAAAGCGCATCTGGTAGGTTCGGCCATCACCTCTCACCCGTAGTTTTACTCCCCCGGCATCACCCAGATCCATCTTCAAGCTTTTGCTACGCAGCGAAGAAAATCCCCCGTTGTTTCGCAATGAGAGCAACCCCTTGAAAGTTAGGATGCCCTCGTCAGAAACATCAAGCTGTCCCTTTGACAGACCACCCATGACACCATCATTGACAATTTGCCAGCCGAGAGACTTGGCTTCTTGAGGAGAAAATTCAGCGACTGTTTCAGCATTTGAAGCCGCCGCAGACCCAATAAAAAGAGCCCCGGCGAGGAGTCGGACAAGATTTGGAGAAAAACGCATCCACCAGCACAACCCGCCACAAACTCACCGTCAAAGGAAAGTTTGCGCAATGGCTCGCTAGGTGGGGGTCAGTTTACTGCGCTTCAGGGTCAACTCGTAGAGCGTGCGGCCACTGTGCTCAACCAAGCGGAAGGTCACTTCTGGATCTTCTTTGGAGACATCGAAGGTAAATTCTCCGAAGGCAAACTTGTTATCGAAACCGTAGAGCTGTCCATTCCATTTGGGGCTGGTCACTGGGGGACCACTGCGCCCGCCCAAGCTGGCGGGTTCAAATTCGTAGAACACGTGTCCGGATGGGCGTGTGTGCTTGAACCCACGAGCACCATGTCGATCGCCTGATATCAAGAGCACCCCGGGAATCTTGTTGTCTTCGATTAGCTGAAAGATTTCTTCACGCCCTTCAGGGTCGAATACCTTCCATGAGTCCTTCCCCTTGGAAACCATATCGCTCCACATGGTGCCACAGCTCATGACAATGAACTGACCCTTGCAGGCGAGCAGTGTCTTTTTTAACCATGCCATCTGTTTCGGCCCAAGAAAGCGATGCTTACCCTGCTTGGAGCGAAAGTAGCGGTTATCGGTCATGATGATGTCCACCGGCCCGATGGTCGTGTGGTGGAAGATACCGCCTCCTTCGTCTCCCAGGCCATAGTATGGATTATTCCATGCCTGTGTCCAAACCTTGCGCACTCCCCTCCTGTCCTCATCCGTAAAGTTCTTGGGGATCCCTGAGAGATCGTTGTCAAAGTAGTCGTGATCATCCCAAGAGGTGTAAAGCGGAGTGCAACTCGCAAGATCCTGCCATGTCTGGTGGGTATCGCGCAGAGCGTAGTCCGCGCGGTGCATCCCGAGAACATTGTTGCGGTCCTGCACGGCAATGTCGCCATACATCAACATGGCATGCGGCTGCTGTTTGAGAATTTGATTGGTGTTATCGCGATGAGCAATACCCCAACGATGCTGGCAGGTTCCGAAAGCAATGCGGGTTTTATCGGATGGGTCGGCAGGTGGTGTGGTGATGGCCGCGTGCTTTGAAATCTTCACTTCGTCTCCATCAATGCAAACCCTGTAAGGCGTTGTGCTCGCCGGCTGGAGACCCTTCACTTTGACGATGGCGGTGAGATCACTTGCAAGCGTACTCTTCACCGGGCCAAAAACCATTTCCTTACCTCCGATATCGACTTTCACCTCAACGGCGGCAGGCTTCAGTGTGCGGATCCAGACCTTGGCACCATCCGGTTGGAGGCAGCCTAGCATCGGGCCACCCAGATGGGTGATTCTGTGCTCCTTACACAAGGTCTGAACACGAGGGTTCGAAGCCACTGCGGCGAAGCTGGCGTTGGGCTCACTCGCGAGAACTTTGTAGATCGCAGAGTACAGATCCAGTGTGGTCTGGGGTTGTTTCTGGTAGAGATTGAGAATCTGCAGTGCAGAATCCAGATCCCCTCCCTTGGGCCCCACAAAACCCAAACTGGCTTGCGGACGAAGCCCTACAGCCATTGCAGCTCCTGCGAAAGCAGTGGTCTTAATGGATTGTCGGCGATTCATGGGGTCTTCAATCTATTTCAGTTGGACTGACACATGCCATTGCAAACAGTGCCATGGCAATTCACCATTTCGTGATTCATCTGACACATCTCCAATATATGAGCCGTTTTGATTCAAACTAATGAAATTCTTCATCTACTTCATCGGCTTGCTCTCACTTGCCTCTCTCGCGGCTGAGAAACCCAACGTCATCATGGTCATCACAGACGACCAAGGCTATGGTGATCTCGGCTGCCACGGCAACCCGGTGATCAAGACGCCGCACATGGACCAACTGTATTACGAATCTTCTGTATTGGAGCAATACCACGTGGCCCCCACTTGCTCCCCCACCCGCGCCGCGCTCCTGACCGGTCATTGGACCAACCGGACCGGCGTCTGGCACACCATTCGTGGCCGCTCGATGTTGCGCACCAACGAAATCACCATCGCCCGCATGCTCAAGGACAACGGCTACACGACTGGCATGTTTGGCAAGTGGCACCTCGGCGACAACCACCCCTACCGCCCACACGACCGCGGCTTCGACCTTGCATACTACCACGGTGGTGGTGGTGTGGGACAGACGCCCGACTACTGGAACAATTCCTACTTCGACGGCAAATACTTCCGCAATGGCATCCCCGAACCCGCTAAGGGCTTTTGCACGGATGTCTTCTTTGAGCAGGCCAATGCCTTCATCAGCAATTGTGCCAAAGAGAGAAAACCCTTTTTCGCTTACATTTCCACCAACGCACCCCACGGCCCCATGCACTGCCCACAAAAGTGGCAAGACCTCTATGAGGATCGCTCTCCCTTCCTGCAGTCTTTCTTTGGCATGATCTCCAACATCGATGACAATATCGGCAAAACGCGTGCCTTACTCAGGAAGTTGGGCATTTCCGACAACACCATTTTCATCTTCACTACCGATAACGGCACTGCAGGCGGTGCGCAGGTCTTCAATGCCGGTATGCGCGGCCAAAAGGGCTCGGAATACGATGGCGGGCACCGTGTCCCCTTCTTTCTCCACTGGCCTGAGGGCGAACTCAACAAGCACTACAAGGTTAAGCAGATCACCCACGCCATAGACATCACCCCAACCCTGCTGGCCATGACCCGATCCAAAGCGCCTACTGGCTATGAGTTTGATGGCATCTCCATTCACGCGATGATGGATCCCAAGAGAAAAGTCGACTGGACCCATCGCTACATTGTCACCGACTCTCAGCGAGTGGTGAATCCAATCAAGTGGCGCAAGTCATCGGTAATGGATGATCGCTGGCGTCTCGTCAATGGCACCGAGCTCTATGACATGTCTAACGATCCTAGCCAGAAGACCAACGTTGCCACAAAACACCCTGAGCAAGTAAAAACAATGCGTGCCTTCTACGACAAGTGGTGGGACGAACTCGAACCCACCTTCAGCGAGACCACCGAGATCTACATCGGATACAAACCTGAGGAGAGCGTCACCCTAACCGCTCACGATTGGCTTGCGGGCAAGCGGACGCCACCATGGAACCAAGCACAAGT